>CADBQY010000194.1 GCA_902796885.1 uncultured Planctomycetota bacterium
GTCGTCGTCTCCCGCCTCGCTGAGCCAGTTGTTGCTGATGAAGTTGCGGTCCGCCCCCGAAACGTCGCCGTCCCCGTTGATGTCGGCATAGTACTGGTATTCGTCGTCACCCTCTTCGGAAAGCCACGAATTGGCGAGAAGGTTACGGTCGCTACCCGAAATGTCGCCGTCGTTATTGATGTCCATCGGACAGACGTTGAACGTCTTCGAAGCGCTCCACTCCGAATCGGCGTAGGAGACGCCGTCCCCAAGCGCCCGGACCTGATAGGTCACGTCCGTGCCGTAAGCCAGAGCAGTGATCACCGCGCTGACATCCGTCACCTGGACGGTTTCCCAGCTGCTCCCGCCGACCGTGTACCCGACCTCGTAGCCCGAAGCGTTCGCCACCGCGCCCCACTGGATGTTGTGCCGGTTCGCTCCGTAAGAGACGTAAATCCCGCGGTTGCCGGTCGAAATCACCGGAGCCGCAAGCTGCTCGACCGGGGCGACGTCGTTGATCGTGACCGAACCGGCGCCGTAGAAGTCCTCGTAACCGGCGCGCTGAACGGCGACGTAAACGGGATACGTGCCGGGATCGGTATAGGCGACGACCGTCTCGGAATAACTCTCGCCGTCGGCGCTGTAAAGAACCGTGTCGCCGTCTTGCAGACCGTCGATCGAGACCGTATGCGGCTGGCCGTCGTAGTCGCCGACATAGTCGGTGATCGTCACCTCGAAGGTCGGTTTGGCGACCTGGAACTCGTAGACGCCAATATCGGCGATGTCGTTCACCAGACGGTAGTACCCTTCGCCGCGGATATCGTATTCGTAACCGAATCCGTGACCCCACAGGTCCATATTCATCGCGTCGATCGCGGCGGCCCCTTCGGCCAGGGTGTAGTCGCCGGCGTCGTAGTCGTTATAGAGCGACCGGTAGTCGGTCACGTAAACGTTGTCGTCTTTCAGATAAGCGCCGCCGTTCTTTGCCTGACCCGCCGACAGCTGCGTGAACGAGGCGTCGTCGTAGTAGGTGCCGGCGAGCCAGCCGTAATGCCAATCGGCGTGTTCCTCGAACCAACCGGGATAAAGCATCGTGTCTTCGTTGATCACGCAGGAAAGGAAACGGGGCAACGCGACCAGGTTCTCTTCCAGCGCGAAGGTGAAGAAGTCGCGGTCGGTCACGACGTCGTCCGAATCGTCGTCGACGGTTCCGTTCATATTGACCATCTGGTTCCCCAGAATCGTCGAACCCCAGAGGTAGGAGTTTCCGAAATCGCGGAACGCGCCCGACTCCTCGCCGAGCCCGCGGCCGTTGAGCGAATAGGCGCGGTTTCCGGCAAAGGTCGTATAGTAGGCGAACATATTCGACATCCAGATCAGCGTGTCGTTGCTGTCGTAAACGTTGTTGCAGTAGTCGTAGACGGCCGAGGCGACCATTCCGCTGGCCGTATTGCCGTAGAGGGCGTTGTCGGCGACGAGCGAATCGACGAAGATCAGGTTTCCGCTCGCCCAGACCGCGCCGCCGGTCATGCCGTACACGCCTCCGGGATAGGCGTCGAACGTGCCGAGCGAGTTCCCGGTCAGGTAGGTCATATTGAACCGCACCGTTCCGTTGTAGGGGCGATACATGTCGTTTTTCGATATCAACTCGTAACCGTACTCGTCTTTATAGATGGCGAAAACGCCGCCCCCCGCAGCCGTGCCGACATGGACAATATGGTTGTCGGAGATCACGCATTCGTTTGTCGTGAGGTTGGTGTTGTAAACGCAGATCCCGCCCCCTTTGCCGTCGGCGACGAAAAGACCTTCCCCGGCTTCCGGGTCGGCGTCGATCACGTTCCCCGAAATCACGGTGTCGTAAAGGGTCAGATTCGAATAAACGGAGTAGCGGTTGGCCGGATCATAAATCCCGTCGACGTAAAGCCCGCCGCCACGGAGCGACGAAGAGTCGGTGGTGCCGTAGCAGGCGTTATTCGTAATCTGGACGTTGTCGAGAACGCCGTTGGTAAAACCGTTCAGAACCACGCCGCCGCCGTTGTCGTTTGCGATATTCCCGTCGAAGACGCAGTCGGTGATCGTGAAATTGTCGCAAACCTGGAGGAAGAAACCGCCCCCGTTCCCCGTACGGTTCCCGGTGATCGTGCAGTTGGTCATCGTCAGATCGCTCACGCCGTAGAGGTAAAGCGTACCGTTCATCGTTCCGACGCAGTCGGTGATCGTGACGTTGTCGAACGTCGCGCTGACCTTGGAGTTCGGCGAGTAAAGCATGATCGCCGAGCCGAACCCCGCGCCGTCTTCTGTATAGCCGCTGGCGCCGTTTCGGTTGAATTCTTTGTACGTCGTCGCCGTCGCGCCGGTCAGGGTAATGTTCTTAAACGAAATATTCGAAATGTATTCTTCGTAGTTGTAAAGAAGGAAAAGACGCCCCTGACCGTCGGTGCTGGTGTTGGTGATCGTGATCCGGTTGTCGCCGTCGATGAGCACGTCGCCGTAGACGTCTTTGATATGGCCGTTCGGGGCGAGGTCGATCGTTCCGGAAAGGCCCTCGGCGAAAGTGACGGTTTCGCCGGTCCGCGACGCGTTCGCGACCGCCTGCCGCAACGTCATGTTCACGCCGTCTTCCACATCGCTGAGCGTCGTCACCTCGGTGCCGTACCACACCGGGGCCTGGGACGGATCGGGGCGTCTTTGAAGCACGACGGATTCTTCCGAATCGGTGTAGTTCACCCCGTCGCCGTTGGCGACTACTTTGAAATTATACAGACTGTTCTTGTTCAGGCCGCTGAGCTGAAAACTGTTCGACGTCGACGTTTTGGTTCTCCACTGCGTGGCGTTTGAAACCTGATAATAAATCGTGTAACCCGACGCGTTCGGGACGGCGTCCCAGGAGAGGTCGACCTTGTTGGCGACGCTGGACGCCGCCCGAAAACCGGTCGGCGTCGCCAGCTGCGCGGCTTCGGTCGGGAGCGGATCGGCCACGTAGGCGGCCGCCGCGGCGGTTTCGATGCCGCCGGCGGTGACAGCCAGAAGCATCCGGTCTTCAAGAGATTCCATGCGGAGAGAACGTTCGCGAATCTTTCTCATAAATCTTTCCTTTCGGTTGATAATAAAAGGGGAAATAACTATGCTAAATGGTCTGTTTGACTTGTTTTTTGAGGGGGAGGAAAAACTGCCCGACCCCCAAACCGCCCGTCCCGACGGGAATTATATCCGACCTAAAGTGAAAAAACAACCCGCTTGAAACATTTCGGTTTATGTTTCCCGCAAACCGAAATATTCTTTCACCCGTCGGAAAGGGAAACGGCTCTCGCCGTCGAAGAGACGGAAAGGAATCCGCGTTATCTTTCGGGCGCCCCTTAAAGGCGCGCCCATAAATGAAAAACGGCAGGCACCCGAAAGTGCCTGCCGTTAAGCCGAATATCAGATCGACTTGCTTTCGCCGCCGTTGGCGGTTCCCAGCGCCCCCCAGACGCCGTAGGGGGAACGGCCGCTCGTTCGCGGCACCTGTTCGAGTCCGCCGTCTTCCTCACCGTCGCCGGTATCGACGCTGTTGGTGATAAACCGAACCGAACCGTCCAGCATCGAGGCGTTCACGCCGCCGGAGTGGTAGCTCCGCGCCCCGCCGATAACGGTGCCGTTCCCCGGCCATGACGAGCAGTAGACCTTGGAATTCGGGGGAAGGATCGTTGTAAAACCGGAAAAAACGGGGTTGCCGGCAAACCAAATTCGACCGCGATACGCATAGACGTGACCGTACCCCAAAATCCCCATTGTGGAGTCGTCGGTGTCGACCAGGCTCAAGCAACTGGAGGGCGCCGAAGTCTTACTCATAATCTGGGGGTAGAAGCGCAAGTTCCGGGCGCCTTTGGACGCCTCGGGGGGACGGTCCGCCGCGCAAAACTCACTGAAAGCGATTGTGTTCGACAATCCGTCTTTGACCCCCGAAAAAGTCTGCCAGTAGTGCGAGCCGAACGGCGCGCGGCGGGCGAGTCCGCCGTTCTTTCCGTTCTGTGTCGCCGGGGCTTTCCACGCGTCGTTCGTACCTGCGGCACCCTGGCTGATATCGGCGCCATAGGCGTCGCCGTAGCAAAACGCGTAACACGTCGGAGCGACGAACCCCTCTTCGGGATTCTCGGCATAATACTGGGCGAGGATCTTTCCCTCGTCGTATTCGGCGGCCTTTCCGCCCATCGGATCGGAAGGACAGCCGAGCATCGTCATCGCGGCGCCGTTCATCCCCCAATGAGGGGTCGGGCACCCCTGGTAAGACGCTTCAACGAGTCTGGTTCCGAACGGCATGGTGATCGCCGAGTTCACTGTGCCGTTCTCTTTGATCTTCGTCGCGGTTTCGACAAACTGATCCCAAATTTGGTGCTGTTCCATAAAGGGCATCAGCATCACCAAACCGCTGACGCAACCGACGTAACCGGCGTTCTCGGTATCGCCGTAGGCCCCGGGCCCGTACCCGCCGTAGGCGGTATTCGCCGCGGGAATCGCGTCGTGCGCGTCGGCGTAGTTATGAACCGCCAGCGCCAGCTGTTTTAAGTTGTTCGAGCATTTCATCCGGCGGGCGGCTTCTCGCGCCGCCTGTACCGCCGGCAGCAGGAGCCCGATCAAAATCCCGATGATCGCGATGACCACCAGAAGCTCGACCAGCGTAAAGCCGCTCTTCTTCTCAGAAGGTTTCAACATTCTTGTGTTCTCCAAGTGAAGGAAATGAATAAAATATGGAATTAAACATATCGGGAAGCGAAAGCTCCCCGTTCTTATTTTCGTAATTTCCGGCGGGACTATTCGGCCGAGACCGTTTCACTCCCCAGGTCGATAACGATCGTCCCCGTTTGTTTTTTCGGAATCGAAGCCTGGAAGGGAGTTTCGTCCGGGTCGGAGAAGCGGTCGTCAAGCTGGTTCTCGGTATTTCCGGCGACGTAGTTGCCGTTTTCGTCCTGCTTGACCGGGGGATCCCGCTTTTCGAGAAGGAAGACGCCGCTCCCTTCGGGCGCCCCTTCAAAGCCGCGGGTCATCAGTTTAACCACGCCTTCGGCGTTCGAAAACGCCGACGTCCCCCATTTGGCCAGGGTGCGGTCGGTATACTGAACCGTCACACGGACGCCTTCCACCGGAGAACCGTTTTCAACCACTTTGAGCTGGATCGGATGAATCTTCGGAAACCCTTCCGGATAATCCGATTTTTTGCATGCCGTCACAAGACAGAGAGAAGATAAAAGAACCAACAACGAAACGGCGTACTTCGACATCGCCAGCCTCTTGCTTTCCTATATTAAAATGGACGTTTTTACAGAATACCTTTCCCGGATCAACACTCCCCGAGCGTACTTTTTCTAACATATCGGACAAAGGGGGTCAATCCCCCCTGTCTGAAAAATAAAAAATTTTTCAGCGCCCCCCGGTTGAGACGGACAATCCGCCGTTTCGTTACAGTCTGAAAGATTAAAACTTTCCAGAGATTCCCGGTCTTGGGCGGCATCTTCCCCTGACGCCGTTTCGGCTTAGAGCGAGGCGCTCTCCCCTCCGTTGGCGCTCCCCAACGCTCCCCAGACGCCGTAGGGGGAACGGCCGCTGTTGCGGGGCGCGTGATCGAGTCCGGAATCGCCGCCGCTATCCCCCGTATCGACGTTGTTCGTCACGAAGCGAACGGCGCCGTCGAGCATCACCGCGTTCGCTCCGCCGGAGTGGTAACTCCGCGCCCCGCCGACAATTGGAGCGGCGGGCTGAATATCGACCGAACAGAAGACTTTCGAGTTCGGAGGGAGGATCGTCGTGAACCCCGAAAAGACGGGACATCCGACGTACCAAATCCGCCCGCGGTACGCGCCCACATAGCCGCTCTGGTAAACTCCGAGCGAGGAATCGTTCGGATCGACCGAGTTGAGACATTCCGCCGGACGAAGAAGCGACGCGGGGACGACCTGGGGCGTATGCTTCAGGTTCCGCGCGGCTTCGTACGACTGCGTATAAGGCGCCTCGCCGGTAATCGTTTCCGAAAAGGCGATCGTGTTCGAAAGACCGTCCTTGATTCCCGAAAAAGACTGCCAGTAGTGCGAGCCGAACGGCGCGCGGCGCGCGGTCTTGTTGTTCAGGGCCGAATACTCTTTTGAAATTCCGAAATGCGAAGTCGCCGCCGCGCCGATGTGGTCGAGCGCGTCGCCGTAGCAGAAAATGTAGCAAGTCGGGGCGACCGAGGCTTCCTCTTCGGTCCCGTAATAGGCGGTCAGTCCCCGTCCCTCGGCATAGAGCGA
>CADBQY010000195.1 GCA_902796885.1 uncultured Planctomycetota bacterium
ACACACTTGTGTTCCGGCTTGAGTTCAGCGTCATTGACGCCCAGAACGCAGGTCAGGTCGATATCGTCTTTCGCCGGGGCGGAAAGGACGACCTTGCGGGCACCGGCCTGCAGGTGGCTGTCATAACCGGCGGCGCCGTCTTTGGCGCGGCTGGTGAAACGACCGGTCGATTCCAGAACGACGTCGGCGCCGAGCTTGGCCCACGGAATGTCGGCGGGGTTCTTTTCGGCGGTGATCGGGATCTTCTTTCCGTTGACGATCAGGTTGGCGTCGTCATTGGTGACTTCGCCCCCCTTGAAACGGCCGTGGGTGCTGTCGTACTTCAGAAGGATGGCGAGATCCTTCGGGTTCGAAAGGTCGTTGATCCCGACGACGTTGAACTTTTCGGGGGTTTCCATCATGCGACGGAAGACGAGACGCCCGATACGACCGAAACCGTTGATACCAACATTAATAGCCACTGTCAAAACTCCTTATAACATTTACCGGTTCCCGCCCGACGGCTCTGCTACGCGAAAGCGCGAGCGGAAACAAAATGAAAAAATCACAGATTCAAATTCCGGCTTATCGCTCCGCGGACGGAATACCTATAGAGAACGCCCGCCCTTTAGAGTCCTAAGCCCCCCCATTATAAACGAAATTTCCGATTGAGCAAGGGAGAAGATCGCCCGTTCCCCGCCCGCCGCGCCGCCGGAAGGGGACTCCTAAGCCTCTTGAACCGGGGGCGGAACGGGCCTATAATCGGGGAAGCCGCCGCCCGATCCGCGGCGCCCGTTGTTTTCGTTCGACGAAAGGAAAAAGAAAGGAAAAAGATGACCAACGACATTTTAGAAGCGATGAAACTCCGGCGGAGCATCCGCGCCTATAAACCGCAACAGATCAAAGAAGAAGAGCTCGACGCGGTTCTCGAAGCCGGAACCTACGCCGCTTCGGGAATGAACATGCAGCCGATCCGCCTGGTCACGGTTCAGGACGAGCCGACCCGCGCGCTTTTGACCCGTCTCAACGCCCGGGTCCTGGGAGCCGACACCGACCCGTTCTACGGCGCGCCGACGTTCGTCGTCGTCTTTGCCGACACCGCGCCGCGCACCTACGTCGAAGACGGCGCGCTGGCGATCGGCAACATGATGCTCGCCGCCTACTCGATCGGCCTGGGGTCCTGCTGGATTCACCGCGCCCGGGAAGTCTTTTCGACGCCCGAGGGGAAAGAGCTGATGAAAAAATGGGGGATCCCCGAAACCTTCGCGGGGATCGGCCATTGCGCGCTCGGCTACAGCGCCGAGGGGCTGCCGGCTGTCAAGCCGCGCAAACCGGGGCTGATCGTCAAGACCAAATAAGAACCGTCCCGTTCGACAACCGGGACATCCCGTCCCTTTAAAGGAATCCGCTCCATGAAACGTTCATTCTTCCTGACCGTACTGGCCGCCGCGTTCACGTTCCTTCCGACGGCCGTTCCCGCCCAGGAAAGCCTCCCGTCGCGCGGGATCTGCTCGCACCGCGGATGGCAGTCGGAATTCCCGGAAAACACCATACCCGCGTTCGAAGCGGCCGTCTTAATGAAAGCCCAAATGATCGAGTTCGACGTCCGGTTCACCAAAGACCGGCAGATGGTCATCATGCACGACTGGACGGTCGACCGAACGAGCGACGGCACGGGGCATATCCTTGACCTGACCTTCGACGAAGTCCGCGCCCTCGACTTCGGCAGCTGGAAATCACCCCGGTTCGCCGGAACAAAGATTCCGACCTTGGACGAGACGCTGGCGGTTACGCCGCGCGACGTGTGGCTTAACATCCACCTGGGCGGCGTCCCGCACGAGATCGCCGCGGAACTGGCTTTGGCGGTCGCCGAAAAGATCGTCGCCGACAATCGGGTCGACCAGGCGTTCGTCGCCTGCGACCACGTTGAGGCCGACGCCATCAAAGCGAAGTACCCGCAGGTCAAAATCTGCAACATGTTCCGACAGGGGGGGAGTAACGCCTATATCGACGACACCATCGCCCGTAAAGCCGAGTTTATCCAGCTTGCTTACGAACTGCCGACCCCCGAACAGATCGCCCGTCTGAAAGAGGCGGGAATCAAGATCAACTATTTCGGCACCGACGACCCGGCGGTCATGAGACGGCTCTTCGACCTGGGCGTCGAATTCCCGCTGGTCGACCGGCTCGAAGCCGGGATGAACTTTTTCGACGAATATTCCAGAGAAAACTGAAACCTTCCCGCCGGTTTCGTCCCGGACAGAATCGCTCCTACGGAAAAGGAAGCTTTACCTAAAAGTTACGCCAGAAGCGTCATAACTTTTAGGTAAAGCTTCCTTTTTAAGTCCTCTGAATAGAATATACCCAAAAGTTGCGTCAAAAACGTCATAAAAACGAG
>CADBQY010000196.1 GCA_902796885.1 uncultured Planctomycetota bacterium
CCTATTATATCAAGTTTTTGTTTGTGTTTCACGGCGATGTTTGGAAAGATGCGCAAAGGTTAACTCTTACGAAAGAGCGGTTAGTCCAAGTCGGCGGTTAGGAAGATCCCGACGCATGTCAGCGCAACTCCGATCCAAACAAGGAGGTTGGTCGGCTCATGAAAAACGAACCGGCCAAGGAACGTCAGAAAGATGAGTTGGGAAACGGCGATCATAGAAACTTTCGAAGCACTCGCATATCGGAGACCGATGTTCAGGAGTATGAAAGCCGCCATTTCAGCGACTCCGGCCGACAAACCGTAAATCCAGCAGGTAGCCGGCTGAGTGAAAAACGCGTGAACACTTTCGTCGGCAACGAAAAAACCGCCGCCGGTCAGAGTACCAATTCCACAAACCAAGAACATCGGGAGCGTGACGGGAATCGGCGCCGGTTCATTTTCACTCTTCTTCCCGGCCACGTTCCGCATAATGACGTAAAAAAGCGCATAGCCAACCCCGGTAAGAAGCGCAAGGGATATTCCCCAACCTATATTTCTCGAAAGGAATGAATCTTTCAAAAGCGACTGCATACCGGTTCGGCTGGCAGATATCAGAATAACCGCGATTATAAAAACAACGGTTGCGATCCATTTTTTGATTGAGATTCTCTCACGCAGAAAAAACGCGCCCAGAAGAAGAGAGACCAAAATTGTCGAGATTTGAATCAGCGGGTTCGATAGGACCAAACCAAGCACGGCAAAGGTCCAGATTCGAAAACGGCCGCCGATAAAATCGTTGAAAAAGCCCGCGATCAGAACTAGGACGACTGCACGTAGCGATGGCCAGGCATACTTTCCTCGAACTGTCATCGTAAGAATGATCGGAAACGAAATCAGGACAGGAACCGATTCTTTGACACAGAAGATCCAGTCAGGATTGGCACCCTCAGTTAAGAAGCGAACCAGGACAAATGAAAGAGTATAACAAAGGCTCGAAACCAGACAATAATAAAACCCGAGACGCCTAAACGATTTCGGGACCGGATCGAAGGACGGTTTGGCGACGGGAGCGGGCCGAACGACCTCGGACGAACTCTTTTGATTCACCGTGGCATTTCTTTCTAAGCGTCTGAAAAGACGCAATCTGTTCGAGCGCTCTTTATAACATATTTTTTCACGGCACAAAGGGGCTCTCTTTCCGTAAAATCAGAATGCCGAATCTAAAAAAGCGAAAAAGAAAACAACCGGAAAAGCGGACTTCTGACGCCTAGTAATCGGTTCAAAACCGTTGGAAGAAATCACGTAGCATCAAACCCGGATTCATCACCGGAAGAGGCGGCACGGTCAGCGGCTTCGTCCGAATCAACGCCAAGATCGTTGATTTGGTCAATCCAGGTCTTAAACCGTCCCCCCTCCCGTTTCGAGAAGAAGCTGTTCTGTTTTCCCGGATCGGAACGCTTAGCGGGAGTAAATCGATGGAGCGTTTCAGCCTCATCGGCGAACGAAGACTGCAAAGTTCCTTCGATTTCATTAGGCGGAATCAGTTCCCCGTCTTTATCGCGCTTACCGCAGACATTAATCACGCCCTCGAGTTTCTCGAGAATTTGTTTCGGAATGAACGGCTTAAAGAGAACGCCAAGAAGCCCTTTCTGGTTAGCGCTGACCAATGTGTGTCCCGGATCGTAGCCGAATCCGGTGCTCAACAAGAGAGGTGGAACGCTCAGACCGGGATAAAGATCAAACATCCGAAGCATCAGCTGATAGCCGCTCATTCCCCCCTCAGGTTTAATTTCACAAATCACCGCGTCGTAATAGGAACACCTAAGCATCTTTAGAGCGACCAACGCGTCGGGTGCCGTTTCAACGATACAACCGTGTTCCTCCAAAATGGTATGTGCGCTACTGAGAACGTCCTGATCCCGGTCAACGACTAAAATGCGCCGCCGGTTTAAAAGCGGATGCGACCCGCTGACAGGATTCGAGTCCTGCGCCGACGTCATTCGGCTGCGGACCAGGGCGATCTGATCTTTGATCACGCGCGTCTTTTCGAGAATTGCCCGAAGTGCGGGAATCGCCGCGGGATCCTGGTCTAGGTTAGCGTCCATCAGAACCGCGGCGTTCCGAAGAATTTCATCGATTGGCGAAGCGACCGACTCAATCACCGCTCCCAGACTGACCTGAACGGCGAAAACCTTTTCGTAAGAAAGAAGATTCAGTGTATGAAGCGCGGCGGCGACGTCGCGCATAAAAATTTGGAGAAAATAGAGGTCAAGTTCGGTAAACGCCCCCGGCTCGGTACACTCGACGTTGCAAGTGCCGATCACTTTATCCCGCCAGACTAACGGCACGGTCAGGGACGATCGCGCGTCAGGCGAACCGGGAAGGTAGAACGGATGGTCGAGGGTCTCTTCACAGTAGTAGGAGACCCGATTATGCGCCACATAACCGGTAATCCCGTTATCGTTCGACGAAGAAACAAGTTTCCTCGCGGCGGCCTCCGACGAAATGCCAAACGCTAAAAACGGGAGGAGCCGACCCGTCGATTCCTCAAGAAGACGGATCTCGCAAATGTTATAATGGAGTATGTTTCGAAGCCCGTTTTCAACTTTCTGACGCAGAAGATTCATCCGATCTTCCGGAGAATTGGCGGCGAGCCGATAGGAGGGCAGATCAGCAAGCTCAACGCCGATTTCCAAAAGCCGGCGGAGCGTTTCGTTGACCTCATGCGTAGGGGTCACGTCGCGCATTTCAACGACGAAACCGTGGAGACTCCCGTCGGCAAAAGTGTTGGGAGAAAAAGTCAATTCAAAAACACGCGAACCGATCCGAACCGAAGTCACCGTCGGTTTACCGGTACGTCGAACCGAAGCGAAAGGACAATAGTCCGGCCCCTCAATTTCAGAATCGCCAAGCGCGTTGTAGAAAGAAGTGTTGACCGGAATCGAGCGTCCCAGGAAATGAGAAAACGCTTTATTGGCGCAAAGAATCTGTTGGTCAGGGGCGACCAGCGCGATGCCGATCGTCAACAGATCGATTCGATTCTGAAGTTCATGCGACGAAAAGAAATCGTCGCAGAACGATCTTTCATCGGAAGAAGTGTTCAAGTTTTGCGAACTGGCCACAACAAATCGTTTTTCGAGTAAAACACCGGCGACGTTCGGTAAGATAAACGCCTCGGTTGCTGGAAACGCTCCAATGTTCATAGAGCACCCGTCCGAAAGAAAGATGAACATAGGCGGCGGCAGGAAATCTGTTCACCCCGTGCGCGCAGAACCCGGTGAAACCCTCCATCCTTCCTTGGTATGGAAATTATAAACTCTCCACTCGTTTTACGCAATAAAAATTTCCTAATGTTTTCATCTTTCGTCTTCTTTTCAACCGACTTATTCGCTACAACCGAAACAATCCCTTGAATCCTAACTAAAAATCGGATACAATAGTCTAGCGGTCTTTTGCGGAGGGCATAACCTTCGACCGATCAAGTCCGGTCAAAGATCCGATCGGCTCGGTTCGCCGACCCGACGGCTGTATTGAAAAGGAAACGCCATCTCTTAGTAGCGTTTCCATGATTTGGTGATAAGGAGAAGAGTAAAATTGTCGAAACGATTGTTCACGAGTGAAGCCGTCAGTATGGGACACCCCGACAAACTGGCCGACCGTATTTCCGACTCGATTTTGGACGCGTGCCTAGCGCAAGATCCCGGAAGTCATGTCGCCTGTGAAACGCTCGTAACAACGGGTCTAGCACTGATCGCCGGTGAGATCGCGACGAGCGCAACGGTCGATTACGAGGCAATCGTCCGCCGAGCTATCCGTGAAGTCGGCTATCTCGACGAATCGTGGGGAATCGGCGCCGATACTTGCGAAGTGCACAACAGACTTCACGAACAGAGTCCAGATATCGCTCAAGGAGTCAACCTTGTCTCTTCGATCGGTGCCGGTGACCAGGGACTGATGTTTGGCTACGCCTGCACTCAGACCCCCGAACTGATGCCGCTACCGATCGCATTAGCGCATAAAATCACGAACCGCCTGACCGAAGCGCGCCTGTCCGGCGAAATCGACTGGCTTCGTCCCGACAGTAAGAGCCAAGTGACAATTGAGTATGAAGGGAACAAGCCGGTTCGTATCGATACGGTTGTCGTCTCGACCCAGCATAACGAAAATATCTCGCAGGAAGAGATCAAGCAAACCGTCCTCGAAAGGATCGTTCAGCCCCTACTCCCCGCCGATCTGATACGCGGTGAGTACAAAACCTGGATCAATCCGACGGGAAAGTTCGTGATCGGTGGGCCTCACGGCGACTGCGGTCTGACAGGACGTAAAGTGATCGTCGACACCTACGGCGGATGGGCCCATCATGGTGGCGGCGCGTTTTCCGGAAAGGACGCCACCAAGGTCGACCGGAGCGGCGCCTATATGGCCCGTTATATCGCCAAAAATATCGTTGCCGCCGGTCTTGCCGACGAGTGCGAAGTCCAGTTGGCCTATGCAATCGGGGTTGATCGGCCAGTCAGCGTTATGCTCAACACGTCGGGCACGTCAAAAGTTGACGAGGGAAAACTTGTCGAATTGGTTAAACGTCATTTCGATATGACCCCGAAAGGGATCATCGATACGCTCGATCTCCGTCGGCCGATTTTTGTCAAGACGAGTAGCGGCGGTCATTTCGGTCGAAACGACTCTGAGTTCACGTGGGAACGGACCGATCGCGCCGATACGCTTCGGCAAGAAGCCGGTCTTTGAATTAACCCTGCCAAAGAATGAAAACGGCCCGAACGACCAATACGAGCGAAACAACTGTAGACCAGGTCAGATTTCTCCTGACCTGGTTTTCCGTTTTCTTTGCCGCTCTCCTCTGGCTGACGTTCGCCTCCGTTCTCCTGCGCCACGGTCACTTTCATGTCGCTCCGCCGCACGCCCTTCCCCTCTTTCTCCTGATTGCGCTGATCGCCACTCTGTCGATCGCGCTCCATTTTTTCCATATGGCCAAAGCTGAATGGGACGCGTTCCCCTACTGGCTCGACGAGTCGGCCATCCGCAGGAAACCGCTTATCCTTTCCGTCCCAAACCTCTTTACCGGCATCCTTCTTCTGGGCTGGCATCTGTCGAGTCTCACTATTGGCGCGGTACTCTCCCTCGCTCTCCTCGAAGTCGCAATCTATCATTTTGTTCCCCGTCTTGGCGAACTGTTTGCGCGTTGGCTCCGCCGCCCGCTCGCAAACCGAAAGTCTCTCCTTCTGAGCGAAGCGCCCGTTTCCCCTCCTTTCGCGCCATTCGCCGATTCTCCGTCGGCCGTCCGCTTTGTACCGGAAACGGACACTATCCGTCTGCACCCTGAAGAGTTCCCCATCCTTGGCGCCGGAATTAACGAGGACATCGGCGACGACGAAGAATCCGAGCCTCTTCCTCCAGACGATCTCCTTGTCTCGCAAAACCGATGTCTTAACAGCGACGGCTCCGAGCGTGAAGAAGGGTGGTTCCGCGTTCCGTTCCGCTCGGGTCAAACCGTCTCGATCTGCCACCTTTCTTTCTGTCCCCCTTTCCGAACAAGACCGAAACTCCAGCTGTTTCAGCTCGAAGGGGATGAAATTCAGATCGCGCCGACGATGGTCGAACCGTTCGGCGCCCGTATCGAAATAAAACGTTCTTCTGCCGATACGCCTTGCGGTGGTTCGATAATCGATCGAAGCGTACGCGTATGTTTCTTCGCGGACGAATCGGAATCGACGGATGATCGAAATCAGGAAAGATAAGCAAAACATGAAGGGAAAAATGTCCGACGACCTACTTCGAATTCTGGGAGTCTGCGGACGCGACCTTCTTCACCGCTGGATGGGAACCCTCGACTACAAAATCGCCTATTACGACCCAAACGTCGATCCTGCGTTCCCGGAAGACCGTCGGCGGCGACTCTATATATTCTGGCACGAGTATATCACCTTTTATCTCTACCAGCGCCATCACTGCCGACTGGCAATGCTCCTGTCGAAACATCGGGACGCCGACATTCTCGAGAAAATCGCCCGTCTTACCGGATTCGGCGCGGTACGTGGTTCGACCCGTCGCGGCGGCGCCGAGGCAATCCTTGGAATGATGAAACAACAGGAACGGGACTGGCATCTGACCATCACTCCCGACGGACCTCGCGGCCCTCGGCGGAAAATGGCGCCCGGCTCGGTCTATATCGCCTCACAGCTTCAAATCCCGATCATTGCCGTCGGAATCGGATACGACCGTCCCTGGCGTCTTTCAACGTGGGACCGTTTCGCGATTCCCCGGCCCGGTTCACGGGCACGAACCATTCCCAGTCCCGAAATCTTCGTTCCTCCCAACCTTTCCAAAGCTGGTGTGGAGCACTACACGCGAAAGATCGAATCGATCCTGAACCGTCTGACCGACGATGCCGAAGAATGGGCTCAAAAAGGGTATTCCATCGAGGGTGAGTGCAACATGCAGCCCGGTCCGAAAAGCGGTATTCTTTATTTCGCGAAGCGGTGCGCGGCGGCGCAAAAGTCTCACCCGAGCTCCGAAGATGCGTAGCTTATCGCAACACCGACGCAAAAGCCAAAAATGCCGAAACGACACGACGTTTCGGCATTTTTGGCTTTGACGAACCGGACCGTTGTCAATCGATCGTGATTCGCCTTCCCCCTTCTTTCCCGCTTTCAATCCCGGCGATCACTAACTTCATCAGTTCGACCGTCTCCTCGAACGGGATCGGTCTCACGCCGGTCCGCAGATACTCGATAAACGAACACTGCAAATCGCGGAACGAGTTGTAACTGTCTTGAAACTTAATCTCCGCCTCCCCGGCGTTGCCAACCAGCATCAGACGACTCCAGAAAATATCTTTTCGGTTGGCGATCAGTACGTCGGCGCCGCACGAATGAACAAGATGAACCAGGTTTTTTCCCGGTTGCGGATCGATATTTTCAACCGAAACGAATCCCGGCCCGACAATGGGATAGATCGTCTCTAGGGCATGTATCCCGTACGTTTCCCATTTCTTCGGCATCGTCATGGTGATATACCGCATTTCGCCCAGTTCATGGTAGTTCTGATGATACGGCTTAAACTCTTTACCGAACCGCATCGAGCTGGCCGAAAGGAACTTCGCCCCCGCCTTATCCCACGCGATAAACTGTTCGAGATCGGCGCGGTTATCGCAAAGGGGTTTGTCGATCAGAAGCGGCACGTGATTCTCGATAAAGAAACGCGCCCGATCGACGTGTTGATATCCGATATCCGTTCCGATAATCACCGCGTCGACCTCACCAAGCATGTCCTCCGGGCGATCGACCACATTCGGAACCAACGACAGAGCCGAAACGTGTTCGGCATCCGACTTCTGATCGCAGTAAACATGGGTCACCTTCGCGCCGGGAATTCCGATTTCGCCGGAAGGAACTTTGTTCAGATAGGCGGGAATACCGGGAAACGGACACTCGGCGGTCATCCGTTCCTTGTTATAGTTGTTGTAGATCGCGCTCCACGAATAGGGATGCCCGTTTCCTTCGGTCATCCCGATCATTCCCAGGCGGATATTCATCGGATCTTTCACTAAACTGCTCATCACAAAACCCTTTCTCTCTTGAAATTATCCGTTGGCAATTTCCGTTTTCCGGCGGTGCTCTTCTCCCGTTGAAAGATTGGGAAGAAATTTCGGCGGGAACGCGTAGCTGGTAACCCATCCGACCAGATAAGTGGTGACCACCCCAATTCCCGAATAAAGGAGCAGATGCACCATCTGATGTTTGGCAATATAGTACTGCAGACAGCAACTAACCGCCAGTCCGATAAGCGTACCGGGAGTATTCGCTCTCTTACAGAAGACGCCGAGGAAGAAGATTCCCGCCAGGCCGCTCGAAACCAGCCCGATAAACATATTGTACTGATCCCAAAGCGAAGCGATATCCCACGTGGCCATCGCCAGGGCAAAAAGAATCCCGCACGCACCCGAAACCAGGGTCACCACACGCGCTGCGCCGAGCGCGCGTTCCCGCGAAAAGCGGAAAATTCTTTCGTGAAAATCGATGGTATAGGTCGCCGAAATGGCGTTGATTCCCGAACTGACGCTCGACATGGCCGAGGTAAAGAGCGCCAGAAGAAGACATCCCGAAAGTCCGTTCGGCAGCTGACTGACAAAGAACCAAGGCATCAGCGAGTCGTTGTTGTTCA
>CADBQY010000197.1 GCA_902796885.1 uncultured Planctomycetota bacterium
GCCGGACGCCCTCTTCGCGTTCCGGCGCGGGATACTGCGGCAGCTTCAAGAGAGGCGCGTTCCCTACGTGGAAGAAGAGACCCCGGTCGTCTGCGGGTGGTATCCCGAAGCGCGGGCGGTTCTCCTTTGGAACCCCGAAAAAATCGCGAAGACCGTTCATCTGTACCTCGCCGGACGGCGTTCGGCGGCGGAACTGCCCGCGCTCGAGTCGGCGCTGATGCTCGAAAACGGAGACGGGACCTTCCGTGAAATGCGCGTCGCGTAGATCCCGTCCGTTTTCCGACGACAGACGATCGGCCGAAGGCCGCTCAGTCGCCCGCCGAACGGGTGATCAGGGCGGCCAGTTCGTTCATGTTCATCTGCGCGCTTAAAAAGCGGACGCTTCCGTCGCAGATCAGCGCGTGCGCGCCGCCGGGGTGCTGACTGCGGAAATCGTACTGGTAGTTCGAGCAGTCGCAGTTCGAGTCGCCGCTGCCGTCCGGATTCCACCACCACGTTCCCTTTTGAAAGCATTCGCAATTGGGCCGGAAGTTGATCTGGCGATCGTTCTTTCGGAAGATGTTCGTTCCCATCAGCCAGCTGCCGTTGTCGTAGGTTTTCGGCGTCGCGGTTTCGTACGACGAGGCTTCGGCCAAGAGGAGCGTGTTCGACAGTCCGTCGCGGATATCCGAGGCGCTGACGGCGCGCGTTTCGAGCATCACGCCGCGGTTGTCGTTTTTAAGCGAGTATCCGTCGGAGGTGGTTTCTTTTCCCTTTTCGCTGATCTTTTCGGTGATCACCCCGGCGTAGTGCGAAGGGGCCAGCTGAAGTTTTTCCAGCGCCCAGCCCTTGTCGGGATTGTAATACTCGACCTCGCGGACCTCGCGGTCGCTGTCGGTCGGACAGATGTAGATCGGCAGGACCGTCTGCCCCGCCTTGAGATTCTCCTCGTCATACGCCTTCTTCTTGAAGTCGCAGAGATCTTGAACGCGAGCGGCTTCGCAGAAGGGAAGAATCAGCGCGCCCCAGCCGAAGAGGTTCCCCTTGTCGGTATAGCCGTCCGGCTGGATGTCGGATATCTTGCCGGGCGGGAACGTTTCGAGCGCCGTGTGGTACGCGTGAAACGCGATGCCGATTTGTTTGAGATTGCTGGCGCACTTCATCCGGCGCGCCGCTTCCCGCGCGGCCTGTACCGCGGGGAGCAAAAGACCGATCAGGATGCCGATGATCGCGATCACCACAAGCAGTTCGACCAGAGTGAACCCGCATCGGCTCCTTCGGGAAGAATGTTTCCGGAACATGGAAACGCCTCCTTTCCAGACCAATGATAAACGTCCGAAAGGCGGTTGAGCATGCGGGGGACGACCCTGGCCGAAAAAGACCGTCCACCGCGGTTTTTCGACACAAACAAGAAATCGGCAGGTCTTCTGACTTCGGACAACCTCGCTCGGCCTTCTCAAGACGGGATGCCTCAATGGCGCTCAAAGGAGCTCGGTCTTTTTCGTTCGATACAGCGGCGGGGACCGTCCCGGCCTCTCACCGGGTTCCCTTACTCCGATTTCCTCAACTGCATTGACGTAAGTTATAGAACGAGATTGGGCGTTGTCAAGACGTTTGTCCCCGCCCAGGAGAGCGGGGATCGACCATTAGAACAGGGTTTGCGGAATATCGAAATCGTTCGGATTGAGCCCCAGATGTTCGATTCCCTTTTCGGTGATTTTACGGCCGCGCGGGGTTCGGATCAAAAGTTCGCTCCGCAGGAGGAACGGCTCGACCTCGTCGACCAGCGTGTCGGGCGCGATGTTCATCGTGTGCGCGACCGCTTCGACTCCGACCGGGCCGCCGCCGAAGACGCGGCAGATCGTCTCTAAGAATTTGCGGTCGAACGGGTCGAGCCCGAGCGAGTCGATCCCCTGCATGTCCATCGCCCGAAGCGCCACTTTGGGGGTGATCTTCCCGTCGGCCCGCGCGTCGGCGAAGTCACGCACCCATCGAAGACGGTTGTTTGCCAGACGGGGGGTGCCGCGCGAGCGGAACGCGATTTCCATCGCGGCGACGTCGTCGATCGGCATTTGGAGTTTTTCGGCGTTTTTCAGAACGATCGCCGAGAGTTCTTCGGGCGTGTAGAAGTCGAGATGTTCGCGCATCTGGAACCGGTCGCGCAGCGGGGCACTGAGAAGACCGGTCCGCGTGGTCGCGCCGATCAGCGTGAACTGCTTGAGAGGCATATTCATCGTGCGCGCGTTGGTCCCTTCGCCCAGGGTCAGGTCGATCCGAAAATCTTCCATCGCCGGATAGATGAACTCTTCGACCGTCTTCTGCATTCGGTGGATTTCGTCGATGAAGAGAACCGACCCCTCTTCGGCGTTCGTCAGATAGGGAACGATGTCTTTCGGCGCTTTGAGCGTCGCGCCGTTGGCGATTTGCAACGAGGTCCCCAGCTCTTTGGGAATACAGGTGGCGAACGTCGTCTTTCCCAAACCCGGAGGGCCGTCGAAGAGGATGTGCCCGAGCGGCTCGCCCCGCTTCTTGGCGGCTTCGATCGCGATGAGGATTCGTTCGTAAACCTCTCGCTGGCCGACCATTTCGTCGAGGCGTTTCGGCCGGAGCAGGATATCTTCTTCGGACGTCGTCCGCCGCCTGTCGATCGGGCGGCCGTTTTCGTCGCGGTCGTATCGGTCGCGGTCATCTCGGTCGCTGTCGTCCGGTCCGTACAGTACTTCGCGTGTCATAGGGGTTCGTATCCTTCAAAGGGGCTTTTGCCGGGGTGTGGGGCAATCAATTCGGCTTGTTGTTTTTATAGATCGCCTCGATCAGCGCCGAGGAATCTTTGAATTTCTTCTTGCCGTTTTCCGTCCCTTTATCGATCAGACGGCGCGCCTCGGCCTCGGAATGACCGAGCGAGATGAGCGCTTCGAAGGTGTCGGCGATGACGTCGAGGACTTCGGGCGTGATTTCGTCGTCGTCGGGCCGCGCGGCCATGAGCGCGAACTTCGGGACTTTCCGTCGGAGTTTGGCGACGATTCGCTCGGCGGTCGCCGGGCCGATTCCGGGGAGACCGGCGAGAACCTTGACGTTTTGGTCTTCGATGGCGGCGGCGATTTCGCGAACCGGACGAACCATCGCGCGGAGCGCCTTCTTCGAACCGACTCCGTCGACGATGCAGAACAGATCGAAGAACTCGCGTTCCGCCTCGGTCAGAAAGCCGATCATT
Organism: uncultured Planctomycetota bacterium; assembly: GCA_902796885.1. Taxonomy (GTDB): domain Bacteria; phylum Planctomycetota; class Planctomycetia; order Pirellulales; family Thermoguttaceae; genus RUG695. The sequence continues at coordinate 3,194 of CADBQY010000197.1, forward strand.
CGGGGAACGACTTTTCCCTGCGTGATATTCCCGTCGAGGTAGACGAGCGTGTGCAATTGGATTTCTTTGTTCAGCTCGTGCTGCAGCTGGCGGCGCGTGTAGTCGGAAACCAGAACCTCCAGCTGAAATGGCCCGATTTCGAGAACCACCTGCTCGTCGGACAGCTTGACCAGCTTGCCGGTAATTTGTGTGATCATTGTCGGTTATCCTGCCGAAAGAGGGAAACGATGAAACGCGAAGCGCTTCTCAGAGAAACGTGTAGAGGTGACACAGGGCGATGGCCAGCGCGTCGGCCACGTCGGGCGGGTTGGGGTAACTCCTGAGCCCCAGCTCGAGCTGAATGGTCCGCTGCATCTGGTCTTTCGGCGCCCGGCCGTTCCCGGTCAAGGTCTTTTTGACGGCGGTGGCGGCGTATGAAATGACCGGAATCCCCGAAAGAGACGCCGCCAGACAGATCGCGCCGCGCGCATGTCCCATCAGAACGGCGGTCATCGGCCGCTTGTAGTGGGAATAGAGAGCTTCGAGCGCGAGCGACTCGGGCGAGAATTTCTCGACAACCTCGCGCACTCCCTTGTAGATGTCGCGCACCCGTCCTTCGAGCGTTTCGGACCGGCTTTTGACAACGCCGGCTTCGATAAGACGGATACGCTTTCCGGACAATTCCAGAACGCCGTAACCGGTGATATGCAGACCGGGATCCACCCCGAGAACCCGTACCGGAGCCGACACGCCGCCCGGCATCGTCAGCTCCGCGACCAGGTGGTCTCGCCCGGGCGGTCTTCCAGCGTAATTCCGACGGCTTTCAGATCGTCGCGGATCTTATCGGCCGTTTCGAAATCTTTCCGCTTTTTGGCGGCCAGACGCAGTTCGATCAAAATCTTCATCAGCGCGTCGGTCAGACCGTCGTCGGCGGCGGCCGGTTCGGCCGGCTCTTCCCGGAAGACGCCCAGAATCTGCGCGAGCTCTTTGAGTACCGTCATCGCTTCGACCAGTTCGGCCTTGTCGGCGTCGGCGCCGGCCGTTTCGAGTTTTTTCTCTTCGATCGCGCGGTTCAGAAGGCGCGTCATGTCGAAAAGGGTGCCCATTCCGCCGGCGGTATTGAAGTCGTCGTCCATCGCGTCGAGGAATTTGGCGCGGCAGGCGAGCGCGTCGGCCAGAAGTTTCTTTTCGGCGGGCGTCGCGCCCCAGCGGGCGTCCCCCTCGGCGCGCGTTTTCGGCGCGGCGAGGGCGTAGAACGACTGCCCGGTGACGAGCTTGAACCGCTTAAAGAGCCGGTAGAAACTTTCGAGTCCTTTGCCGACCTCGGCCAGACGCTCTTCGCTGTAATCGATCGGGCGGCGGTAGTGACTCGAGAGGAGGAAGAAACGGATCGTTTCGGCGGGAACGCGCGCCACCAGGTCGCGGAACGCGCTGGCCCCCTTCGACTTACTGATCTTACCGGCTTCCTGCGAGGCGAGATCCCCCTCTTTGGCGGCGGATTCGGCGGAGCGCGTCTTCCGGCCGCCAACCTTGCCGACCTCGTTCGAGGCCTGCATCAGACCGTTGTGCATCCAGTATTTGGCCATCGGTTTGCCGTGGAGCGCTTCGGACTGGGCGATCTCGTTTTCGTGGTGCGGGAACTGGAGGTCAAGCCCTCCGCCGTGGATATCGAAGGTTTCGCCCAGGAGGGCGCAACTCATCACCGAACACTCGATGTGCCATCCGGGCCGGCCCGGCCCCCAGGGGCTATCCCAGGAAGGTTCGCCCGGTTTGGCCGATTTCCAGAGGGCGAAGTCGAAATCGGACGCTTTCCGATCGGCCGTCCCGCCCCCTTCGCCCGACATCTGCTCGAGCGTGCGATTGCTCAGTTTGCCGTACCCTTCGAACTTGGCGACGTTGAAGTAGACGTCGCCTTCCGAGGCGTAGGCGTAGCCTTTGTCGATCAGTCCCTGGGTGAACTTGATGATCCCGTCCATATGTTCGGTCGCGCGGGGGAAGAACTTGATGGTGTCGACCCCCATCGTTTTGAGGTTCGCGAAATAGTCGGCGGTCATCTCTTCGGCAACGGCCGACATCGGGATTCCGCGGCGCTGCGATTCGGCGATCAGTTTGTCGTCGACGTCGGTGATGTTGACCACAAAGGTGACGTCGTAACCGAGATAGGCGAGATACTTCGAGATCGTGTCGAAGATGACCGGCCCGACCATATGCCCGATATGGCTCGGCTTATAGACGGTCGGCCCGCAGAGATAGATACCGACTTTTCCTTCGTTGACAGGCTGAAACGGTTCTTTGGTGCGCGAAAGGGTGTTGTAGATTTGAAGCATTTTCTTCCTCCGTTGAAGATACGCCGTCCCGCCCCCTTTTCGTACGGGGGCGGCGGATAACGCGGCGGGCAATATTCCTCAATTATACCATATTCCCGCGTTTCGGAAAATGTTAAAGTTTGCCCCGCTTTTTGACCTTTACGGCGCCGTCTGATTTCTTTCGGGACCGGGGTAAATTCCTTCCCGCGTCGGGGGGGAGCTTTCGGCGCCCTGGGCCACTGCGTCGTAGAAGAACCGCGGGAGCGTATAGGTCTGACGAACCTCAAGCCGAATCTGTGCGCCGTTCAGATCGGGAAGGGGGGAGGTTTCGGCGGCGATGACTCCCGGCATTCCCAGGGGAGCGAGGGTCTCGCTCCCGGCGGCGGGAAGGTCGATCGTTTCTCCCGTTTCGGCGACGGCGAGGGTGATTTTTTCGCGGATCGGAAGGTTCAGAATCGCCTCGCCGGCCGGAACGGAGAACGTCCCGAGCGTGAGTTTTCCGTCCAGAAGGGTGATTTCGGCGGGCCGGTCTTCGGCACGGCCGATGGCCTCGGCGATCTTCAGACGGACGGCATAGGCGCCCGTGACCTTGTGGGGCTCGTTCCAGGGCGCGGCGGCGCCGGAAGCCGATTCTTCGCTCGGCGCGTATTCTTCGGCGCTGAACTCGTCGGTTTGCCGTTCCGAAACGAACAGGACGATATCGTTCAGATCGGAGAGGATTCCGCCCTTTTCCTCTCTCTTTTTCAGAAGGGGGGCGATCGGGGCGATTTCCCCCGCGAGTTTTTCGAGCGCGGTTTTCAGTTCGGCCAGCGTTTTGGCCGGTTTCGAATCGATCCGATTGTGGTGCCTCGCGACGATTTCGGCGATCTTTTCACGGGCCAGACGCCTGCAGACAAATTCCGAGGCGGCGCGGAGTTCGTCTGCGTCGCCGCGGTCAAACTGAGCGAGAGTCTCGTAGGGGAGGGCGGTGAGAAAGAGCGCGGCGCGGTCGAACCGCGCGCGGGCGCTCAGCGTTTCGTCGCCGAAGACGCTCAGAATCCGCCCGAACGCGCCGCGGATCGGTTCGGCGAACTTCTCACGCGCGTCGTCGCCGCCGAGCGATTCGCGAACCGCGCGCGCCAGAAGGGAGTACGCGTCGCGGTCGGCACGGTCGGGAATGGCGGCCAGATCGGCGGCGGAGACCGCGGAATTCGACGCCGGACCCGGAGGGGGCGTTTCCGGCTGCCGAGTATAAAGCCAGGCGACTCCCCCGACCGCCGCGGCGGTCAGGAGCGCGAGAAGAAAGATGAAAAAGCCGTTCGGCCGGCCCGAAGGTTTCGGTTTACTCTTGATTTGGGGCATCGCGATCATCCTTCGTCGAGGATTTGGTTTCAAAGATGATACCGGGGAATTTGGCCCTGACCGTCTCCGAAAGCCATCGCGTCTGCGAAGGGCCGGCGTTGTCGGTTTCCAGGGCATAGAAACGGGTATATTCCCCGTTCGACAATTTTGCCAATTCGTCAAGCTGTCGCGAGAGGGCGTCGCAGAACTCTCGGGTGGTACGTCCTTCGACCGGAATCGGTCCGCGTCCGGCGGGTCCCAGAAAGAGACTGAATCCGGTTTCTGGGGTCGGCGGATTGTAGCGCAACAGAATGACGCCGGGAATTCCGTCGGCGGCGTTCGGCCGCGGCTCGGGCGGGAATGAACCTTCGCCGGTTTCAGCGTTCCGCCTTAACGCGTCTCGGACGGGGCCGGCGGAATCGGGCTCGGGGCCGGCCGAAAACCGCGCACTCCACGCCGCGAGGAAGTCGTCCGGAACCGGCGGGACGGGAATTGGTTCCGATTTCGCGATCGGCGCGGGCGAAAGCGCGTCGCCGATCTTTCGCGCGGCCGAGCGAACCGTGCCGCCGAAACTTTCGGCGCGCGAGGCGGGCGACGCGCCGCCCGAGTCGGCACCGCCGTCGCTCCCCCCGCCGCCGGTGCCGGTGCCGAAATAAAAGAGCGCCGCCAGGAGGAGGAGAAAAAAGAGAAAGGGGGCGAGGCACCCCCGGCTCGATTTCTTGCGGTTCATTATCTCCGAACGCTCCCCAACGGTACATCGCGAACGCGCATGACGGGATAGCCCCATCGCTGTTGAATCGAATCGAGCGCGTCTTCCCAGTATTTGTCGTGAACGCCCCTTTCGGAGACCAGAATGACGAGGGGGGCGACCCCCTGCGCCTCGATCGGCGCGGTCAGACGCCGTATGTCGGCGTCCGAGTTTTGATCGACTTCGCCGCCGAGCGAAAGATCGTTGTTCAGCACGAAACACTTGTTCCGATTCGGCCACTCGCATTCGGCGAAGAGCCAGATCGGTTCCCGTCCCCCTTTGACGAAGTTCCAACCCGATTCTCCCGAAAGGTGACTCGTCTGTTTCTCTTGGGCGCGCCGGTTTTCCTGTGAAAGGTTGGCGGCGGCGACCAGGATGATGAAGAATCCGAGCAGAAGGAGCGTGACGTCCATCAGCGAAAGGAACCGGGCGAGAACGCGGCTGATATTCACGGCGTTACTCCTTACTCGGCGAGACGCGGGGGAGGGCAAACCACGCCAGCGCGTTGACCAGAAGGTTCGGGATCAGAAAGAAGAGCCCGTTGGCGGTCGTCGTCAGCGCCGGAGCGAAGTCCTGAACGAACGTTTTCATCTGCGCCATGGTCATGACGGCGTCCCCCTCTTCGGCGCCGAACGCCTTAAAGGTGAACAGGAGCGCCTGAACCGTTCCGAGAAGCCCCATCAGGGGGAGGAGTTCGCTCAGCAGGAGAAGGTACTCCTGCGTCCGTTTCAGTTTCGGGTGCTGCCCGGCGTTGTCGGCAAAGGAGGCGGTCAGAAAGAGGAGAACGTGAGCGAGGAGGAGAACGCTTCCGAACCCGACGATGGCCCAATCGAGGTAAGTGAAATCGTGTCGGAGTGAAAACATACGGACTGTTTCCTTTGCGCCCCGGGGCGCGGTTTTGAGTCTTATTCCCGATCGATCGTTTCGATCCGTATTCCGGGGAAACGGCTTCGCGCGGCCCGCGAGACTTCTTCGATCTGAGAGGGGCCGGGGGCCGCGGCGTTTTCGATACAGAGGCGGTCAAACCTGAACTGCGGCTGGGCGGCGAGCGCTTCGAACGCCGCGTTCAGGTCACTGTTGAAATCTTTCGAAGAATCGCGCCGGATCCGGACGGCGGGGAGTATCTGCGCCGAAAAATCGGGTTCTCCCGTTCCCGTGTAGCGCAGGTAGAGGGAAGCCGGCCTTTGTCCGGTTCCCAGACGCGCAAGGAGCGCGTTTTGCCGGTTTCGTTCGGTCCGAAGACGTTCGATTTCGCTTTGCGCGTCCGCGAGTTCCTTGGCTTGCGCGGCCAGACGCGCGCCGGCCTCGTCGAGTCGGCGGCGGAGTCTTTCGATTTCGGCGTCGTATTCGCCGGTCTCGGGCGGGGCGATCACCACGTCGATTTCGTCGTTTCGGAGATTGTCCTCTCCCGAATTGCCGCTTGGAACCGTTAAGGGGCGGGCGGACCTGTCGGACTTGGCGACGCCGCTAGCCGCGCCGTTGCCGAATCCGGCGTTTCCTCCGTTCCACGCCCACCAGGAGACGAGAACGAGAAAGGCGAACGCCAGGACCATAATGAGAAGGGACTTCCGCGCCATTCCCATCACGAAAACGACCGCCGACACGACGATGGCGAAGAGGAAGATCAGCTTCGGGAAGAAACCTAAAAGTTCCCAAACGGCAAAACAGGTCATAGTCACCTACCGAAACCGAGACTGACGGCGCCGCCGAAGCGGCGTTTTTGCGAATAAGACGATACCCCGCAAGGGGCGTAACGGCGGTCCGCGGCGCAAGGCGGCGGCGCGGACCGCCGATGATGTTCAGAATTCGTCGGCGAAGAATGTTTCGGCGGCGGCAAAGACGATATCGACCGACTCGGCGGGGAGATCGGCGCGTGCCGGCGGGTAATAGAGGGGGGTCGCCGTGGAGTATTTGAACCAATTCGACATGAGGAAACTCCAGTCGCCCGGGCCGACCAGACCGTCGCCGTCGATGTCGGCGCGCGGATCCCACGACGAGCTGCCCGTTGCGGCGAGCCAATGGGACGAAAGGATCGAGTGGTCGCCGCTGCCGATAAAGCCGTCGCCGTCGATGTCCATTGGGCAGACGCGGAGCGACGAATAACTCGACCAGGCGGAATTTCCGTAGGTGGTTCCGTTTCCGATCGCGCGAACTCGGTAATAGACGAGCGAGCCGTAGACGAGCCCGGTCACGACGTCGCCGGTTCCGGTCGTGGCGGCCGAATTCCAGTTCGACTGGTCGGTCGACCATTCGAGCTGGTACTGAACCGCGTTCGGGACACTTCCCCAGGTCACCTGATGGCGGTTCGCGCCGTACGACGAGACCGACGCGATCGACGGGGTCGCGAGGGCGGGAAGGGAACTCGTCACGGTGAGCGTGACGGAACTGTAGTCGATTTCGGAGGTCGCGAGCGTTCCCTTGGTGAGACGGGTCAGATTGAGCCCTTGGTTCGCCACGCCGTTGAGCGTGGGGGGCGCCGCCGCGACGGTGACGGTTCCCGAACCGGAGACGTTCATCGTCGCGTAACCCAAGAGCGCCCAGTTCGAGACGCCGACGGTGGTCGCCTCGACGTTCGGGCAGCCGCCGAACAGGGAGAGTCGGCCGGCGCTCGACGAGTCGACCAGATTCGACGATTCGGTAAAGATCGTTCCCGTGTTGTAGGCGTTGTATGTCAGTTGCGGATAGGTGTAGTTGACGTCGACGTAACCGCCGGAGATGCCGAGCGTACTGCCGTCGTTATTCTTCACCCAGACCTGGGCGTAGACGGTCGATCCCGCCTCGGCGGTGGTGATCGACGCGGGAAGAGACGAGAGCTCGGCGGCGGCCGGCGCCGTGTTCGAGACGACGACCGAAACGGAGATTTTCGAGGTGGCCGTATCGGTGATCGACGCCGTACAGAGCGTCGAGACGGGCGCTGTGTAGTTCGACGCGCTCGTCCCGGTGATCGTGTAGTTGACCGGAACGTTGTAGGTGCCGACCGCGGCGCTGGGGAACGCGCCGGTCGCCTGGACGTTGACGGCGTCTCCGACGATCAGTCCGCTGACCGTTCCGACGTTGACCGTGGCGGCGGTGGTGCCGTCGTAAGCCTTGTCCGAAACGGTGGTGCCGGACACGGTGATCGGCCGGGCGGTGATGGCGACCGTCGCCGAACCCGTCCAGGCGCTGTAACCGGAACGTTCGACCTTGGCGAACACGGTGTTCGAACCGACGTTGGTGTAGGCGGGTGGCGCCGACAGCGAGTAGGTGACGCCGTCGGTGCTGTAATAGACCGTGTCGGTCGGCAGGGCGCCGGCGAGGGTTACCGTGTGCGCCGCGGCGTCGTAGACGCCGGAATAACCCGTCAGAGAAATATTGAAGGAAGGCTTCGACTGCGCTTCATACGCGCCGATATCGACGATGTTGTTGACGATCCGCGCGTTTCCGCCCAGGTCGTAGACGATGGCGGAACCGGAGGCGTTCACCGCGTAGGTGTTGTTTCCGGCGTCGATGGCCGGCGCCCCGTCGGCCAGAGTGTAATCGCCGGCTGACGCTTTGGTGAACAGAGCCGCCGACGACGAAGAATAGGCGATGTTGTCGTTTCCGGAAATCGTTTTCGACGAAAGGTTGTTCGATCCGGTCGCGGTGCCGAAAATATCGCGCGTTCCGGCAAGGCTCGAGGCGGTTGACTGCGTATTGGAGTAGACGATCGTGTTATAGAGGAGGAGAGAACCCGACTCGGAAGCGTCGTGGTAGATTCCGCCCCCCTGGGAAGCGCTGTTCCCGGCGATGGTGCAGTTGCGGGCGGTGGTCGTGCCGCTGCTCCAGATTCCGCCCCCCAGATCGGTCGCTGCGTTGCCGGTGACGCGGCTGTTGGTGATCGTCATGGTGCCGAAGTTGCGGATCGCGCCTCCCGAGACCGCCTTGTTACCCGTAATGGTGGTGCCGGTGACCAGGAGGACCCCCTCGTTATAAAGGGCGCCGCCGTTGGCGGTGGTCGAGTTTCCCGTAAAGGAGGAATCGGTGATCGTGACGGTTCCCGTTTTATTCGAAATACCCGCCCCCAGATATGAAGAGTTGCCGGTAAAGGTGCAGTTGGCGACGGTGACGGTGCCCCCCTTGTTCCGAAGAGCGCCGCCGTAGGAGTGTCCCGTCGCGATACACGACGAGAACGCGCAGTGATCGAGGAGAAGTCCGCCGGTGTTGTAGATTCCGGAACCCTCGCCTCCGCTACCGGCATTTCCGTTGGTGATATTGACGTAGTCGATGGTGACGATCCCGTTCGACACGGCGGTGTAGAAGACGCGGCTCTTTCCGGCGCCGCTGATCGTGATTCCGTTCACGCCCGAGGAGGCCAGGTTCGATCCGGTGATGGTGACGGCGCTGCTGATTTTGATATGCCCGCTGTTCAGCCGAATCGTTCCGCCAAGAAGGGTGGACGAGAAGGTGATCATATCGCCGTCCGCCGCCCGGTCGACCGCTTCGCGGAGCGAGAGGAGGCCGTCCGACTCGTTCACGGTATCGGAAAGGGTCGTGACGACCCAGGTGTTGGCTCCCGTCGGCTGAGGAAGAACCGCGGCGGATGCCGTGCCCGGCGCGGCTGTCAAAAGATTTCGCTCTTCCAGCGACTCAAAACGAATACGGCGCGACTTCAACATACTCTAACTTCCTTGTCTTTCAGTTTAAGGGGAACCCCGTCGTCAAAACGCGAAAAATTCCGCCGCGGGAGTTCGCCGATTTTTCCGTCCCAGTATATTGATCCGCGCCGGAATCTGCAAGCGCAAATTCTTTGCCGGCGGCTCTTCCGCGCCGCCGCCGGATAAAAAAACGCGCCCCTTTGCGGAGGCGCGTTTCGAAGAAGCGGGGAGGCCGGGAAAGATCATTCCCCTTTGAGTTTCAGACCGTAGATGTCGTTGAGCTTCTTTTTGATTTCGTTGAGGCTCGTCACGCCGAAGTTTTTGCTGTTCATCAGTTCTTCGGCGGTTGTTCGAACCAGTTCGCCGATCGTGCGGATATCTTTACGGCTGAGGCATTTTTTGGCGCGAACCGTCAGGTTGAGCTCGTCGACCGACTTGTTGAGGACCGAGTCGCCCGAAAGGGTTTCGACGCCCGTCTCGGCAACTTCGGTGTCGAAATCGAGGTCGGCCTCTTCGATTTGCGGTCCGGTTCCGAGACGCAGACCGGCGTCGTCGAGAATCCGTTTGATCTCTTCGAGACTCGAATCGCCGAAGTTCTTGGTGGTGAGAAGTTCTTTTTCGGTATGGGCGCAGAGGTCGCCGAGCGTTTCGATCCCCATCGCCTGGATCGCCTTCCGAGCCCGGGCCGAGAGCTCGTAATCGGAGACCTGTTTGTCGTAGATCGATTTCGCCGTCGACGTGAACCGCTGACGGCCGGACGCACGACCGCGATTGAGGGAAGCTTCGGCGTCTTTGATGTACATCTGCGCCTTGATGTTGGTCGGGTCGGCGTCGAGGACACGTTTGTAGCAGTTGACGGCGTCTTCGTAATTTTCGCGGTCTTCGTAAAGGATCCCCAGATTGATGAGCGCGCCGACGTAGGTCGGATTCAGACAGACGAGACGCTGATAGAGGGCGAGCGCTTCGTCGTCGTTGCCGCGGCGTTCGTTTTCGAGCGCCATCCCGAAGAGGGCGCCGGGATTGTTTCGGTCGGCTTCGTAGGCGCGTTCGTACCAGTTGATCATCTCGTCGGGGGTTTTACTGTAAGCGTCGTCGGGATTGGTGATCAGGTCGGCCGTCGTCGCGCCGCGCTGATAGAAGTATTCGACCGTCTGTTCCGTCTCGCCGGAGATGGAGTCGAGTTCGGTGACCGACTCGACCGATTTTCCTTCGGCGCGATACGCTTCGGCACGTCCCAGCGCGCAGTCCCCTTTGGGATAGCCGGCCTTTTCGGCCTTGTCGAAGCAAGAAATCGCGTTGTCGTTCTCGCCCCGGCGGAGAGCGATTTTCGCCCGATAGAACGGGTTGAGCGAGCTGGCGCCGTCGTTGTTTTCGGCCAGGGTTTTGGCGGCGGCGGCGTAATTGCCGACCAGGTACTCACAGACGCCGAGTTTGACTCTGTCGAAGGGGCTCAGTTCCGTCCGTTTGGCGGAAAGTTCGACCACGGCTTCTTCCAGTTCACCGAATTTGCCCGGGTCACGGCTGATCTCTTGAGATAACCGCTTGATATCGCTCGGTCCGAAAGTCGCGCCGGGAGTGACGACTCGATCTTTAAGGCTCGGTTCGGCGGCTGACATCGACGACTTGTTAAATTCCATAAAACCCTCGCTTACGAGTGCCGATTACGCTCACCTGTCGAAAGGCCCGGTCAACGGGAGGCCAATAGTCGGGTGAGACGACCATAAAATGATACTTCCTACTTTTATACAGCAAAAGGGGAAACCCGTCAAGATAGGAGGGGGCCGCTGAAATTCGTATGGACTCCACGGCTGTTTTTCCATTATAATGGCAAAAGAGGTGTTTCCGGAGGGGGAAGATACCGAAAGTCGCGGCGCATGGGCCGCTTTCCCGCATAGAATAGCCCCAGACTATCTGATGGGAGGATGCCGTCTATGGTCTATACCATCCATTATTTCTGTCGAATCGCCGGCTCGTTTCTTCTGGCCGCCGCGGTTTTGGCCGCCCCTTGGCTTTTCCGTTCGTCGATCCCGAACGCCGAAATCACCGTTCGCGCGCTGGTAACCGGGGCGACGTTTGCCGCTCTGGCGGCGCTAGTGTTCGCTCCGGCGCGGGTTCGGCAGAATCGGAGTTTTATCCGCCTGGTTCCGACCGCGCTGATCCTCCTGGCCGGTATCGGGATCGGCGTTTTTCAGATCATTCCTCATCCGGGCGGAATTGAAAAGCTTTCGCCGGGCGTGGCGAGGTACGCCTCGCAGCTCCTTCCGGAACCGGGGAGTCAGGAAGCCGCCTTTGAATCCGAACTGTTTCAGGCTGAGGAACTCCATTCGTTTCCCGATTCCGGATTCTGGCCCTATGCCATGTCGGTCTGCACACAGGTCACGAAAGACCAGATCGCGGAACTGATCTATGTTTTTGCGGCGTTCGTTTCGGGCGCCATTCTCTTTCAGACGAAACGGCAGCGCCTCGTTTTATGGCGGGCGATCGCCGTGAACGGCATTCTGTTGGCTCTTTTGGTGATCGCGGCGAAACTCCTTGGCGACCGACTTCCCGGATACCGTTCTTTCTGGCCCGAGGCGGCCTGCGGCCCGTTCATTAACCGGAACGGCATGGCGGGGTATCTCGCGATCTGTCTTTCGCCGGCGGTCGCGCTCTTTCTGCGCGAGGTTCTTGTCGGAATCCGCAACCGGGATAGTGAAGATGTTTATTACGAAGGGGTTCGGGTCGAAAGCCGTTCGGCGCTTCAGCGCTTTTTCAACGGCATTTCGGACTTCTTCACCCTCTTTTCGGGGCGGATCATCCTCTGGCTTTTGGCCGTGGCGCTGATCATGGTGGCGGGCGCGATGACCCTTTCGCGCGGCGGGACGCTGGCGGTCCTCTTCACGTTCGCGACCGCGGCGATCCTCTTTTCGTTCCGCCGACGAACCGGAATGTATCTTCTTCCGGTCTGGGGCGGACTCTTTATCGCATTTTGCCTCCTCTTCTGGCTTGGCGTGAACGAGCCGATTCAGCAGCGGATGGGAACCCTGCTCGAGACCCAAGAGCAGGAGAGCGCTCTGAAGACGAATCCGCGGCTCGATAACTGGAAGAGCGCGTTCGAGACCGCCAAGTCGTACGATTTGCGCGGATCGGGGCTCGGCACCTACCCCCTGGCGAACCGCAGCCGTGACAAAGCTCTCCGCATGGACCGCTATTTCTTTTTCGCCGAGAACGTCGCCATCGAGATTTTCGTTACCGCCGGGCTATTCGGGATTTTCCTTCTGTTGTGCGGATACCTCTTTCTCTGGCACGGCGCCGTTCAGGCTTTACGAATGGGGAAAGAGGTCGAAACGCTCGAAGAGACCGAAGAGAACAATCTCATTTACATGATTAGGTGCGAAAACGCCGACTTGACTTACATTTTCGGGGTCGGGATTGCCGCGCTTCTGGTCGGCCAGACGGTTTCGGGGAGTTTCGACTTCGGTCTCTTCCTCTATCCGAACGCGCTGGCCGTCGCGCTCTTGCTCGGCTCGTTTTCCGGCGGGCGGCTCGACGACACCGACGATTCGGCGGGGGACTTTTCGCCCTGGGAACACGAAGAATCGCCGAAAAGACAGATTCCGGCGTTTGTCGGCACGCTGGTTTTGACGGTTCTCGCTTCGGTACTCGTCTTCAAGGCGTTTTTCCACATGGTCGACTGGATCGAAACCTCGCGCGTGGTTCAGCGTTACCTGGAGCCCGTCCATCCGCACGAACGGGACATGGCCTATTTCAATAAAGCCGAAGCGGATCTGAAATGGGCGATCGGCAAACGTCCGGAAGACCCGGTCTTTCACTATCAGCTCTCGCAAGTCTATCAGGCGAAGTTCCGGCATTTGTTCTGGGAGCAGCTTCAAGAGAAAAACCCCGAAACCGACAAGGACGAACTCTGGCCCCGAACGACCCCCGAATCGATCTACGCGAGCATGTACCCCCTTCTTCGCGCGAAGATGAAAGTTGTGCCGCGCCAATTCCGGAACGACCCGATCGTTTCGGAAAATCTTCGGCCCGTCCTGCGCGAACTCTGGAAAGTCCGGCGGCTCTGTCCCTTCTATCCCGAACCATATATCGAAAGCTCGGTGATCGCGCCGCTGTTGTTCGAAATGGACGACTACGATGCGTTTACCCGCACCTCGCTCGACCGTCTGGCTAAAGTCTCGCCGAACGAGCCGAACGCGTTCTTCGCCGCGGGATTGATCGAGTTCCTCTCGGGGAACCGCGACGCCGCCGCGGAAAAATGGAAGGAGACGCTCGCTCTTTCCGACGAACGTCTCTTCGATATTACGACGATTCTCGCCTCGGACCGGCTTCGATCCGATTTTCGCCGCCGTCTGGGCGTGGCGATTTCGGGGGACTGGAACAAGGCGCTGTTGGGAACGGTTCTTTTCCCCAAAAAGGAGAGTCCGCTGATCTACGGCGTCTTTCTTGACCTGATGGGGCAGATTCTCAATTCTGCCGAAGATAAAACCGCGGCGTCTTGGTATCACGACAGCGCGGTTTATGCGGACCTTTCGGGAAAACCCGCCGAGGCGCTCGAACTCTTCAAAAAGGCGATCGACGCCGATCCGTTCAATGCCGCCTGGCATTACGAGTTCGGCGAGTTCCTGACGAAGGCCAAACGGACGGCCGAAGCGGCGGACGAGTATTCCCGCGCCGCCGACCTTGACCCGAAAAACCGGAAATACCGGAAA
>CADBQY010000198.1 GCA_902796885.1 uncultured Planctomycetota bacterium
CATGTAGAGGATTTCTTCGATCGTGTTCAGCTGAATATCGTCCGGATTGGAGTGATGGGACCCGTTGATCGCGTTATAGAGCTGAAGAGTCCACTCTTTATGTTCGGGGTTCCCGAAAATGAATTTGAAAAGGCGATCGCGGAACTCGCGTTGCGCCTTCGACTTTCGGGACACTTCTTTCTTCGCAGTTTTTGAACGGGACATCTTCGGTTTACTCGCGGTTTTCTTCGACATCGGAACGAGTCTTCCCCCAACGATCCTTTTATAACATTTATATGCGGAAACGTCAAGCAATTTTGCAGTCTGAGGGGGGGACCGTTGTTGAGAATCGACTCTCTAAAGCCTTCGGCCGATTATCTCCGGTCCGTGTCCTTTCCGCCGCCTGGATCGAAGCCTTACGCGGCCGCCCGGCGCGGAAAACAGGGCGTTCTTACGATAACGCTCGATTTCGGGCTTCCAGGCTGTTTTCAGAGCGGCGGACGTAAAATCACTTGTGAGCTTTGCACATCTTGTTCCGGTCGCCGACAAGAACGACAATCTCGTTCGCGAGCCCTTTGACCTTTGCCTCGTCGACCGCTTCGACGGCGGCGGAAAATTCATCCATTTTGACGGCGATTTTCGCCTCGATCGCCGAAAGCCCGCCGCTCGACACCGGGTCGGAATACCGCACGGCGTCACAAACCTTTCGGCACTCGGATTTCACCGTTTCGTTTCCGGCGCGGGCAAGAACGCTTTTGGCCCGGACGGTAAGATCATAGATAAAGGAGGTTCGCGTTTCAACCTTTTCGTCGACCTTTTGAACCACGTCGGAAGCCCATTTCGCTCCGACGACGGCGACCGCGCCGAACACGAGAATAACGGCGCAGACCAGCGCGGCGATCCACGCGGGGCATTTCGGGATCAGCATCACCGCCATACTGACGGCCGTCATCGCGAAGACCGCCGTATAACTGATGGAAATCAGCGGAATCTTGTAAAATAACTTTTTGAGATTTTCCGTCCTGAACGCGTAACGCGCGCAAACCAGGTTGCCGACAAGCGCGGCGATGATGAACGCGAAAGCGAACCAGAACCCCGCGTCGCACTTGTCCGCAAATCCGGGAACGAATTCGCGGGCGAGGAAAACGACGGCGCTGAACCCCACCAGAAGGATCGTCCAGATCAGCGCATACATTTTGAAATTCTTATTCATCGCTCAACTCCTCCGTCCGTCACAGAATCTCCGAAAGGAGTTTCGCCTTCATCTGCGCAAACTCTTCTTCGGTAATCAGCCCGGCTTCTTTCATGGCGCTCAGCTTTTCGACCTTCGCTTTAAACGCCGCCGTGTCGTCGGCGGGCGGCGCGGGCTGCACGGTGTTCATGGCGTTATTGACCGCGCCGCCGACCACGCCGCCGACCGCACCGCCGACGCCGGCCATCGTCCCGAGACCGATTCCCATATTGGTGAACTGCCCGACCGCCTCGTTCCTCGCGACGTTTTCCGCGACGTCGAAACCGCGTTCCTGCGCATAAGTATACCCCTCCTGAGCCCGTTTCGTGGCCAAGGCCTGAGAGGCGATGACCGTCTTTTGCGCTTCGGTTTGCGCGTGGATGATATCTTCCTGCTGTCGAAGTTTCGCCTCGGCAATATCGGCGTACTGGCGGAAATAGAGATCCCTGAAACGCTCATACTGCCGGTCCCCTTCCGGCTTCACCACGTTGGTGACGAAAAAGCGTTCCAGCACGACGCCGTAATCGTCGAAATCCGGAATCAGCAGCCGATGCAGCGCCTCGGAGAAAGCCGCCAAATGCTCGTCGATTTCGAAGATGCTGACGGCGTTGTTCTTCATATACTGTGCGATGTAGGTTTTGACCCGGGTCATCAGGAAAGCGCGGAAGAAAGAAACGAGCCTCTCCTGTCCGAGAATGCTTTCGGTCCCGACAAGTTTCAGGAGGAGTTTTCGGCTGTCCTCGGCACGAATCGACATTTCGCCCGACGCGCCGATCGCGAGGGGAAAACCGTACTGCGGGTCGATATACTGAACCTTAGAATCGGTCCCCCACTTGACCGCCATCTGTTCGGTCTTGTTGATAAAATAGACCTCGCAGTGGAACGGCGTTACCCCGCCGGTCGCGAAATTCAGGAATTTACCGATCATCGGTATATTCTGAGTCTCCAGGGTATACCGTCCCGGCCCGAACAGGTCCAACGCCTGCCCGTTCATAAAGAAGATCGCTTCCTGAGACTCGTGAACGACCAGCTGCGTAAGACTGTTAAAATCCTCGGAGGGATGTTTCCAGATGAAGGTGCTGTTATCGCCTTCGTACTTAATCACGTCTGCTATCGGGGCCAATTCGATCACCTCGCTTCAGAGTTATTGGGACGCCGCCCAAAAGTGCATTTTTCGGTAAATGACTTCCTACGGGCTTTCCAAGAATTTGGGCTTCTCCTGTCCGTTCGGCGGCAGACACGGCAAGTCGATAAACGGAAGGGAGCCGGACAGACCCGCGGAAACCGCGGATGTCCCGCGCGTGCCGATAGGCCTATTTTAACCGTAATAGTCAATTCCCGCAAGAAAATCAATGAAAAATTATCTAAAATTAAGGCAATTTTCCCGGATTTCACCACCCGTCCCCCGCCGTCGAGCCAAGCGGTTTCGGAGCGTTATTCCCGAGAGATTCCGCTGAGCGCGGATTGATTTCAATTTGAAAGGAATGTATAATGTACGATATGGATTATTTCTGACTTAACTTAAGTCAACGAAGCCGTTTCATTTTAATCCCACCGTTAGCGTTTCCGCGACCATCGCAGGAGAGTCACGATGCCCGTATTCCGATGTAAAATGTGCGGCGGCACGATCGAACTGGAACAGGGAGCGACCGTCGGCGTCTGCGATTACTGCGGCACG
>CADBQY010000199.1 GCA_902796885.1 uncultured Planctomycetota bacterium
CGTCCGACTCGGCTCTTCCTTCCGTCGGTGACCGACCTTCATCCCGATCACAAGTTCACGAATACCGAAATGATGATCAGCATTTTTCACGCCCAGGGGGGGATTTGGCCGGAACTGGGCGAGCCGATCGCCGAAATCCCGCACCTCTACGAATACGCGACGTACAGCAATCTGCTGTCTCCCCCGTCGATTCGCGTCTGTGTGCCGGACGAGATGCTCGAGCTGAAACTCAATTCCATCTATGCCTATAAGAGCCAGGAGCAGATTGAGCTGACGATCGAGATGCAACGTCGCGGCGGGACGAAAGAATACCTGCGCGAAGTTCGTTTCGATCTGTTCGAACCGGAAAAATGCGCCCCTCTGTTTGAATAGCACACTATGAAAAAGAACGTTTGTTATTTTGGCGACGACGCGATCGGCGGCGCAGCGAGTTACCTTTCCGGTGTCATGTCGCATTACGGGATCACCTACGATCGCGTCGACAGCGGGTTTGCGCCGAGACCTTTGTTTTTCGACACAGACTACGATCTCTACGTTCTGAGCGACTATCCCCGAACCGCGATCGACGGTACTCCGGTACTTGAACATATTGTCCGCGCAGTGACAGAGAAGGGAAGCGGGCTTTTGATGATCGGCGGCTGGGAGAGTTTTCACGGACGGTTGGGCGAATACCATAATACGCCGATCGCTCCGATCTTGCCGGTGATTATGGAAAAGAAGGACGATCGGCGGAACTATCCCGTTTCACTCCTTATGCATCCCTGCGCCGAACACCCGATTACCGACGGGCTTCCGTGGGAGACCCCTCCGGGGATCGGCGGATTTAATGCGTTTAAAGTCAAAAAGGACGCAACCTTGCTGATCGAAGGACTGCGATTCAATATCACCCTTCGGGACGACTCCGATCCGCCGCCGAGTTCACTTCATTTCACGTCGCTTCGGATTCCTACCCCGTTGTCGCCGATCCTTTCGCTATCGCTCGCCGAGACAGTTCCTCTTCTGGCGGTCGGTTGCGCGGGGAACGGTCGAACCGCCGCGTTCGCCTCGGACGCCGCGCCGCATTGGGTCGGCGGATTTGTCGATTGGGGAATCAAACGGATCCATCAGAAGATCGGCGAAGGTTTTATTGAAGTCGGGGAAGATTACGCCCTGTTCTGGCGGAACCTGATTCGGTGGACCGCGAGATTGGACGGCGGGGAGCGTTAACCCTCGCCGCGACGAGAGAGTGCGTCCCGGCGGGCCGAACGATATACCGATATGCAGCCGCGCCACCCTCGGCCGACTTTTCCTTGCCGAATACACCAAAGAAGAAAGAGGGAACCGCCTAAACCATTCGCAAAAAGCTGTAACGGTGGGCGAAACCGCCCACCGTTTTGCCTGAAGAGCCGGAAACATCCCCAAAAAAACATCCTTCATAGCGATCGGGGGATTCAATATGCGTCAGAAGGTTCAGATTCGTGCTCAAAAGGTTCGGTATCACCCGGAGTATGAGCGGAAAAGGACATTGTTGGGATAACGCTCCCTGTGAAAGCTTCTGGGGAAAACTGAAAACCGAATGGCTGAGCTGGTACGGTCTCTTTGAAAATATGCCTCGTCACCAGAATCTGTGGGTAACTTCCGGCTCTGGCAGGTTACCAAGATTGTGATATAACGCTATTTTTAAGCCTTCTGCGGTTCTAAATCCGTAGCTTCTTTTCACCACAGTTTTGGCTTTATTATTAAGCCCCTCGACAATACCATTCGAAAGCCATTTGCACTGGAACCAATTCATGACTAATGACTCATGCCTTCTCAGCATTCGGACGAAGTCTTTCATCGGTTTTACCTTGCTCCGCATCGTCCTCGCGTTCCATTTCTTCAAAAATTTGCCCGCCCAATACGAACTGCTGTACTCCCAGAATCGATCAAAATCCTCCTTGAGAAGATATGCTCTCACTATCGGAAGATTGATCTTTAAGAGTGTCTGTAGTTGAAGTATCTGACTCGAGGACAATTTCTCTTTGTTCTTCAAGAACAAATACTTCGAACCACGCAACTGAAGTTCCTCGCCCTTGCCCTTCTGTTTCAGACGAGCAAGCGTCTCTCGGCGTGTTTGATCAACGGCTTCATTCAGATGCTTCTTGATATGAAACCGATCAAGAACATGAACGGCATTCCTGCACCACCTCCCGATGGCATTCATATAAGGACGCCACATGTCGCTACAGACATATTTAATTCCATTCGACAGTTTGTTTATGCCAACCCGACCCCGATTCAGCATCGCAAAAAAACTGATCAGAGATTTTTCTTTCCGTTCGGTGGTCGCGTGGAGCAAACGGACGCAGCCGTCATCAATTTGATAAACCAACGTCATAAATGTCCGGCCAACCCGATAGCAGATCTCGTCTACCCCAATCGACTTGATCCCCTCTAATGTGCGGTGTTTTAAGCCCCATTCTACGAGACTTTGAACACTACGAAAAACCTTACCGTCACTCGTATGGAAATAGTTGGCAACTTCACGGTAACTTAAACGACGTGCCCAGTTCCCAAGGAACTGAGAATAAATCGTTGTCAAATCGGACTTCCCATCGCTCCAAGGAACCTGCTCCGTTTTTACCCCATGAACCGGACATTTTACTCGGCGCATATGGTAAACAATGAAAATCGGGATCATAAAGATCGGAACAAATTCAAACTGTCTTGGTGCCCTGTTCGTATCATAGGTCGGACAGGACCGACCGCATTGGGGACATTTCCCTTTACTGCCCTTACGAGGCCGATAGTAAACCTTGATCCGCTTCTCGCCTGATTGGTCTTGGAATAATTTATCGCTTGTTGCAACAAACCCCTTGTAATTAACAAGAAGGTTCAGTAAACTTATTAATGTCGTCTCGGCCTTTCTGTGGTAAACGTGGTGTTTTGCAAAAGTTCATTTTACCATCGTTAGGTCGAGATGTCTTTACCTTTGGGAAACCGCCCAAGAGAGAGAATTGTGGTTGCTCATGGGGAAACCAAGACTTTCAGGGGAAGTATCAAAACTCCACTGATTCCCTCCCTCATGGGTGGGGATCGGCGGAGCCGATCCCAATAACTCGAATAATAAATTTCCGCTAAATCTACCCACAGATTTTGGCGAGGAACCGATTACTTAAGGCATACCTTTTGGGAAACCGTGTCGTTGATTTGGAGAAGGGGTATTACATTGGCTAAAATAGCAGAATTAATCAAATATGAAGGGGATAACAGCACCTTCATCTGGAAACATCCCTCCGAGGATTTTAACAGCCTGACGCAACTGGTCGTGCACGAATCGCAAGAGGCGATTTTCTTTATGAACGGGCAGGCGCTCGATCTGTTCGGACCGGGGCGGTATACCCTGGAAACCCAGAACATACCGATCCTCGGCAAATTTCTGAACCGTGCCACGGGAGATAATTCGCCTTTCCACTGTGAGGTCTATTTTATCAACAAAGCCGAACAGATGGCAATCAAATGGGGTACTGATTCCAAGGTACAGTACATTGATCCGCAGTTCGGTTTTCCCCTTACGGTCGGCGCATCGGGAGAAATGGCCCTTCGTGTTGGTGACCACGACGGTGACAGCCGCAAACTCCTTCTGAAACTTGTCGGGACGGAAAGCCATCTCGGACAGGAGAAACTGGTCTCGTTTTTCCGTGCCTTCCTGATGACGCGGGTTAAGACCTACATCGCGCAGTATATGAAGAACAATGCCGTCAGTATCTTTGAACTTGACGAGCATTTAACGGCTTTTTCCGAGGCACTACACAAGTTATTGATTCCCGATTTCGCCGATTACGGCGTTACGCTGGAACGCTTTTTGGTTACGAATGTGGTGAGACCCGAGGGGGAACGGCAGTACGAGCGTTTCAAGGATCTCTATTTCCGCCAATACGCGGATATTGCTGAAGCAAAACTTCAGCAGCAAACAGCCGTGATTTACGCCGATACCGAAGCTCAGAAAAAGGTTATCGAAGCGCAAGCCACAGCGAAGAAACGCGAGATCGAGGGGTATACCTACGCACAGGAACGCGGATTCGACGTTGCCGAAAAGGTCGCGCAGAACGAGGCGGTCGGGCAGTTCACGAACATGGGCGTTGGACTCGGAACAATGGCAGGTGTCGGCGGTGCCGTGGGGGGCGTGGTCGGCGGCGCTGTCAGTAACGCGATGAATTCCGTTCAGCCTGCGCAGCCCGCCCAGCCCACTCAGCCCACCGACGATATGGCGGCATTTAAAGCAAAGGTTGAAAAGCTCGCCGCGATGAAAGAAGCTGGACTGATTAGCGATGAAGAGTTTGCGCAGATGAAAGCCAAGTTGCTTTCTGATATCTTGTAATAAGCGGAGGTGCAGACAATGAACAAACATTTCAACAAGTACCTGCTGATCTGGGCGATTTTTCTGGCGGCGTTTGCGGTAATTGCTCTTTTCGTCCGTCAGGTTATTCCCGGTACGACGATTCAGCATGATGCCCGGTTCTGGATCATCTTTGGTTCCATTATTGTCGCATTCATCGGCAACCTTATATGCGCTGCTATCGCATTTGACGCCGAGAACCTTCAGAAACTGTTCTATAGAGTTCCGCTGATCACCATCAGCTACATGGCAGTGATCATTTTGATGATTGCTGGTTCCGTGATGGTGCTGATCCCGAATTGCCCCGCCGGGATTGCTGTCATTGTTTGTGTTGTTATCCTCGCCTTCAGCGCGATTGCCCTGGTCAAAACCGCATGGGCGGGTGATGT
This sequence comes from uncultured Planctomycetota bacterium, assembly GCA_902796885.1. GTDB lineage: Bacteria > Planctomycetota > Planctomycetia > Pirellulales > Thermoguttaceae > RUG695. Next base: position 4,747 of record CADBQY010000199.1, read on the forward strand.
GGTTCAAAGGATCGACGAAAAGATCAAAATTCAAACTTCCTTTATGAACAATCTCCGTGTTCAGGCCAAAACTATCCTTGCCCGGGCCGAAAGCGAGCCTGTTAAGGCAGAATGTCAAAAAGTCTGTGATGCTGTACGTTATTCCGATCCCGTCTCGAACGATGCGCTTTCGGTGATCGAGGCGAAAATCACCGTCAAAATGGATGAACTTTCCGCCGCCGTTCAAGCGGATGACGAGCAGAAAGTGAAAGCCGCCGCCGAAGAGGTTATTCTTCTTATTGGCGACAGGAACAAAATCTGTAAGGCATCGAAGTGAGGTAAAATAGGCGTAGGAAGGACGGGCGTCACTTCCAAATCCGTTAAGATCACGTTCATTTATATCCCTGTTAGAGTGTCGGCTGTAAAAACGGGATGCGTTCATGACCATCTTCAAGTGTAAAATGTGCGGCGGATCGATCGAAGTTAAAGAGGGTGCTTCGGTCGGTGTCTGTGATTCATGCGGAACTCAGCAAACCCTTCCGCGCCTTGACGATGAACGACGGGCGAATCTTTACGACCGTGCGAATCATTTCCGAAGAAGTAATGAGTTCGACAAGGCCACCGGAATTTACGAACAGATCCTAA
>CADBQY010000200.1 GCA_902796885.1 uncultured Planctomycetota bacterium
AGGCAGGAAGTTCCTGCACCCGATTAGGGGGCGGCGAAGGATAACGCGCGCCGGGTGCGCCCGGCTCGTTGGCCGGGCTTGGGTTTAAGCCGAAACGAAGGGCAGACAGGAAGTTCCTGCACCCGATTAGGGGACGGCGAAGGATAACAGATGTATAACGTTGGCGGGCTTGGGTATCGGCTCTGGCGACCGCCCGAAGGGCCTGGAGCCTAAATTGCCCCGGGGCGGCTCGCCCCCGCCCGGCTCGTTGGCCGGGCTTGGCTGCCAGGAAACCGGTAAATAAACAATTTTGCTTACAGGAGATAAAAACATGGCTCGACACGGTATTACCGCCAAACTGGTCATCAACGGAAAACATCTCGGCGTGAAGGATATCACCCTCGATATTTCCGGAAACGAAATCGAAATCTCGTCCCGCGGCGCGGATTATAAACGCTATCTGCGCGGACTGAAAAACTTCACCATCGAAACGAGCGTCGAACTCGGCACCGAAACCGCCGGCGAAGTCCTCGCCGCCTACGATTCCGGCGATCCCGTCAACGTCGCCCTCCACGGCGCCGCCACCAAATACGGGCTCGGAGGCATCGTCGTCTCCGCTCCGATGGTCGTCCTCAACGCCACCCCCGAATACCCGACCGAAGGGGAAGCCGTCCTCTCCGTCAAACTCGGGCTCGACGCGCTCGAAGAACAAACCCCGACCATCAACGCCCAAAACGTCTAGGGGGCGAGCCATGCGATCGTTTACCGACATCCTGGGGGACGAGTGGAATATCTCGATTAACCTGGGCGAAATGCGCCGAATGGAAGAGCGCGCAAAATTCTATAACCTGGGCGTCGCCGTGACCGCGCCGGAAGACGTGATCACTCGGATCCAGGATCCATACATGCTCGCCGATCTCCTGTTCGTCGCCGTCGAACCGCAGGCCGAACAGCGCGGGATCAGCTCGAAAGAGTTCGGGTTCCGGCTCGCCGGCGACGTGATCGCCGACGCCAAAAAAGCGTTCACGGAGGAATACGCCGATTTTTTCCCGAACGAAAGCCAGCGCGACAAAGTCCGCGCGCTGGCGGAGTCGGCCGACCGGATCGGACAGGAAGTCCTTTCCCGGTCGATCGACCGCCGGGAAGCCGCGCTCGACGAAATCAAGGATCGTGTGATCCGCGAAATCGAGACGCTGACCGCTCGGGCGGTTTCTGGCGTCGGGTCTGGGAACTCCGCGGCGTCGTCGGCGTCTTCGGAATCGACGCCGACCGAATGACCCTCCGGCAGCTGCAGTGGGCCGCCGACGGACGGCTCCGCGCCGCGTGGGATCAAACCGCGCTGGTCGTCGCCAAAATCCATAACGCCCACTACACCCAACCGATTCAGCCGTGGGAAATCGGACCGTACGCCGTCGATCCGGAGGAACGAAAGCTCGTCCTCGGCGACGTCGCCGGGCTCCTTAAAGGTCTGCCGGGGGTGACGGTGGAAGAGGTTCCGGAGACGACGGCGGAAGATTGACCGGATCGGACAAGGGGTCGCGGGACGCAGAAGGATCGGTCGACGACATAAGAACCGTCGGCATAGACATATAATTTCTGCCGTAGCGGTTCGGTTCGTTGACAATATCACACGTACAACGACACACGGAAGCAACCGCCATTAACAGAAACAGAACCGGCAGAAGCTTAAACACGCTCAACGAGTTGGACGTGTTGTCGCCGGGATCAGAACCGTTTGCCGGCGGTCGGTTGGTCTCGAAATAAGGCATGACTAAAACTCCCGTAACGGTGACAGTAACAAATCTGTGATTATTATCGTCGCCGGACAGCAAAAAATCAAGAGGGCAAAATGGCGGAATCTTCCGGTGTCAACGAAGCGGGAAAAGCCTGGATCACGATCTCGGTTAAAGACGAGTTCACCGAGGGGCTGGAACAGGCTTCGCGCGCTCTCGACGGATTTTCCCAAACCGCTGAAAAAGCCACCGGCGCCTACAATAGAGCTCTATACGAGGCAAGCCGGTCGAGCGCCGAACACTGGAAAAGGATCGCCGACAGCTGCACTCAGGCCGGCGAACTCATGACCGCCGCGTGGGGAAAGCTTTCCGCGCCGACCAAGGAAGCCGTCGACACTTATAAAAATTTCGACGACATGATCCGCGCCGCTTCGGCGAAGATGGCCGGCGCGACCGCCGAACAACTCCAGGGGCTGTATGATCAGGCGAAAAAGCTCGGCGCGGAAATGTCGTTTACCGCGACCGATGTCGCCGAGGGGATGAAGCTCCTCGCGCAAAACGGTTTCGACGCAAGCGAGGTTCGGGACGCAATCCGTCCCGTGATGGATCTCGCCCGCGCGACCGGAACCGACGTGGCCACCGCCGCGGATATCGCATCGACCTCCCTCCGCTCGTTCAATCTCGACGCCGGGCAGATGGAACGCGTCTGCGACGTACTCGCCGCCACGGCGAACACCTCCGCCCAGTCGCTTACCGACATCGGATACGCCATCGGCTTCTCAGCAACCAACGCCGCCAACGCCGGGTCGTCCCTTGAAGATTACATGAAACTCCTCGGCACCCTCGCCAACTTCGGACAGAAAGGAACGAAGGGGGGAACCGCGCTGCGGAAAATTCTCACCTCCTCGGTATCGCCGAGAAATTCGGATAAGTTCTTAGATCTCGGGATCAGTCCGGTCGACATAAACGGGAATCTGAAACAGACCGCCGAACTGATCGGCGAAGTACAGCAGAAAATCAAAGATATGGGGAGCGGCGAACAGGCGCAGTGGCTGTACAGCCTGTTCGGATCCACCGGTATGACCGGCGGCGCGAACCTCATGAAAGGTTCCTTCGAGGCTATGGAAGCCGCCATCGATAACGCCGGGGGAACCGCGCGACGGACCGCCGACGCCATGGACGCCGGGCTCGGCGGCTCGTTGCGTATGATGCAAAGCGCCGCGGAATCCCTGCAGATCTCCATCGGCGAAGCACTGGCGCCCGCTTTGCAGGATATATATGGGGTCTTGAAGGGAATCGCCGCAGGTGCGGCGGAGTGGGTCTCGTCTAACAAAGATCTGGTCGCCATCTTTGCCGAGGCCGGCGCAGCCGTTACAGGGCTAGGTTTTGCGCTCACCACGACAGGGGGAGCGATCCTCGCCGCACAAAAAGCCGCCGTCCTCTGGGGGCCGACGATGTCCGCGTTCTCCATCGCGACCCGTGCCGCCGGTTTGGCGACTTCCGTCCTCGGAAAAGCGTTTCTTTTCCTGGAAGCGAATCCGATTGTCGCAATGCTTACGCTGGTCGCCGCCGCTGCCGGTATTGTCGGAACGAAGATGTATCTCGCCAGCCGGGAATCTTCGCGTTATTCCGACGAGGCCGAGAAGGTCCGCAAAGCGCACGAAGCGGGGATGCAGGCCGATAACGCTCATCTCGAACGGCTCAAGGAACTCGCCTCAAAGCACGAGCTGAATAACCAGGAGATGCTCGAAGCCTCGCGCCTGACCGCCGAACTGAACCAAAGATACAACGGACTGGGACTCTCTCTGAATACCGTCACGGGCAAAATCGAAGGACTGACCGAAGCGCAGAAAAAGCTCGCCGCCGCACAACAACGGATAATGCTCTTCGATAAAAAACGAGAACTCGATGAAAAGAAGAAACTCCTTGATAAAACCCGTAAAAAGAACGATAAAACCGGCTACACTTTGGACGGAAAAGATCTCCTCTATTCAAACGCAGAATACACGCTCGACGAGCTGCAGGAGATGGACCGGAAACAACGAGTCGCTTCTCACTCACAGCATGGCTATGATCCAAACGCCGTCTATCGAAATGAGTGGACGAACGTCGACCGAGCCGTATATAACGCGGAAACCGGCAAGTACCGGCTCATAGACAGGGGGCACGGCGAGAAGGCGCGCCAAAAAGCCAGGGCTAAGCTTGAAAAACAGATGGCGGAGCAGAACAAGCTAGCCGCCGAAGTGGATAGTCTCGCGTCCGACGTTGCCGCGCTTGAAGCAATCAGGGATCAAAACGAAGGGCGTACGCCTGCACAACAGCCCGAAAGTCCGGAGCCAGAAACGAAAAAAGAAACGAACGAAACGCAAGGGGCGGCGGCAGAAATCCAACCGAATCCTCGGCCGGCCGGGGGAGATCATGAAACAACGGGAGCCCCGGCAAACCCACAGTCGGTTTCTGTGCCAATGCCAGCCGAAGAGGTCCCCGCCGAGCTCCTCGAAAGAGTCGATCCGTTTTCGGCCGCGGGACTGACTCCGGCCGATTTGGCTCCGCCGCTTCAGTCCGGATGGGATGCCGCCGCTGATCTTGACGCAGAGTTGGCGCGGGCAGAACAGGCCGCCGCCAACGCAAATGAGACAATCTCCGGCAATGAACCGGCCACAACCGCCGCCGCTGACCTTGCCGCCGCAGCTCAAGATCTGGCCGCATTAAGAGATTCCGAACAACAGTCCGCGCAGCAGCAGGGCGCCGAAATGCAGCAGTCGGTCGCCGACTGGAAAAACGGACCGGGCTCGGCGAGCTATCAGCGGATGGATATCACCGATAAGGCCATCGTCGATACCGCCGAAAATACCAAAATCACCGCCGATTACGTCAAAAAACTCTACGACCTCCTGAAAGCCAACGGAGGTCAGGCCGTCTTCGCCCAATAGCGGGGCGCCCGCTCGATGGCGGCTTGGATATAGACCGAACGGATAAAAAACCATGCAGAGCAAACCAGCGGGACAGATCGAGGGACTCCTGATCTTCGAGACCCCCACCCAGGGGATCGAGGAATCGTCGTCCGGGCCGGAAACGAAAAAGTCGTACGACATCTGCACCGCCGACGGGTCGATCCGGACCACCGACGAGGCGTTCCGGTCGTTCGGCCGGTGGGTCAACGCGTTCGCGCGGTTCGACTCGTTCTATAACCAGCCGAAACAGGTGTCGTTCAACCTCGACCCGAAATCGGTCGGGAACCACTGGACCGCCGAAATCACTTGGGGTACCGAACAGCGGGATTCCAACAACAAAACCGAACTCGCCGAGTTCGACGTGCGATACAATCTGCGGTTCTCGACCAAGGGGGGACGAAAGACCCGACGGATCGCCTACCGACAGGCCGTCTATATCGACGGCGGATGGGCCGACGACGTGACCTGCGCTATCGGCACCGGCGGCGAAGGCGTCGAGGTCGATTCCCCCGCCATTTCGTTCCAGGTCTCCGACCGGTTCCCGTACGACTGGCTCTCGCCCGAACGAAAAATGAATATCGCCAGTATGACCGGTCAGACGGTCAACGCCGACGAGTTCATGGGGTATCCCCCCGGATGGGTCCGGTTCCTTGGTATGGATACCACGCTCGCCAAAGAGTTCGACGGCGACTGGGCCGAAGTCGACGGCGTCCCCTATAAAATGCCGTCCTACTACTGGGACGCCACCTTCGATTTCGCCGTTCAAGGACCGCGCGAAGAACAGACCGACGACGGACAGACCATGCAGGTCGATCCGTGGGTCCACGTCTGGGCCGAAACCGAAGACGCC
>CADBQY010000201.1 GCA_902796885.1 uncultured Planctomycetota bacterium
CCGATCGGTGTCTAAAATGGCCAGTCCCGCCTGAGCGGCGTTGACCTGATTAATCGTCTTCCCCTGTTTCTGAAGCGCGACGGTGAGCCGGTCAACCTGGTTCGCCTGCGCGCTGATCGCGGTGGTCGCCTTGTCGGTCTCACTGGTGAAAAACCCGACCGCGGTCGCGGCGGCGCCGAGTCCCGCGCCGACCAGCGCGATCCAGTTCCCGGAAACGAGGTTGAGCGCGGTCTGTGCGACGGTCTGCGCCTCGGTCGCGACGGTCACGGCGCTGATCGCCGCCTGAACCGCCTTGATCGAGTTGGCCGTCGCCGCGAAGACCTGAACCGCCTGCGCGGCGCCGGCAACCATCCGCGCGGCTTCCGACGCGCCCTCTCCGGTCTGGCCGAGGATCGCCGCGACCTGCGCGATGTTCCCCGCAGCTCCGCCGAGCGCGTTGAGCCCCTGTCCGAGCGACTGGCTCGCCTTTTCGGCCTGGGCGGCCTTTTTTGCGGCGTCGATCCGCGCTTCCGATTCCTTTTGAATCTCGGCGATCCGCTTTTCCGCCTCGGCGCGGCATTGGCTCGTCCATTCGGCGTCGCCGGCGCGGAGCTGTTCCTTGGCGCGCGCCTCGGTTTGTGCTTGCTCGACCGCTTTTTTCCCTTCCTCGTCGAGCGCGGCCATCCGTTCCTTCGACAGAGAGACGAAATCGCCGCTGACCGTCCGGACGTTCCCCAGCTCGTCGATGTACATCCGGAGCTTCTGCTGCGTGCCGTCAAGCCCGTCCATCAGGTCGCCGTTGGCGTTCCGGACCCGGCCCAGCTCGTCGACGTAATCGCCCATCCTGATCCGGGCCTGTGACAGGCCGGCGACGAACTGCCCCTCTTTGTTGACGAGCCGTCCGTATTGGTCGTAGTGGACGCCGAGCTCCTTCTGCGTCTTCGAGAGTTTCGCTTCCAGGTCGGCGGTGTCGGCAAGGAGTTTAATGTTGATGCTGGGCATGTTTCGGCTTTCTCCCGGTAAGGGATTCCGCGGTTTTCATCTGCCGGAGCTTGACGATCTCGCCCCGCAGCGCGCTGACCGCTTCGGGTGAGTGATCGACTTTGAGGATTTCGCCGAGCGCCTGTTCGAGCGACTCGATTTCCTCCTCGACCGGCGTCTTCTCCCGCCGAGGCGGTTTGAAAAGGAGGGAGTCGGCGAACTTCGTCCCCTCCTTGCAGTGTTCGTAGGTGTGCCGGCGCGCGTCGCGCCAGTCTTCCCGCTGCCAGTCGAGCGGCCCGACCAGCCGGAAGAGCGACTGCCAGGCCATTAGTTCCCATTGCGGCCACTCGACGATCTGATGAACCGGGACGCGGAACGTGTACGCCAGCCGGAACAGAAAGTAGAGGGTCGGGGAACCGGTTAGGATTTTTTTAGCGAATCGTCCTCCCGGTCCGGGTCAAGGAGCATCGCCAAAACGCGGGTGACCGGCCGGAACGAAAGGTTTTTCATCTCGCCGATCTGCGTCACGTTGGTCAGCGGCTGACCGTCGGCGCCGACCACGGCCAGAATGAACGCGTTGAGCGCCCCTTCCGCCCGCTCGTCGGGGGTCAGGTCCTGGTTGCAGTAAACGTTCCAGTATTCGCGGAACAGGACGTATTCCAGGCCCGACAGGTCTTTGACGAACGCTTTGGCGTCCGGATCCCATTCGCTGATGTTCACCTCGCGCAGGACCGGCCGGCTTTTGGTCAGGTCAAGCATCAGTCGCCGCTCCCTTCTTCGCCGCCGGTCTGAGCCGGAGTCTGGCCGCCCGACGTGCCGCTGAGCGCCATCGAGCCGGCCTTGAGAATCTTGAACTTCATGTCGAACCCGACCTCTTCCCCGACGTTGGCGTTGGCGGATCCCTGTTCGATCAGGATGACCGGCTGTTCAAAGATTTTGGTGCCGCCGATCGAAATCGAGGCGGTGCCGGTCGACCCTTCGGTCAGCTGCGCAAGCGGCATACCGGAAAGGGAGAGGGTGAGGTCGCCGAGCGTCACCATTCCCGGAACGTAGTCGCGGATCATCGAGGAGTCCTGCATGTCGGAAACCTCGATCGTGTCAACGGACGCCGGGGTGATCTGGAACGATTTCAGGTTGTAGTTGGTCGGGGTGGTGAGTCCGGGAAACCCGGAGAGACTGACCCCTTTGGCAATGAGCGGTTTGATCGGCATGGTTGATCTCCTCTGGTTTATTGGTGATACACGTTATACGTGCGGACTTGGTAATACTCGTCTTTCCACGACCCGCCCTCGAAACGGTGAACCGCTTCGGTGCCGGTCATGACCGCTTCCATCCCGGCGCTCTCCATGGCGGCCTCGGCGACCGGAAGCACCTCGTCGATGAGCGCGTCGGCCTGGCCGATGTCGGCGCCCAGACAGGTGATCGTCAGCTCGGTTTTGTAGAACCCGCTCGCCGCGTCGTCGGAAAGCATGTCGCCGACCGGCTCGGTTTTCACCGGAACGACGTAGATTTTGTTCTCGCCCGCCCATTCGCCCGCCGCGTCGGCGGTCGTGAAGACGTTCTCCGCCGCCGCGCCGGTGATCTGCTGCGGATAGGCGCGGATGGCGGCCTTGACGGCGCGGGCGACGGTCTGTTCGGGGTGGATCATTGAGCGGCTCCCATCTGCGCGTCAAACCGGGCGGCGACTTTCTCGGCCGCCTCGGCAATCGCCTGGCGGAACGCCGACTCGTTCTGCTGCGCCGCTTTTTTCATGAAAAACTTCCCTTCGGCGCGGCGGTAGGACGCCTTGGTCCGTTTCCCCCGCTTTTGGGCTTTCATGATGTTCTTCGCACGCGGGCGGCTGACCTTCGACGGGTCGACGAAATACCCGTTCTCGTGGAAGAATCCGTATTGTCCCGGCGTGTTTGGGCGCGCGTCCTTCGACCCTTTCGGCTCGATCGCCACAAAGAGACGTCGGTCTCCGTAGACTTTCAGCGTCCCTTTCCGGATCGCCGCCGAGAGCTGCCAGTTCGGTTTGCCGAGTGCGGCGGCCGCGTCCGAGGCGACCCGGCTCCCGGACTCTTCCATCACCGGCTCGAACGCTCTGACCAGTTCCGGCCCGAGCCGTCCGAGGTCGGTCTGAAGCTTTTTGAGGAACGGGTCCCATCCGGCGACTCTGATTTGCATGTTTTAACTCGTTTTCTCGGTAAAGACCGTCACCCGATCGGTCATTCCGTTCTCGAACCGGGGGACCGTGGTGACGCCGCCGACTTCGACCACCTTAAAACGCTCGTCGCCGTCCGTAAGGATGTCGCCGCGCCGCGGCGTGTAGTTCCCGCCCGTCTCGACCAGCGGCAGATCGGACGCCGAGTAGGTCCACGTCGCCTGCCGGAACGCCTGCGCTGCGGTCTCGGCGGTGTACGGGACCGTCTCGCCGCTTTCGCGCACAGCGCACAGACGCCAGGTCCGCCCATGAGAGATCGACCGGAGATGAACTTCCCGCTCGAAGACGCGACTGGCGGCCGAAAGGAGCGCGGCGACGGGATCGGTGCTCATAGAACCTCCACGGTCCACGCGATGACGATCGGGTTCCCGGTGAACGGGAGGAGCCGATACTGAATTTCGAAAGTGCCGGACTCGGCGAACGCGGAGAGTTCGCGCGTGTTCGGCGAATGCTTGAAGTTGTATCCCCGGACCCGCGCCGAGTCGGTGACGACGACGCTGTTCGCCCAATCGCCGGGCGCGCCGGCGGTCGCCAGAAGTTCGCCGTTGCAGTTCGCCGACGCGGCGGTTTCCTCGTCCCCTCCGGTCATCTCGTAGACGCCCGGATAGAGCGCGATCGTCCGCTCGCCGTTGAACTGTACATGCACGCCGAGACTGCTGACCGCGCCGAGGTTCGCGCCGATCCCGCCGTCGTCGGTGGTCTCGGAACCGATCCGCTGGCCGTTCAGGTAGACTGACACGTCGAACTCGCCGGCCGTCTCGGACTCGGTCACCACGAATCGGATTCCGCGGACCGTTTCCGACGGGTCGATGAGCCCTTCGCCGGTCTGGATTCCGTCCCAGAAGATGTCGGCGACCGGAAATTCCAACAGGGCGGTGAGCGGAACGTCGATGTCGGTGTGTCCTGCCACCGGACGCCGCATGACGCCGACCGCGTCGTAGACCGTTTTGAAAACCGTGTAGGAGATCGACTCAATCTCGGTCGGCGCGATGATGCTGCCGTCCGGGCGCGAGATGCGCGCCACGAACGTCGGGGTTTGGTCTCGTCGGATTGTCATTCGCTCTTCCTGCGTTTTGATCCATTCCAGCCGGGGCGGCGCCTGGGTCACGTCGTGGACTTGCGCCGCCGGCGCGGCTTTAATGATTTTGTATTCGTCGGCGTCCGATTCGGTCCGCGGGTCGGCCTGAACAACGCGGTATTCTTCGGCCGCCGGCGCCTGAACGATTCGGTATCCGGCGCTGTCGGTCCCGAGCCAGCCCGAAAGGATCCGGATCCGCTCGTAGCTGACCGTGGTCCACGCCTCGTTTGACTCGGACCACTCTTCGGTGCCGGCCGGCGCCCACTGGTATTCGTAGACCCGGTTCGGCACCACGCTCCGGTCGAGGATGACCGAACCGGGTTCCGCCCCTGCCGCGACGGTGACCCAGTCGCCGGTTCCCTTCGCCGCCCGGCGCAGACCGAGTTTAACCGTGTGTGTCGGCAGGAGTACCTGAATCGCCGTGGCGCTGACCGCGAAGGCGTCGAACGCCTGCCATGCGCGGGAGCAATAGATGATCACCGTCGGCGCGATGTTGCCGGTCAGCAGATCGCAGTCGGTGATCAGGGTGCCGTAACCGTCGATCAGTCCCGGAGCGGTGACCTGGTTGACGGTCAGTCTGTCCTCGGCGTCAAGGGTTAGGGTTTCCCCTTCGGGTATCAGGATCGATTCCAAGGGGCGCCCCCTTACTCCTTTTGTCCTGTTTGCATGACCGGGTCGCTCCCGCCGGCCGCTCTGTGTGGTTGGGGCGGGCTGAAGGAGTCGGGTTCAGCTCCGCCCCCGCCGGGGAAAGGGAAAGCCCGGCGTCCGCGAGCCGCGGCGGGCGATTTTACCCCCCCGGTTATCCCAATGGGGGCGCCGCTCCCGTTGGTCGCGGGTTAGGCTGCCCGTGCGGCTTTTCGCTTGCCATGCGCCAAACCGACTCCTTTATCAGGCGCGCGGCAAAACGGATTATTTCTTCTTGTTATTCTTGCGTTTCTTTGTTTTCACCGGTTCTTCGGCCGCAGCCGGTTTCACTGCCGCGAGAAGGGCGTCATGCCCTTCGAGCTTGTCGTCGATTCCGTCGAGCCGTTCTTCATGTTCTGCGATCGTTTCGCCGTGAAGGGTGATTGTCTGGTTGAGCTTTCCGAGCGAATCTTCGAGACTTTTGACAATCCTCTCGATCGAAACCTCGAGCAGTCCAAACCGTTTCTCCGCGGCGAGCGCGTACTTGCTGATCGTTTCGGTCAGGTGTTCCAGCGCGTTGTTTTCGCTGTCCCGCGATTGCTTGTAAAATCGAAAAACGAAAATCAGCAGCGCGCAAACGATCACCGCCAGGGCGGCAACGACGACCACCTCGACCCCGTGGGTTCCCTGCCCGGCAAGATCGCTCAGGGTTCCTGAATTGAAGTCCGCATTAAAGTTCGCGGCGCTGAAAATGTTAAGGATGCCCATTTACGCTTCCTTTCTAAATCCTTTTGGGAATACCGGATTAAAATCCGTGATCAGGCTCGGCTCGGTCTGATCGGGGTTCTCCGGTAAAACGATGAACGGCGGGCCGAAAACGTCGAAACTGTCGGCGACCTCTTCGACCTGTCCGCGGGTCAGCCAGCAGCCGTTGGGCGGATCCCCCTCGCTGGTTCGGGAATAAATCTCGCCGTGGCTGTTGGTGATGAAAACGTATTCTTCGCCCGCGATTCGCCGCCAGCTGCCGAACGATTGCGCGTGCCCGCCGCGGGTGGTTTTGTGTCCCGTCTTGACGCCGTTGGCGTCGATCCGGGACGATGTGTAAATCGTGTAGGACCCGAAAACGACGTGAAACCCCGCCGCCGCAGCGCGGAAGATCCGGTCGGTCCAGTCGTCTTCTAAATAGACAATCGCCGCCTGCCGGCGCGCCGATTCGTCGAGATGACGGTCGGCGTCGCGCGGCGCGTGCGTGTTGTCGGCGCCGACCTCGCTCACCGCGTTGTATCCGGTCCGGTTCACGTATTCGGCGGTTTCGTAGATCGAAAGGCCGCCGTAAAAGTTCCCGCCGCGGGCCCGGTAGAAGGGGTAGATGGGGTTCAGCGCGTCGTAAACCAGCGGCGCGCCCAAAAACATGTCGGTAAGAACCGCGCCTTGCGCCGCGTGGCTCGCCGCGTGCATCGAGCAGGAAGGTAACGAGCCCTGGTTCCAGTAAAAGAAGTCGGAAAGCCGGCGCCGGGCGGGAAGCGCCGCAAGAATCGCCCACGGATAGGGACAATACCCCCTTTTCGTCAGGTCGCTTAAAAGCGCCGTCCGCTTCTCGATGAGGCGGTCAAAGGCGCTGTCCCAGCTGATGATCGGCGGCTGGCCGTCTTTCGACCAGGTGTATTCCGTGAAGCTGTCCGCACCTGCTATCGCAGCTGCGACTTTCGCACGCTCGGCGGCTGAAATTGGGGGGCAGTCGTTGAAAATTCCGCAGGGGGCGCTTCTCATTGTTCGCCCTCCCCGGATTCGCGCATGGCACGAATTTCGCTCTTGATCGCGGTCCCGACGGTCTCAAATAAATCGGCGAGGTCGCCTTTTTCGGTCTCGGCTTTCTTTACCAGTTCCGTCAGG
>CADBQY010000202.1 GCA_902796885.1 uncultured Planctomycetota bacterium
CCGGAGGTAGAGGCGGCTTGACCCGCGGCGCGGTTTCCCGTCATTCGACCACCAGCTCGTACCAGAGCGTCTTATACCGCGGACCGACCGAAACGCGGCAGCCGGTTTCGGTCTTTTCGGCGGAGATCGCTTCACGTCGGTCGCCGGCCTCGTCGAGGGGGTAAACCGACACTTTTTCCGGCGGAAGGTTGTTCAATTCGAGCGTCAGGGGAACTCCCTCGCAAAGAGCCGGGGCGGTTCCCATCGTTCCTCCGTACTCTTCGGCGGCGGTTATTTTTCCCTCCCCATATTCCTTAAAAACGGCGTCGGTGTTCCGCACCAGCCCGGTGGCCGCGAGAAGATATCGGCCGGGCGCCAGAATTCCGTCTTCCGAACACGTCTCTTCGGAGGGCGGCCGGACCGCGGTGAGCGAAACCGTCGTCCAGTCGAGCCGTGTGGCGCCCGGAGTAAGAGTCAGCCCCTTGAACTCGAACGAGCGGCCTCGTACAAAGCCGGTAAAAACTTTCACGCCGCGTGTATCGACCGTAAAATAACCGCCGTCCGGCTCTTCCCAGTTCCAACGGAGCTCGCCGAACTCGTTGCGGATCTCCCCCTCGCCGGGCCGGCCGAACCGCTCCCGCGGCAGTTCGTCCCACGAAGCGACGTTCACACATCCTTTGGGAAGTTCGACGTTCCAACCGCCGTCGACAAGACGGAGTCCGGACCAGCAGACCAGCGAGAGGGACGGCGTGTGGGCAAGCCGGTTCTGAATGGGGGTCGGATTGTCGCGAATATCGGACGCCAGGCCCAGTTCTCCGGCCCGCGACAGATCCTGCACGTAAACGTATTTCCCCGGTCCGCTTTTCACGTCGCCGCGCTGAAGAATGGCGTAGCAGGCGGGCAGATGAACCATCTTCGCCTGGTTCCCCGCCATATCGAAAAAGCGGGTCTGTTCTCGCATTTCGAATTCGTCTTCCAGGCACGCCCAGGCGAAATGATTGATACCGGCCCACCCTTGATAGGCGGCGGCCGCCGCCAGAGTAAGCAAACCTTCGGCGCCGTAGAGGTTCGGATACGGATGGTCGTATTCGCTGACCGTCAGAGCCTTGCCGAGAACGCGGTTGACCGCGATCTGACCAACCTTACCGCCGTCGGTACTGTTGACCATCGCCCCGCTTTCGACGTACCAGTCCCGGGCGTCCCACGAACCTTTGGGGAACTCCGGATGCTGCCAATACCCGTGTATGTCGCAGTAGTCGGCTTCGGCCTGAGCGTACCACGCGCCGAAAAGCAGCTGGGTGCCGGAAACCGGCGGCCGGACGCCGAGCCCGTCTTTGAGAAACCGATACATGCCGGTCCAGTAATCAGACTCGAGACGGATCATAAACGTAAAAAACTCCTTTTGAAAAGCGGCGCTTTGAACCAGCGCCTCTTCACGGCTGAACGGAACCGGCAGGGTTCCGTTTTCAAGGGTTTCGCCGGGAGCGGGGGCGCCGATCCACTCCAGGGCTTCAAGAACTTCCCGGGTGTCGGCATAGCGGGAGCGGAGCCATTCGTTCCACTTGGCGCGGAAAAGTTCCCGATACGGAGACCCGAGTTTTTTGACGTGGCCCCAATACCACCCGGGAAGGGTCGAGTTTTCGTTATTGATTTCGATCATCGCCACGCCGGGATCGTCGGCGTACGCGCGTCCGGTATACGGGTTCACGTGGGTCAACAGATCGCGCGCGTATTTTTTCTGAAGTTCGATCATTCGCGGTTCGAACGTGTTGATTCCCTTACCCAAACTGCTGAGCGTCGAGGAATTCTCGAAGCCGTCGCGTTCGTCGAGTCCGCGCGAGACGTGCAGATTGATATTGACGCTGATTCCGCGCTTTTCGAACTGGGCGATCAGATAATCGAGCCGTTCAAGCTGATCCGGGTCGATTTCGGTCTTCGTCCGGTCGAAATTCTTTCCCCAAATCCACCGGGCGTCCATATGATGAAGCCGCACCACGCGGATTCCGAACCGCGCCAGTGTGTCGGCAAGCCGTTCGGCCTTGGCGTGATCGCAAAAAACCGCCGCGCCGCAGAGATTCGTTCCCATGAACCGATACGGCGCGTCCCATTTCATGAACCGGCCGTCCCGAACCGAGAGAACCGGCCCTTCTCCCGCGTCGCGCCAGGCGCCGTCCCACGTTTGGATATCGGTGATGTTATCCTGCGCCCCCTTTTCAACAATGAAGGGGAAAAGCGGCGCGAAATCCCCTTCCGGAAACGGCCAGTCGGGACGCGGCTCTTCGGCGCGAAGCATGGCCGGCGCCGCAAGCAGGAAACAGAGAACAAAAAGGGAACGGGAAAACGCCTTCAACATCAAAAACTCCTCTCGGTATGCGCGGCACATGGGCGGAGCGCGGGCAAACAAACCGCCGGGACGGACAGTCTCCATTCTATAAGAGGAGCCCCGGACGAACAAGTCTCCGGTAAGGGGAAGAGTCCGGCGGTAAGGGGAACCGGCCGACGTTCCAAGCTCTTTGAGATAAAAATCCCGGTTAATTCTCATCGGACACCCTTTAAACTGAACAAAAGCGAACCAATCTCCGCTTTTGTTCAGTTAAACTCCGACAAAGCCCGGTTCCGCCCAAAACCCGCCTTGACATCTTTTCAAGAAACGCTAACATATGAATAGTTGTTCAAATGTTCAATTTTTCAGATTAAAGGAAAACGGCGATGGCAAAGCGCATATCCGTCTCCGAAACTCCAACCTGCGAAGTTTCGTGTCGGCACGACGACGTGCTCGAACGGGTCCGTCACGGCCTGACCGAACCTGAGGTTCTCCGCTGGGTCGCCGCCCTCTTTAAGGTGATGGGCGACCCGAGCCGGCTGCAGATCGTCAACGCGCTGATCCTTTCGGAAATGTGCGTCTGCGATCTCGCGGCGCTCCTAAAAATGACCCCGTCGGCGGTCTCGCATCAGCTGCAGATCCTTCGCCAGAGCGATCTGGTGAAATGGCGGCGCGAGGGAAAAGTGATCTACTACTCCCTCGACGACGAGCATGTCAGCAACGTGTTCTACCAGGGGCTGGTACACGTTAACGAAAAGCATCACCCGTGACCGGCGGCGCGCCGCTTTAGAAACGGAATTCATCGATGAACGAAGATCATAAAAACTGCTCCGGCTGCGGCGGGGACTGCGCGTGCGCGATGGCCGGCGGCGGGATTGAACCGAACGAATCGGCCTCGGGCCGCGCCCGCGTCTACTTCGAAGGGAATACCGCCAAACACCGCGGCGCGATCGCCGAGACGGTCCGCCGTCTTGAACCGGCCGCCGAAGTCGCCTGGGACGAGAACGCGCTGGAAATCGCCGTTCCGGACGAGGCCGCGCCGCGGCTGCCGGTCGTTCTGCGCGAACTCTCCTTTTGGCTGAACAAGAACCTCCAGCAGCTCGAACGGAGCTACAATCCTCCCGCGGCGGCGGGGGACGACGAGGACGACGACGGCGAGGGCTTCTTCGCGCGATACCGCGCTTTGTTCCTGACAATCGCCGCGCTCCTCTTCGCGGCGTCGATCGCGGCGAAACGGGCCATTCCCGGCCCGGCGGAAACCGGACTTTGTGTCGCCGCGTTTGTTCTGGCCGGGGGCGAAATCGTCTGGGCGGCGCTCAAACGGCTTTTCGGCGGCGCGTTTCTCGACGAACATTTTTTAATGACGGTCGCGTCGCTCGGCGCGTTCGCGATCGGCGAGGAGCCCGAAGCGGTCGCGGTCATGCTCTTCTATCAGGTGGGGGAAGCGTTTCAGCGCCGCGCCGTCGGGAAGAGCCGAGGCGCGATCGCCGCGATGATGAACCTTCGGCCCGACGCCGCCCGCCTTCTGACCGACGGGGGACCGATCGACGTCGCGCCCGAAGAGGTCGCGGCCGGCGAGCTGATCGTCGTCAATCCGGGAGAACGGGTTCCGCTCGACGGGACGATCGTCGACGGCGAGACCCTCCTCGACACCTCGGCGCTCACCGGCGAATCGATGCCGCGCCGCGTCGGCGCCGGAACGGCCGTCCTTTCGGGGAGTATCGTCCAGACGGGCCGAATCACACTGAAGGTCGCACGTCCGTGCGGCGAGTCGACGATCGCCCGGATTCTGAACCTGGTTCGGCACGCGAGCCGCCGCAAGACGCCAACCGAGCGGTTCATTACGACTTTCTCGCGCTACTATACGCCGTTGGTCGTCGCGGGCGCGTTCCTGCTGGCGGTCGCCCCCCCGCTGTGCGGCGCGGGCGCATGGCCGGACTGGATTCGACGCGCGCTCGTTTTCCTGGTCGTCTCGTGCCCCTGCGCACTGGTCATATCGGTTCCGCTGAGCTATTTCGGAGGGATCGGCGCCGCCTCGCGGCAGAAGGTACTGGTCAAGGGGAGCGCGTGTATCGACGCGCTGGCGAAAATCTCGACCGTCGTCTTCGATAAGACGGGGACTCTCACGCAGGGGATGTTCGAGGTGAAAGAGGTTCGTCCGGCGGCGGGATTCGGCCGAAACGAACTCCTCGACCATGCCGCCCACGCCGAAAGCGCGTCGAGCCATCCGATTGCCGAAGCGGTTCGCCGCGCCGCGCCCGATCCGGTCGATCCCGGCCGGGTCACGAATATCGAAGAGGTCGCCGGTCACGGCGTACGCGCGCGTCTGGACGGACGGGAAGTCCTGGCGGGAAACCGCCGGTTTCTGCAAGACCGCGACATCGCCGAAATCTTCACTGACGACGTCGGCACCGTCGTACATGTGGCGATTGAAGGAAAATACGCCGGAACGATCACGATCGCCGACCGGATCAAGCCGGACAGCGCCCAGGCGGTCGAAGCGCTCCGCCGCGAAGGAGTCGAGCGGATTCTGATGCTGACCGGCGACCATCGGGCGGTCGCCGAAGAGACGGCGGCGCTTCTGGGACTCGACGGATTCCGCGCCGAGCTCCTTCCCGACCGGAAGGTGGCGGCATTCGAAGAACTCGAACGGGAAAAGCCCGCCGGAACGAAGATCGCTTTCGTCGGGGACGGAATCAACGACGCGCCGGTTCTCGCGCGGGCCGACCTGGGGGTGGCGATGGGAGGGATCGGCGCCGACGCCGCGGTCGACGCCGCCGACGCGGTCCTAATGACCGATCAGCCTTCGCAGCTGGCGGCGGCGATCCGGATCGCCAAAAAAACGATTCGAATCGCGCGGCAGAACATCGCCTTCGCGCTCGGCGTCAAGGGGGCGATTCTTCTGCTGGGCGCGCTGGGAATGGTCAACCTCTGGCTGGCGGTCTTCGGCGACGTCGGCGTCGCCGCTCTGGCGACGCTCAACGCGACGCGCGCGCTTCGCGCCGACCGGTAACGCGAAAACACGAATCGGGGCGGAAGGCGGCCTTAAGCCTTCCGCCCCGATCCGTTCGCACCGTCCGGAATTGACCGGCGGCCGCAAGTCACTTCTTCATCAGACCCGCGCCGGCGTTCCACGCCTGGGCGACCTTCGGACCGACCCCGTAATAGCCGTTCCGGAACTGGTCGAACATGATCGCCTTGATCTTCGACGCGTCGATTTTTCCCGCCTCGTCGAGAAGCTCTTCGTTCGCCTTGACATTGACGATCTTGCCGACGATTCCCGAAACGTGATCCGATTCGAGAAATTCGAGGAGCTCGCATTCCATCGCGACCGGAAACTCGTCGATAATCGGCGCGTTGACTTTATCGCTTTTCACGGCGTGATATCCGGTCCGTTCGAACTTATCGTTCATCTTGTTTCCGGACGCGATTCCGAAGAAATCGGCGACATCGACGTGCGCCTCGTCGGCTAGGGCGACGGTAAACGCCCGGCTCGTCTTGATATTGCTCCAAGTCTTCCGGTCATCGTCGATAAAGAGGATGATCTTGTCCATATCGCAGATCTGCCCCCACGCCGCGTTCATCACGTTGACTTTTTCATTTTCGTCATAGGCGGCAACCATCAGGACCGGCATCGGGAATACGGCGGGGAGGGCTCCGAGATCTTTTTTCATCACAATGACCTTTCTTTCAGGGATAATGCTTGAAGTTAAAGACGGCGAAAGAACGACCGGAAACCCGAACGCGAAACCGCGCCCCGGACGCGCCTTTCACCTTCATCATAGCTTGTCGGAAAGCGATTGTCAAGAAAAAGGGGCCGCCAATCCGCGCGATCCGAAGAACCGTTAGAATCAAAAAATTTCGGGAAAATTCCGGAGAAATTTGCTCGGAGCTATTGACAATGTAGGGGGGGTATAAATAGGCAAGATTTCATTGATCTTCACACAAACTCGGGAGAGATTTATGCCTAACTGGTTTGTCTATGACGCACAAGGTAACAAACGCGGTCCGATCAGCAGCGCGCAACTGAAAGCTCTCGTCGAATCCGGAAAAATCAACCGGGAAACCGCTTTGGAAACGGACAGCGGACATAAGGGAAAAGCCGGACAAATCAAGGGACTTTTCCCACCGGCGGAACCTTCGCCGTTTGAGATGGAAACGACGCCCGCGGCTCCGTCACCTGTTGTTAGCTCCGGCGCGTTCTGCACCAACTGCGGTAATCCGATTTCTCCTCAGGCGGTCGCCTGCATGAAGTGCGGTGCCGATCCCCGAGCGAACAAGAATTTCTGTCGAACCTGCGGAGCGCAACTTAACCCAAATCAGGTCGTCTGCGTAAAATGCGGTTCCTCGGTTGAAATCAAGAAAAAGAACAGTTCGTCCGGCGACGGTCTCGGCGGTGGTGAAAAGAGTAAAATTCTTGCCGCGATTTTTGCTTTTTTCCTCGGCGGGGTTGGTATTCACAAGTTTTATCTCGGAGATCAGAAGTGGGGAATTATTTACATCGTTCTATTCCTCACAGGCCTTTTTCTCTTTATTCCCCTCATTGTTGTGGGTATCATGGCACTCGTTGACGGTATCAAGTTACTATTGATGAGTGAGGAGGAATTCCAAGCGAAGTATTGTTCGGAGTAGAAAAGGGTTAATTCTGAAATAAGTACTTTGCACCATTTGGTGAAAATATGCCTAACTGGTTTTATTACGATGTAAACGGAAAAAAACGTGGACCGATAAACAGTGCTCAGCTGAGATCACTTGTGGAATCACAGGTGATAAATGGGGACACTGACATTGAAACTGAAGATGGACGAAAAGGCAAAGTGAAACAAGTAAAAGGGCTGTTTCTTACAGCTCAGCAGAATGATTTTGTTTCGGTATCCAACAATGATAAAAAGAGAGAAGCTTTACGAATCATTGGTTTTCTTGGCAGTCTCTTTCTGATCATTGTGTTATTTGGTGTATTCACCGGATTTTTATCCGAAGAACAATACGAACAAGATATCGTATTACAGCGCATAAAACTACAGATCCTCTTAGAAAAGGTTCAGTTCACTCTCGGGATTATTGCTGATCTCGTCATCATTGTTGGTCTTCCTGCCCTGGTCTTTAGAATAACACCAAAAAACAAATGATCCTTTTGGCACAAAAGTATTACAAGCACAAACAATAGGAGAACAAAGACAAAATGTTTTCACCCGGACCAATGCAACTTATACTACTAGTTATACTTGTTGGCATCATAATGACCGCCTTAATAGTCGGTACAATGATGTCGCACAAGAAACAAAAGAGCAACAGGGAATCACAATCAGACAGTAAGCCAAATTTTTGCAGTCAATGCGGAAGTCCTCTGAGACCTGAACAGATTATATACCTTAAATGCGGCAATCAGATCCGTTAGGGCCCTGAGTGCCTCCGATATTGTCTCGTGGATTAACGGGGAAAAGCGGCGTCGCGCGCAGTCTGCTTCTCGCCGCGGCCCCTACCCCCGCACCGCCTCCTTCATCTCCCTCACGTATTCCGCGACGTACGGCTCGGCGTCCCGCCCGTGTTTGGCGATCAGCTTCATGATCGCCGAACCGACGATCACGCCGTCGGCGTGCCCCGCCATCTTCCTGGCCTGGTCGGGGGTCGAGATGCCGAAGCCGACGGCGCAGGGGATCTCCTTTTCTTTCTTAACCAGACCGACCATCGCGCCGATGTCGGTCGTGATTTCGCTCCGGACGCCGGTCACGCCGAGCGACGAGACGCAGTAGACGAAACCGGACGCCTCGCGGGCGATCCGGGCGACTCGGTCTTCGGAGGTCGGCGCGATGAGCGAAATCAGGCCGAGACCGTGCGCTTTGCAGGTCGCGTCGAATTCCCCCTTCTCCTCGAACGGCACGTCGGGCAGGATCAGCCCCTGAATGCCGACTTCGCGGCTTCGCGCGCAGAATTTCTCCGTACCGTAGGAAAAGACCACGTTCGCGTAGGTCATAAAGACCATCGGAACCGACACGTCGCGGCGAAGGTTTTCGACCAGATCAAAAACCTTGTCGGTGGTCGTTCCCGCTTTCAAGGCGCGCTCGTTCGCCGCTTGGATCACCGGACCTTCGGCGGTCGGGTCGGAGAAAGGGATCCCCAGCTCGATCAGGTCGGCGCCGCCGGCCGCCATCGCGCGGACCAGCCGCGCGGTCGTGCCCAGGTCGGGATCGCCGCAGGTGACGAACGGGATGAACGCTTTTCCGTTTTCAAACGCGTCGGCTATTCTAGTCATGAATATCCTCTCCTCGGTACCGGGCGATCGCCGCGCAGTCTTTGTCGCCGCGCCCGGAAATGTTGATGACCACAATCTTGTCCTTGCCCAGTTCCGGCACGATTTTGAGCGCGTGCGCCACGGCGTGCGCCGACTCGACGGCGGGAATGATCCCTTCGGTGCGGGAAAGGTACTCGAACGCTTGAACCGCCTCTTCGTCGGTGACCGGCACGTATTCGGCGCGGCCGGTATCGTGCAGCCAGGCGTGTTCCGGGCCGATTCCGGGATAGTCGAGTCCCGCGCTGATCGAGTAGACCGGCGCGATCTGGCCGTATTCGTCCTGACAGAAGTAACTCTTCATGCCGTGAAAAATGCCGAGCCGGCCGGTCGCGATCGTCGCGGCGGTCTCGAACGTGTCGATTCCGCGCCCCGCCGCCTCGCAGCCGATCAGACGGACCGATTCGTCGCCGATGAAATGGTAGAACGCGCCGATCGCGTTCGAGCCGCCCCCGACGCACGCCATCACGACGTCGGGAAGACGCCCTTCCCTTTCGAACGTCTGCGCTTTGATCTCTTTGGAGATGACCGCCTGAAAGTCGCGGACGATGGTCGGGAACGGGTGGGGGCCCATCACCGAACCGAGCACGTAATGCGTGTCGCTGATCCGCGAGGTCCATTCGCGGAACGTTTCGGAAACCGCGTCTTTGAGCGTGCCGGTTCCGCTTTCGACCGGCCGGACCTCGGCGCCCAGCAGGCGCATCCGGTAAACGTTGAGCGCCTGCCGGACGGTGTCTTCCTTCCCCATGTAGACCACGCATTCCAGTCCCATCAGAGCGGCGGCGGTCGCGGTCGCCACGCCGTGCTGGCCGGCGCCGGTCTCGGCGATGACGCGCGTCTTGCCCATCCGTTTGGCCAGGAGCGCCTGGCCCAGGACGTTGTTGATCTTGTGCGCCCCGGTATGGTTCAGGTCTTCCCGTTTCAGATAGACTTTCGCGCCGCCCAAGTCGGCGGTCATCCTCGCGGCGAAGTAGAGGCGCGAAGGACGCCCGGCGTAGTCGTTGAACAGTTCGGTCAGCTCCCGACTGAAATCGGGATCGTCTTTAAAACGGTTATACGCCTCTTCAAGCTCGATCACCGCGTTCATCAGCGTTTCGGGGATATACTGACCGCCGTGGATGCCGAATCGACCTTTGTTCATGGTATGTCCTCTATCGTTCTTTCGGTATTGACGCCTGACGCGCCGCGCGGACCGCGGCGATCATTTTGTTTCGGTCTTTTATTCTTTCGGTCTCGACTCCGGAAGAGATGTCGATCATCTTCGGACGGAGCGCGGCGACCGCGCCGGGGATCGTTTCGGGCGTGAGTCCGCCGGCCAGAATGAAGGGGCGGCGGAACCCGCCGGCCAGGCGCCAGTCGAACGCCTCGCCGGTTCCGTAACCGTTGTCGAGGAGAATCTCGTCGGCGGCCGAATCCGCCGCGGCCACCAGGTCCTCTTTCGAACGGACACGGAACGCTTTCCAGACCGGCAGCGCCGCCGCGGCGCGAAGCGCGCCGATATACGCGTCGTCTTCCCGGCCGTGAAGCTGTATGGCGTCGAGACGGATCCGCGCGGCGGCCGCGGCGACCTCGTCGAGCGGCCGGTCGACAAAAACGCCGACCGCGCGGATTCCCGGAGGCAAACCGGCGCGAAGCTCCGCCGCCCGTTCCGGCGAAAGATTGCGGTGACTCGGCGGAAAGTTCAGGATAAATCCGACGTAGTCGGGCGCCGCGTCCCGCGCAAAGGCGATATCCTGTTCCCGGAAAAGTCCGCAGATTTTAATCCGTGTCACCGCGCCGCCTTTCGCATCTCCGCCAGAAGCGCGCCTTTATCGGCGGCGCGCATCATGGCTTCCCCCATGAGAACGGCGTCGGCGCCGATCGACCTCATCGCCGCCGCGTCGGCGGGAGACGTCACGCCGCTTTCGGCGACGTAAAGCCGGTCGGGGGGGATCAGGCCGCGAAGCCGCGCGGCGTTCCCCAAGTCGACCGAAAAGTCTTTTAGGTTCCGGTTGTTCACCCCGACGATTCGCGCGCCCGCGCGTACCGCCGAGGCGATCTCCTCTTCGTTGTGCGTTTCGACCAGCGCGGCGAGTCCAAGGGTCTCGCAAATCTGAAGCCAGCGCGCGATCGTCCCGGTATCGAGCAGCGCGCAGATCAGCAGGACCGCGTTCGCTCCCAACAGACGCGCCTGGTAGAGCTGATACTCGTCGACGGTAAAATCTTTCCGGATCATCGGCAAACGAACCGCCGCGCGAATTTCGGAAAAGATCTCGTCGGATCCGAGAAACCAGTTCGGCTCGGTCAGGCACGAGACGGCGTCGGCGCCCGCCTCTTCGTAGGCGCGGGCGATTCCGAGGTAGTCGAAGACCGGATCGATCACCCCTTTCGAGGGGGACGCTTTTTTGACCTCGCAGATAAACGAGAGCCCGGGCCGCGCCAGGGCGGCGTCAAAGAGTTCGCCCTCGCCGGGGGGAAGCGAAAGCGCGCGCGACTTGATCTCGTCCAGCGGGACGCGCTTGCGGTCGGCGGCGACCCGCGCTCGGGCGCGGTCGGCGATAACGTCGAGGATCGTACTCATCCGTTCGACTCCTTTCGGAATTCTTCGAGCTTGGCGAGCGCCGCGCCCGAGTCGATCAGATCGCCCGCCCGTTTCACCCCTTCGGCAAACGAAGAGGCTTTTTCGGTGACATACAGGCCCGCGCCGGCGTTCAGAAGGACGATATCGCGCCGCGGCGAGCGGTCGGCCCCCGAAAGGATATCGAGCGTAATCCGCGCGTTCTCTTCGGGAGTCCCGCCCAGGATGTCGGTCTTCGCGCCGCGCGCCAGCCCGAAATCTTCCGGCGCGACACGGTAGGAACTGTACCACCGGCCGCGGAACTCGCAGATTTCGGTCGGCGCGGAAATCGAGATTTCGTCGAGCCCGTCGGTTCCGTGCACAACCATGCCGCGTTCGACGCCGAGATTTGCCAGCACCTGCGCCAGGGGAGAGACCAGAAGCGGGTCGTAAACGCCGAGAAGCTGCGTCTTCGGCCGGGCGGGATTGGTGATCGGGCCGAGAATATTAAAGACGGTCCGTATCCCCAGCTCTTTGCGGATCGAGCCGACGAATTTCATCGAGGTGTGGTACCGCTGGGCGAACATAAAGCAGAGACCGACCCGCTCGAGTAATCGGCGGCAAAGTTCCGGCGGCTGGTCGATATTGACCCCGAGCGCCTCCAAACAGTCGGCGGTTCCGCAGCGCGACGACGCGCTCCGGTTCCCGTGTTTGGCGACCTTGACGCCCCCCGCCGCCAAAACAAAAAGGGACGTGGTCGAAATGTTGAACGAGTTCGAGTTGTCCCCCCCCGTTCCGACGATCTCGAACGCGTCGAACGGCAGTTCGAGCGGCACGGCGTGCCGGCGCATCGCCGCGGCGCATCCGGAAATTTCGGCGATCGTCTCGGCGCGCGTACTCTTGGTCGACAGGGCGGCCAGGAACGCGGCGTTCTGGGTCGGGGTCGTCTCGCCGGACATGATCTCGTTCATCACGGCGTACGCTTCGTCGTAGGAAAGGTCTTCTTTCCCGACGATCTTTTTTATCGCTTCGTGTATCATGATGTCAGCCGCATAAAGTTTTTAAGAATCGTTTTGCCGTCGGGGGTCAGGATCGATTCCGGGTGGAACTGGAGCCCGAAGACCGGAAATCCGTCGTACTGCACCGCCATAATCTCGCCGTCGGCCGTTTCGGCGATCACGCGGAGCACCGAAGGGAGCGTCGCCGGATCGGCGGCCAAGGAATGGTAGCGGCCGACGCGTATCGTCTCGGGAAGCCCCGCGAAGAGGGGCGACGACGTGTCGATCCGGGCGTCCGACGCCTTGCCGTGCATCAGCTCTTTGGCGTAGGAGACCGTCGCGCCGAAAACTTCGCAGATCGCCTGATGTCCCAGGCAAACCCCCAGAATCGGAACGCGTCCGACGTATTCCCGGATCACCTCTTTGCAGACGCCGGCGGCGGAAGGGCGGCCAGGTCCGGGAGAAATGACGATCCGGTTAAAATCGAGCCGTTCGATTTCGCCGAGCGAAAGTTCGTCGTTGCGGATCACCCTTACGTCCGGCTCGATCTCGCCGACGTACTGATAGAGGTTGTATGAAAAACTGTCGTAGTTGTCGATTAAAAGGATCATCGGTCAAGCCCTCCTTCCGACCGGCGAAGCGCTCCGATCACGGCCGCCGCCTTGTTGAGACATTCCTGGTACTCCCGTTCGGGCACCGAATCGGCGACGATCCCCGCGCCGGAGCGGACGAAGACTTTCCCGTTCTTCTTAAACGCCAGGCGGATCGCGATGCACGTGTCCATGTTGCCGGTAAAGTCGATATAGCCGATCGCCCCGCCGTAAATACCCCGTTTGCACCGTTCCAGTTCGTTGATGATTTCGCAAGCGCGGATCTTCGGCGCGCCCGAAAGGGTTCCCGCGGGGAGAACCGAGGCGACGGCGTCGACCGCGTCTTTATCGGGCCGGATCCGCCCGCGCACCGTCGAACCGAGATGCATTACGTGCGAATAGCGTTCGACCGAGAGGTATTTTTCGACCTCGACGCTTCCGAACTCGGACAGGCGGCCCAGGTCGTTCCGCCCCAGATCGACCAGCATATTGTGTTCGGCAAGCTCTTTCGGGTCGGCCAGGAGCGCCTCTTCCAGCGCCTTGTCTTCCGTTTCGGTCTTGCCGCGCGGGCGCGTGCCCGCCAACGGAAACGTGTGTAGAACGCCGTCTTCAAGTTTGACGAGCGTCTCGGGAGACGAACCGGCGATCTCGACGTTGTCGCTCGAAATGTAGAACATATACGGCGACGGGTTCAGGGTTCGCAGAATCCGGTACGTGTCGAGCAGGCTCCCTTCGGCTTCGGCGGTGAGCCGGTTCGAAAGGACCACCTGGAAAATGTCCCCCTCGTAGATGTAATGCCGTGCCTTTTCGACCATCTCGCAATACTCGAACTGGTTGAACAGGGGAGCGAACTCGCCTTTGAGCCGAAGCGGGGGGTTTTCGGCCGGCTCGGCGCGGCGAATCAGGTCTTCCATCGTGTCGAGCGCCAGGAGCGCCGCGCGGTAGTTCTCTTCCAACCCGTCGGTTCGGACGTTGACGATCATCGTGATCGTCTGTTTCAGATTGTCGAACGCGATGATCTTATCGAAGAGCATCAGGTCGATGTCGTTGAAATTCTCCTGATCGTCGCCGTCGAGTTTCAGGGTCGGCTCGGAATACTTGATCGAGTCGTACGCGAAATACCCCATCAGCCCGCCGGTGAACGGGGGAAGCCCGGCAATCCGCGGACTTCGGTTCTCGTCGACGATCCGCCGGATATATTCGGCGGGATTCGCGCCGGGGATCGTCACCGTGGTTCCGCTGCGCAGGCGGACCACGCCGTCGGCGCAGGTAAACTCGAGCTTCGGGTCGTATCCCAGAAACGTGTAGCGGCCCCAGCGGGCGGAATCTTCGAGGCTTTCGAGAATGAAGCAGTGACGGCTGACCCGTTTGAGCGCGCGCATCACCTCGACCGGCGTGCGGATATCCGAAAGGATGGTCCGGCTCACCGGAACGGAACGAAAATCGCGCGCGTAGGCTTTCGCCTCGTCGAGCGAAGGAAACGTTTTTTCTGCCATATCTGTTTTCCTTTCCGGGTGATTCAATCCGGCCGGGCACAAAAAAAGCCCCTGGCCGATGTACGGAGTACACACATTGACCAAGGGCGAAATATTGTCTCATTCCGCGGTGCCACCTTGATTCGCGGCGTCGCGCCGCGCACTTTGCGGGGTACGGTCATACCCCCGGCAACTGACGTATGCCCACACGTCGCATCTTTTCAATGCGCCCTCCGCGGCCCATTATGACAGTCCGATTGCCGCGGGCATCTCACCGCCGCCCGCTCTCTGTAAGCTCGCGCTCTGCCTTTACTTCCGCTTCTACGGTTTACGGGGAACTTTTCGTTCCCTTATAACGTTCATTTTATCGGCGTCGGTCGAGACGTCAACCCTCTATTTACGTAAATTTCGTAAAATTTTTTAAAGGCGCCGAAAGACGCGCGTTTGCACCGGAACGCAATTTTCGTTAAAACAAGAAATGGGGGGCGACAGGTGTTTTTACGGTTTTAGAATCGGAGGTTTTAATGAAAAAAAGAGAGTTGGGCCGTCTCGCCGTCTCGGAAATCGGGATCGGATGCATGGGGTTTTCGCACGGCTACGGACAGATTCCGAACGAAGAGTACAGCATCGAGGCGATCCGGACGGCGTTCGACGCGGGTTGTACGTTTTACGACACCGCCGAAGTCTACGGCGCGCAGCTCTACTCGTCCGGACATAACGAACGGATTCTGGGCAAGGCGGTCCGGGAGTTCCGAGACCGCGTCGTCATCGCGACGAAGTTCCATTTTCTGGGAAATCCGCCCGATTCCGCCGCCGGAATCGAAACTTTAATGCGAACGCATCTGGCCGAGTCGATGAAAAATCTCCAAACCGATCGCGTCGAACTTTACTACCTGCATCGGATTCATCGGGCCGTTCCGATCGAGACCGTCGCCGAGGTGATGGGGAAGTTCATTCGGGAGGGGCTGATCGGCGGTTGGGGGCTCTCGCAGGTCGGGGTCAAAACGATCGCCAAAGCACATGCCGTCACGCCGCTTAGCGCGGTGCAGAACCTCTACAATATGCTCGAACGGGACGCCGAAAAGGACGTGATCCCGTTCTGTCTGGCCAATCGGATCGGTTTCGTTCCCTTCTCGCCGGTCGCAAGCGGCTTCCTCTCCGGAAAGATCACGCCGGCCGCCGATTTCTCGCATCCCGACGACGTGCGGAAATTCGTCCCCCAACTGACAAAAGAGAATATGGCGGCGAACAAACCGATCCTCGATCTGGTTCAAACCCTTGCCGAGGAAAAGGACGCGACCGGCGCGCAGATCGCCCTGGCGTGGATCCTCCGAAAATCGCCGAACATCGTTCCGATCCCCGGATCGAAAAACCGGGAACGGATACTCGAAAATCTGGGGGCGGCCGAAACGAGACTTTCCGACGTCGAGTTCGAACGAATCGAGTCCGCCCTGTCGGCGATTCCCGTCCACGGACACCGCGGACAGGTGGAATTCGACGGCGATAAGATCGAAGATTGGGGGAAAGAAGAATAACCCTCTCTTCGTCCTGTCCGGGAGAGGTTCCCGCCTCTCCCTTTCTTCTTCTCAAAATCCTTTTCCCTTTCGAGACCGTTTTAAACTGGCACACTTTTTGCAGTATATTTCTGCGACGACTGCCAAAAAGGAACCCGCCGGGCGGGTCCGGGCAGCGTCGGAAAGGATCGATACGATGATGAATTTTGATTTCAACAAACTGACGAAAAAATCCCAGGAAGCCGTTCAGCGCGCCGCGCAGATCGCCGTCGCCGCCGGAAACCCCGAAATCAGGGCGCTCCACCTTCTCGCCGCACTCTTGGAAGAGACCGACGGGAATATCGCCCCCCTGATGGAGGAGATCGGCGCCAACGTCGGGACCCTCAAACAGATCGTTCACGACGAAACGGAACATCTGCCGAAAACGTCCGGCGGGAATCAGCAGCCGGGGGTCGGCTCGGAGCTCTCGCAAGTCTTCGCCAAGGCGGCGGAAGAGATGTCGGCGCTGACCGACGAGTATATCTCGACCGAACATCTTCTTCTGGCGGTCAGCGAAGTCCCGTCGAAAGCGCTCGATATTTTAAAGCTCGCCGCGATCGACCGAACGAAGATCCTAGAGGCGCTCAGCCGCGTCCGGGGGAATCACCGCGTTTCGGACCCGGAACCGGAAGGGAAAATCCGCGCGCTGAGTAAATACGGCACCGATCTGACCGAACGCGCCGCCAAAGGAAAGCTCGACCCGGTGATCGGCCGCGACGCCGAAATCCGCCGCGTCATTCAGGTGCTTTCCCGCCGGACGAAAAACAATCCGGTTCTGATCGGCGAACCGGGGGTCGGCAAGACGGCGATCGCCGAAGGGCTCGCCCTGCGTATCGTCGAAAACGACGTTCCCGAAAGCTTGAAAAACCGAAAAGTCGTCGCGCTCGACCTGGGGGCGCTCGTCGCCGGAGCGAAGTACCGCGGCGAGTTCGAAGAGCGTCTGAAGGCGGTCCTCAAAGAGGTCGAAGACGCCGGCGGGACGGTCATCCTCTTTATCGACGAACTCCACACGGTCGTCGGCGCGGGGAACACCGAAGGGGGCGCCGACGCGGCGAACCTCTTAAAGCCGGCGCTGGCGCGGGGCGATCTGCGCTGTATCGGCGCGACCACCCTCGACGAGTACCGCAAGTATATCGAAAAGGACGCCGCGCTCGAACGGCGGTTCCAGCCGGTCTATGTCGGTCAGCCGAGCGTCGAAGACACCCTGGCGATCCTCCGCGGGCTGAAACCCCGATATGAAAGTCACCATAAGGGAGTTAAGATCACCGACTCGGCGCTGGTCGCCGCGGCGGAACTGTCGAACCGCTACATCACCGACCGGTTCCTCCCCGACAAGGCGATCGACCTGATGGACGAGGCGATGAGCCGCCTGGCGATGGAACTCGAATCGGTGCCG
>CADBQY010000203.1 GCA_902796885.1 uncultured Planctomycetota bacterium
CAGGTGCGGGTCGGTGAGTGTGACGGTGTGGGTCAGGCCGTCGTAGGGGCCGCTCCATCCGGTCAGGGTGACGTCGGTAATGTCCGGTTTGACGTTCACCTGGTACTCGTGGGCTCCCAAGTCGACGATACTGTTGACAATCCGTTCTCCGCCCGATAGATCGTTCGCGGTTGTGACGGCATCGTTCTTTCCGATATCGACCGCCTGCGAGTCGCTCGGAAGTGTATAGATTCCGAGCCCGGCGTTGGTGAAGAGAGGTTTGTCCGAATCGTAGGTGAAAATCGAGGAGGAAGTGTCCCACGCGGTGTAGTCGGTCAGTACGTACTGGCCGGCGAGCGTCCCTTTTGTGTTGTACCGGGCGATTTCGTGACCGGTCTGGGCGTCGTTTCCAACCAGAATCGAGTTTGTCAGGGAGAGTGTGTATTTCAGCGACGAGGAGCCGAAGAGGTAGAAACCGCCGCCCTCTCCCGCGCTGTTGTCGGTCAGCGTCGCGCCGACGGCGGTAAAACGGCCGTTCCACAGATAGACGCCGCCGCCGTAGGCAACGCTTCCCGAAACGGTGTTTCCGGCGACCAGAATGTTCTCGGCGGTGATCGTTCCAGAGCTGTAGATTCCCCCGCCGCTGGCGCGGTACGAGGCCGCGGCACGGTTGTTGGTGACGCGACTGTTCAGAAGACGAAGCGTTCCGCTGTTAAAAATCCCGCCCCCGCCGTAGGATGAGGCGTTTCCGACTACCGAAAGGTTCGCGGCGGTCAGTCGGCCGGCGTTGTAGAGTCCGCCTCCGTATCCGGCGTCGGAAGTGCTTGCCGAGGAATCCCCGCCTGTTAGTACGATGTTTCCCAACGAAACTTTCGCGCCGGAACCGACCGAAAAAGCTCGGCTTGTTCCCGAAGCGTCAAACGTGAGGGGGGCGGCGCCGTAGCCGACGATCGTGAGCGATCCGCCTTCCGACGAGTCGAACGCAACGGTAATTTCGTCGGCCGCCGAGGCGTAGACGACGGCGTGGGAGTCGGAAGTTGTTCGAACGACCACAAGGTCGTCGCCGGCCGTGGCGGCCGCTTGGTCGATGGCCGAGCGGATATCGGCCGATGTGAGCCGGTCGGCGGTAATTTCGATCACATTGATGTCGTCGATCGATTCGGGAAGGCTGAATTCGGCGTAGGAGGCGCGGATATCGGCATATTCGGTCGGCGTCACCGACAGGAGCGCGCGCTCTTCGAGGTTTTCGAAACGCGCGAGATGTTTTC
Source organism: uncultured Planctomycetota bacterium (assembly GCA_902796885.1). Taxonomy (GTDB): domain Bacteria; phylum Planctomycetota; class Planctomycetia; order Pirellulales; family Thermoguttaceae; genus RUG695. Next base: position 1,248 of record CADBQY010000203.1, read on the forward strand.
GAAGAAAACGCGCTTTTTCCCCATGGGTTCCAGCGGAGTCGGACGGACGGTTCGAGCGAAAATGAAAAAATCTTTTCATCGGGCGGTGACCTCATCGGAAAGGAAGGTTCTGATCGCGAAAACGGCGATACTTTCTAACCCCCTCATTATACCGTTATCTCCCCTTTTTTCAATCAATTGTTCCGTTTTCGGGGAATTTCTCCCGAACGCCGCCGGCCGAAATGAAGAGCCGCCGAATTACTTCACAAAGGCCCTTTTCGTTTTAGAAAAGGGCGGAGAGGGTTGACTTTCCTCAAAGTGGGAAAAATAGAGAAGAAGCTTCCGCTCGTGACTTTCCCAATTTCGGTTCGTGGGGTATAATTGGAGAGTCGTCTGCGCCATCCGTTTCCGCGGTTTCCGGGAAACGGCGGTTTCTCTCTTTCGGGGACCGAGCGCTCACCGAACCGATGGTCCCTCAGATAAGAAGGCCTCTCCAGATGATTTGCGTCAGTATTGCCTGCGGCAGTCACAAAAGAATGATCAGCGAAATGGCCGGACTGGCCGAGGCGGGAATCCGACTCGTCGAATTGCGGCTCGATTTTCTCCGAAAAGCGCCCGATTTGGGGCGGCTTTTGCCGAACCGGCCTCTGCCGGTGATTGTGACCGTCCGCCGCAAACAGGACGGGGGTCTGTGGAGCTACGATGAAGAGAAACGGATGGTTCTTCTCCGAACAGCTATCATCTCGGGGGTCGATTACGTTGATATCGAGGCGGACGTCGCCGCCAAGGTTCCCCGTTACGGGAAAACGAAGCGTCTGATCAGCTATCACAACTTTGAGAAGGTGCCGGAAGACCTCGACGCTCTCTATGAAAAGATCCTTCGTCAGACCGATCCGGACGTGATTAAAATTGCCGTGACGCCCCGTTCGGTCAGCGATCTTCTCCGCCTTTTCGCGTTCATGAAAAAGGTGAACGTTCCCGGTCAGGGAAAACCGACCGTGGTGATCGGAATGGGAGAGATCGGATTTCCGACCCGCGTTCTCGGTCGGAAGTACGGCGTTCCGATGACCTACGCCACCTTCTCGCCCCAACGTCTCGTGACGCCGGGAATTCCTTATTACAAGACCCTTCGCGATGAATACCGCTACGAAAAGATCGACGCCGAGACCGAGGTCTACGGCGTGATCGCCGACCCGATCGCCCACTCGCTCAGTCCTCTCATTCATAACGCGGCGTTTAAAGAGGCGGGTCTCAACAAGGTTTATCTTCCGTTTCGCGTCCCCGCCGGTGAAGCGGGTCAGTTGATCGATAACGCCTCGAGCCTCGATCTGCGAGGCCTGAGCGTGACCATTCCGCACAAATCGGACGTCATCGGGAAAATGACACGGTTGGATCCCGCGGTCGAAGAGATCGGCGCGTGCAACACGATCGTTTTTCGAGACAACGCGATTTTTGGTTACAATACCGACTACATGGCTTCCGCCCTCTGTATCGAAACCGTCATGAAGGGGGGGGAAGAAACCGATTCTCCCCTGGCCGGGAAACAGGTTCTCCTTCTGGGCGCCGGAGGGGCGGGGAAGGCGGTCGCCTACGGTCTTTTGAAAAAAGGGGCGCGCGTGACGATCACCGACCGAAAACCGGAAAAGGCCGAACAGGCCGCCCAGCGGCTCGGTTGTTCTTTCTGCGACTGGGACGCGCGCAAAAGTTACGTCGCCAGACTGATCGTCAACTGTACGTCGGTCGGAATGTTTCCCGAAGTCGATCAGACCCCGATCGGACCGGAGTCGATTCGGAACGGAATGTTCGTCTTCGACGCGGTTTATAACCCCGAACAGACTTACCTGCTTCGCCTGGCGCGGCAGAAGGGAGCGACCCCGATTTCGGGGCTCGACATGTTTATCGGGCAGGCGTGCCTTCAGTTCCGTCTTTTTACCGGTCAGGGGACGTCGGCGTCGATGATTCGCGAATTGTTGAAAGAGGCGCTCGCCCTTTCGAGGAGCTGAGATGGTTTCCGGATCCATTGCGCTGATCGGTTATCGCGGAACCGGCAAGAGTACCGTCGGCACCCTTCTGGCCCGGCGGCTCGGAATGGCGTTTGTCGATACCGATCGACTCGTCGAATCTCGCAGTGGCGAGTCGATCGCCTCCATTTTTGCCCGCGGCGGGGAAGACCTCTTCCGGGATTACGAGGCCGCCGCGCTGAACTCTCTTCCGGAGACTTCCGGGCCTTGGGTGATCGCTTGCGGGGGCGGGATCGTCCTTCGCCGCGAAAACCGCGCGGCTTTACAAAATTTGGCTCCCGGGAGGATATTTCTTCTTACCGCTCCGGTTGAAGTGATCGCCTGCCGCGTTTCCGGCGACGCGCGGAGCAGCCAAACGCGCCCGCCGCTGACCGACCTTTCTTTAGAGGAGGAAATTCGGGACGTTTTGCAAAAAAGGGATCCTCTCTATCGCGAGACGGCCGATCACCTGATTTCGACTGAAGAAAAAAAACCGGCAGAGATCGTCGAGGAAATCTGCCGGCTTCTTTGAAAATCTTTTTTGCGGGCTTTACGACTCGAGATCGCGGATCCGGTCGCGGAGTTTTCCCGCGAGTTCGTAATCTTCGATCGAAACCGCGTCATCGAGTTCGCGGCGCAGACGGATCAGAAGGGTTCGGTTATCGGTTCCGCCGAAACGCAGGGGACGTTTCCCGATATGTTCGGCGCTTCCGTGAATTCCCATCAGGAGCGGTTCAAGCTGCTCGTCGAAGAAGAGGTAATCGTTCGGGCAACCGAGTCGGCCGGTTTTTCGGAAATCTTGGAGACTGGCACCGCAGATCGGACACGTTCGCATCTCCAGCTCCATCAGTTCGCGGGTGGTTTGCTGGAGACTGCTCACCTTTTTCTTAACCTGTTGGGCCAAGTCCTCTTGAGGAGTGTCGAAATCGGAAATCGATCCGCCGCTTTTATGCAGGTATTCGTTGGCGTGTTCTTCGCAAAGATGTATTTCGACCGGCTTATCTCCCGTCAGTTCCGTGTAGTGAAACGTGGCGGGCCGATCACACTTTTGGCATTTCATGCTGTTGTCTTCAATGAAACGATATGACTTCGATGGGGACGCCCGGAGAGCGTCCGGGTTCCCTCTCTTTTATCTCGGGGAACGGGGCCATTTTAACGGATTGTCCCCGACCCGGCAACGTCAGTTTTTCGGAGGGGGAAGAGGGACGGCGGTCAGTTTCCGCGCAGAAAGATCTGCTGGGCCGCGGCGACCCCCCGGCCCGGTTCAACGGGAAAACCGGCGGCGCAGAGCGCCAGTTCCATCGCGCCGAGCGTTCCCATGATATCGAACTCGTCGATCAGTCCAAAGTGCGCCATTCGGAAGATTTTTCCTTTCCATTCTCCCTGACCGGCGGCGAATTTGACGCCGAAACGTCCGTACATCTCGCTCATAAAGCGCTTCGGGTCGAACGCGCCTTCTTCGGGGAAGAAGACGGCGGTCATCGAGTCGGCGGGAGAGGCGGTCGTTCGCTTCAGGCCGATGGCGTCGATTCCCGCTCGAGCCGCTTCGGCCAACAGAGCGGTACGCTGCCAGATCTTTTCGATTCCCTCGCCTGTAATCGCGTCGAGATTGAACGCCAGCGACTCCAAAATCGACTTGGCGGGCGTAAAGGGGGTCGTTAGAGACTCCGCCGACTTGCGGTACTTGAGAAGGTCAAAGTAGAATCCGCGGCGAGGGGTCTTTTCGATTTTGCCCCACGCGCGGGGCGCGACCGCCACGAAGCCGGCCCCCGATATTCCCATCAGTGCTTTTTGCGAGCCGACCACGGCCAGGTCGACCGACCAGGCGTCCATCTCGAAACGGTCGGCGCCGATCCCGCTGATTCCGTCGACGACGAAGAGGGCGTCGGAGTTTTCACGGACGGCGCGTCCCAATTCGGCAATCGGGTGACAGACGCCGGTACTTGTTTCGGTCAGTGTTCCGAAGACCGCGACCGTCTCGGGGTGGGCGCGGAGAAGATCGGCGACCTGATCGCCGCGGAACGGTTCTCCCCAGGGAACGGTGAGGGTGACGACTTTCGCTCCGAAGACTTCGCCCATTTCGGCCCACCGTTCGGAAAACTTTCCCGACGAAAGGACAAGGACGGTCTCGTTCGGCGCGACGATGTTCATCAGAGCGGTTTCCATCGAAGCGGTTCCCGAGCCGGTCATGAAAAAGACGTCCCCTTCGGTGCGCAGAATATCGGCCATCGCCCGGCGCGTTTTTTCGAAGAGCGCCTCAAACTGCGGCGTTCGGTGATGGGTCGCCTGCCGGGCGAGGGTCAAGAGGGATCCCTCCGGAACCTGGGTCGGTCCGGGGGTCATCAGGCGTTCTTTTTTCATCGGGAGACTTTCAGTCTTTGACCAGGTCGACCTGGGTCAGGCGGAGGTATTCGGTCAGGACATCGGGAGCGATCACGATTTGCGCTCCCCTCTGGCCGGCACTGAGATAAATCTCGTCGAACAGGATCGCCGTCTCGTCGAGAAATGTCGGAAACGGCTTTTTCATTCCGATCGGAGAACAGCCGCCTCGGATATATCCCGTGACGTCTTTGAGGTCTTTCATCGGAATCATCGCCGCCTTCTTGTCGCCGGCGGCCCGAGCCGCTTTTTTGAGGTCGACTTCGGAACTGACCGGCACGCAGCAGACGAAATAGCCGACCTTTTCTCCTTTGAGAACGAGCGTCTTGAAGACCTGTTCCGGAAGGAGCCCGAGCTGACGGGCCACATGGGTTCCGGAAAGGTCGTTTTCGTCAACCTCGTATTCTTTGGTATGAAAAGGAATACCCGCCGCGGTCAGCAGGCGGGTCGCGTTGGTTTTGACGCCGGAAGAGCTCATTCCTTGACGCGTTCAATATACTCGCCGGTCCGTGTGTCGACTTTGATCACTTCGCCCGTCTCGATGAAGTTGGGGACGATGATCTCGGCGCCGGTTTCAAGCGTGGCGGGTTTCGTTACATTGGTGGCGGTATTGCCGCGGACCGCCGGCTCGGTGTACTCGACTTTGAGGATCACGTGGTTCGGCGGTGTGATTCCGATCGGATTGTTGTTGTACAGCAACATTTTGCACGGCATGTCGGGAAGAAGGTACTTCGCCGCGTCGTCAACCGCCTCTTTGGACAGTTCGTACTGTTCGTAGGTTTCCTTTTCCATGAAGTAGTAGGTGCCGGCCTGTTCGTAGAGGAAGGTGGTGTCGGTTTCATGGATGTCGGCGGCCTCTAAGGAATCGCCGCTTTTGTAGGTCCGTTCGAGCACCGTCCCGCGGGTCAGGTTGCGGAGCTTGCACTTATAAAGCGCCTGGCCTTTTCCCGGTTTGACGAAATTGCATTCGATCATAATGAACGGATCGCCGTCGATTTGAACTTTCAGTCCTTTACGGAAGTCGCTGGTGTTGTAAGATGCCACTTGAAACCTCTTCTTTTCGGGTTA
>CADBQY010000204.1 GCA_902796885.1 uncultured Planctomycetota bacterium
TGAGAGGGCGGGAATGACCCTGACGGGAATCGAACCCGTATCGCGGCCTTGAAAGGGCCGTGTCCTAACCGTTAAACGACAGGGCCAACCTAACGGTGTTTTGGCTTGGAGAGCCGATGCCATTCTAGCATCTTTCCGCCCTCTGTAAAGGGGGAAAGAGGCGTCGACCGGATTCGAACCGGTAAATCGTGGATTTGCAATCCACTGCCTTAGCCATTTGGCTACGACGCCTGAGGTATGCGGACATTATACCGATGTTCCATTATCGGTCAAGGGGGATTTTTTCTGCACCGATTCGCCCGCGATTCGCGCAAAATGGGAAACCGGGGGAAACCGGCGCGGGGCTCCCCTTTCCCGTCACTCCCCGTCCCCCTCTTTTGAGAAGCCGGCGTCATTTAAGAAGATGTCGGCGATCCGCCGCGCCGCCTCGTCCGGATCGACCGGCTCGGTCATTTTGACCGGCGTCAGACCGGGGAGCGAACGGAACCAGGTCGCCTGACGTTTGGCGAACCGGCGCGTGCGGAGCTTGATCCTTTCGACGGCGTCGTCCGGCTCGGTCTCCCCCCGCAGAACGGCGAACAGCTCCTCATACCCCACCCCCTGCAGCGCCGTCTTCGACAGAGGCCGGTCGAGCGCCGCCAGACGACGAACCTCCTCGGCGAACCCGTCCCGCATCATCTGATCGACCCGCCGGTTGATCCGCTCGTTCAGAGTCGGCCGGTCCCAATCGAGAACGACGCCGCGGCACCGGTTCGCTTCCCCCTCTTCGGTCCGAAACTGTACCTGATGCGAAGAGATCGATCGGCCGCTGGCGCGGTAGATTTCAAGAGCGCGGATGATCCGCCGCGTGTCGTTCGGATGGAGCCGCGCCGCGTCGTCGGGCGCCCGTTGCGCCAAAAGACGGTGAAGCGCGCCCGGCTCGGCCGCTTCGCACGCGGCCAGTTCGGCGCGATACGCCTCGTCGGCGGGAGGCCCCTCGAAAATCCCGCAGAGGGCGCCTTTCAGATATAGCGGCGTCCCGCCGACGAAGAGGACCCGCCTGCCGCGCGATCGGATCTCGCCGGCGACCCGCGCCGCGTCTTTCAGATAACCCGCCAGGGAATACTCCTCCCACGGGTCGCGAATGTCGATCAGATGGTGCGGAACCCCTTCCCGCTCCCTTTCGGCCGGTTTGGCGGTTCCGATATCCATCATCCGATAGACCGCCATCGAGTCGAGCGAAATCACCTCGGCGCCGATCAGCTTCGCCAGCCGGACGCCGATTTTCGTCTTCCCCCCGGCGGTCGGCCCGGTCAGAAAGAACGCGTCGGCGATCGGGGGGATCGTTTCGCCCGAGTCGGTCACGAGAGATCCTCCCCGTCCGGCGACTCGGCGATATACTCGGCGATCACGTCGAGAAAATCCTGCCCGTACCGCTTCATCTTATATTCGCCGACCCCCGAAACTTCGAGGAGCTCGTCGCGCGTCATCGGTTTGCGTTCGGCCATCTCCAAAAGGGTGCTGTCGCTGAAAATGCGGTACGGCGGCATCCGCTTGGCCGCGGCGAGCTCGGTTCGGCGTGTGCGCAGAAGGTCGAACAGATCCGAATCGTCCGGGATGACGCCGCGTTCTTTCGGGACGCCGTCCCTCTTCGCGCCGCGGACGCGGGTCTTTTTCGGCGCGCGCCTTTTCGTTTCGGTCGGCTCGAAATCGATCAGTTCGAACGTCCCGCGCCCGCGCAGAATCTCCGCGCCCGCCTCCGACGTCTGCGGAATCGGATAGTCGGTGTCCGGACGCATTCGGGCCGCCCCTTTGCAGACGAGGGCGTTAAAAAGAAAATGCCAGTATTTCCTCGGCTTGTCCTTTCCGACCCCGTAAGTCGGCAGGCGGTCGTGCGCGAACTTCCGTATCCGTTCGGTCTTGGCGCCGACCAAGATATCGACCAAATGCCCGATCCCGAACCGGTTGCCGGTCCGCTGCATGGCCGAAAGCGCCTTCTGAGCGTCGACGGTCGCGTCGATATGCTTGATCGCGCCGCGGCAGAAGTCGCAATGCCCGCAGTTTTCGCTGGGGTACTCTTCCCCGAAATAACGCAGAATCGCCTTCCGGCGGCACTCGTCCGACTCGGCGTACCGGATCATCTGCTTGAGCTGTTCGCGCGTCACCTCGCGCGTCCGGGGGTCTTCGTACTGCTCGATAAACGAATTCTGAAGTACGACGTCCTGATACCCGAACAGGAGCAGACACCGCGCGGGCGCCCCGTCGCGGCCGGCGCGGCCGGTCTCCTGGTAGTACCCTTCGATATTTTTCGGCAGATCGCCGTGTATCACAAACCGCACGTTCGGCTTGTCGATCCCCATCCCGAACGCGATCGTCGCCACCACGACCTGGATCCGGTCGTAGGTGAAAGATTCCTGAACCCGGTCGCGCTGCGGCGCCGTCATCCCCGCGTGGTACGGAAGCGCCGCGATCCCGTGCTTTTTGAGCATCTCGGCGGTCTCCTCGACCTTTTTGCGCGTGCCGCGGTAGATGATCCCCGGCTGACCGTCGGCGGTTTTCAGAAAATCGAGAAGCTGGCGGTTCAGGTCGTCTTTCCGCTGAACCGTATAGTCCAGATTCGGCCGGTCGAACGAGGCGCGTATTTCGAAAGGATGCCGCAGTCCGAGCCGCGATTTGATGTCGGCGGCGACCCGGTCGGTCGCCGTCGCGGTGAACGCGGCGATCGGCGCGTCGGGAAAGAGTTTCGCGATCCGTCCCAGCTCCAGATAGTCGGGACGGAACTGATGCCCCCATTCCGAAATACAGTGCGCCTCGTCGATCGCGAAGAACGAAATATTGTTTTCGAGAAGCTTTTCGGTAAACCCGGGGCTGTTGAACCGTTCCGGCGAAATATACAAAAGATCAAGCTCGTCGCGCTGCATCGCGCCGAGCGCTTTGCCGTAGTCCGACGCCGACGTGGTCGAGTTGATCGTCGCGGCGCGCAGTCCCGTCTCGCGGGCCGAATCGACCTGGTCTTTCATCAGCGAAAGGAGCGGGCTGATCACCACGCAGACCCCTTTCAGCGTGACCGCGGGAAACTGATAGCAGAGCGATTTTCCCCCGCCGGTCGGCATGACGGCGAAAACGTCTTCGCCGCGGCAGATCGCTTTGATGATGTCTTCCTGATAGGGACGGAACTGACTGAACCCGAAAACCGATTTCAGCACGCGTATCCCGAGATCATCCGCCTCTTTTGCCATCGTCTGAACCCGCGTCGCCGGAAGATTTGATTTGACCGAAAAGGGTGAACGGCGTCGAATCGACGATTTCCATCGTCTGGAACGTGCCGATCAGAGAATCGGGGCCGTCGAAAACGACGATCCGGTCGGTCGGCGTCCGGCCGGAAAGCTGGCCGTCTTTCTTGCCGCGCCCGTCGACCAGAATTTCGACCGTCCGCCCCACGAGGGCGCGGTGCGCCTCGGCGCTGATCGCGTCCTGCACCGCCAGAAGCTCGTTGTTCCGGCGGCGTTTCACCTCGTCGGGGACGTCGTCGTCGAAGAGCTCCGCCGATTTCGTGCCGGAACGTTCGCTGTATTTAAAGATGAACGAGTTCTTAAACCGCGTGTCGCGCACCAGACGAACCGTCTCCTGAAACTCCTCTTCCGTCTCGCCGCAGAACCCGACGATAAAGTCGCTGGTGATCGCCGCGCCGGGGATCGTCTCGTAGATTCGGGCGGTCAGCTCGCGGTACTGCGCGGCGGTGTAATGCCGGTTCATCCGCTTCAGCACCGAATCGGCGCCGTGCTGGGCGGGAACGTGCAGATACGGCACCGCGGTCGGCAGGTCGCGAACCGCCTGCAGGAGCGCGTCGGTCATTCCGGTCGGATAGTTGCTCACGAACCGAACGCGGCGGATCCCGCCGATCCCATCGATCCGTTCCAGAAGATCGGCCAGGGCGACGGTCTTCCCCCCTTCTTGCGATTTATAAAGGTTGACCGACTGCCCCAGCAGGGTCACCTCGACGCACCCCTGATCGGCGAGCGTGCGGATTTCGCGCACGATCTCGTCGGCCGGACGGCTCTGTTCCGGCCCGCGCACCGAAGGGACGATGCAGTAGGAGCAGAACCGGTCGCACCCGAACATGATCCGCACCATCGCCTGAAAAAGCCGCGGGCGCGTCTCGGAGAGGCGGATCGGGTCGTACTGACGGAAGCTTTCGCGTACCGCGCCGGCCGATTCCCGTTTTCGGAACCGGTCGATGCTGACGGCCATCTGAGGGCCTTCCCCCATCGAGGCGGCTTCGACCAGATCGGGGAGCCGGTCGAGCTGGCCCGGGCCGACCACCACGTCGACGTGCGGCGCGCGGCGGAAGATCACCCAGCGGTCCTTCTGCGCCATACACCCGAACACGCCGATCACGCCGTCGGGATGATGCGATTTCCAGTGTTTCAGACGGCCGAGCGCGCTGTAGATTTTCTCCTCGGCGTGCTCGCGGACGCTGCACGTGTTAAAGAGGATCACCTCCGCCTCTTTCTGCGACTCGGCTTTCGTATACCCGCGCGAGATTAAGAGGGCGGCGGCCAGTTCGCTGTCGAGGACGTTCATCTGACAGCCGGTCGTGACAATATGGAATTTTTTGTTCATCGCGCGGCGCTCCCGGGTTTCGCGGCTTTGCGGGACTCCATCGTCGCCAGCGTGCCGAGGACGGTGTCGGCGCCGACCTGAAGAAACCCCAGCGCGTCGCGGTCCCCTTTGAGATAAGCCGACCAGAAGAGAGTCGTCGCCGCGCGGATCACGTTCTGATAGTCGGCGTCGGTCGCCTGACGGCGCGCGCGCAGATGGCCGCTGTAGACCATGTGGTCGCCGCCGTTTAAGATCACGTGGTACCGGTCGCTGCGGGTCATCGCGTCGAACGGAATCCGCCGCTGCCAGGCGCGCGTCGTGCCGACGATCCCGTCGTCCCGCGTCCCGGCGACGGTCATGCACGGAATCGTGATGTTTTCATAGACCACCGCGGCGTGGGCGGCGTCGCAGAAGACCGGCGGGCTCAACGGCGCGATCGCCGTAACGCGCGGATCTTTCAGCGAAGGCCCCCCGTCGGGCGGAATCTGTCCGGCGACCAAGAGCGCGCCGAGCGCCCCCAAATCGTTCCCCGAAGCTCCGATCCGGGAAAGATCGAGAATCGGGGCGAACGACGACGATTCGTTCCCCGGCGACGTGAGCCGGTCGATCGCGAAACGGATCGCCAGCGCCCGGTCGCGGGCGTTCCAGTAGCGGCGGTAGAGTTCGCGCAGTTCGGGCATCGCGCGAAGCCGCCCGCGCCACTGCGCCTCGTCGGTTTCGGGATGATGAAGAAAGACGCCGACCACGCCGCGCGAAGCCCACATGTTCGCGAGATAGGAAAACTTTTCCGGAGCCCCTCCCAGTCCGTGCGAATAGATCACCACCGGGCAGAGCTCCTGCGGGTCGACCGGATAATAGACCAGCGCCTCCACCGCGAGCGCCGAATGCGAAGCCGACCAGGTCACCTGAGATTTTGCGACCGAATAGACGGGACGGACGAACGGTTCCGCGTCGGGCGACGCGAACGAGAATCGCGCCGTCGCCGCCGCGGCCCCCGTCCCGCCGATCAGTCGTAGAAAATCGCGTCGTAACATAGCAATCCGTTTCAGCTCCTGCGCTTCCTCACTTTTTCTGTCACCAAGCCGCGAAAAGAATCTTCGGGCGTCGCGGACGGGGAAAAACGGAGCGGATGAGGTGGGATTCGAACCCACGGACGGCGTAAACCGTCGCCGGTTTTCAAGACCGGTCCCTTCAACCACTCGGGCACCCATCCAATCTTCCCCCCATTTTAGAATCGCGGGGATAAATGTCAAGCGCCCGAAACATCGCCCCCGCCCGCCGACGGCGGCCGAAACCGCCTGAAATCGGCGCTTGACGGCGCGGCCCGGTCAATTCCCGTAAAGCGCCAGATGCCGGTAGTAGACCTCCATGCAGTAGATCGAAAGACAGGTCACGTACAGGCGCCCCCCCCCGAAACAGTAATCGTCGGCGGCGGGATCCCAGCTCCCCGCCTCGGGACTCGCCTCCGGCTCCTGGTGCGCGGGGATCTCCTTACAGAGCGCGCGGTTCCACGTCTGCCAGTAGCGGCTTGCCGCGCCGAGATGTTTTAACATCATCGACGCCGAATACCAGCCGTAGACGTTCGTCCGCTGCCGGGCGGCGGGACTCTCCTTCTTCGAGTCCGACGGGTACCGAACGAGGTTTTCCGGCTGAATCAGCGCTTCGGCGCCGCGGATCACGTGCGGGTTCTGCCGGTCCCACCCCAGGTAGATGCGGCAGAGGAGCCCCGTCGCGGTCATCGAAGGACGTTCGGTCGGTTCGACCGGCGAATAGACGTAGTCGTCCCCGTCGTTGATCGAGACCAGGTCCAGGAACCCTTCGATCTGCTCGAACGTCTCGTCCGGCACGTAGAGCCCGGCGGCGCGCGCCGACATGAGCGCCATCAGACACCAGCCGGTCACCGAAAGGTCGGATTGGGTCGACATCTCTTTCACGACCCGTTCCCGTTCCTTCTTCCGAACCAGAACCCAGTCGGTCCACTCTTCGACGTCGTAGCGCCACCCCCCCTGCCGCCGGTTCTGGCGTTCGACCAGATAGTCGACCGCCTTCTGCGCGGCGTTCAGCAGGTCTTTCCCCTTCCCGCTTTTCTTCTCCATCCCGATCAGCTCGCAGATTCCGATCGTGCAGATCGCCTGGGTATAGAACCGGCCGGTCGTCAGCCCCTCGAAATCCCGAAAGAACGAGCCGTTCTCCCCCTGCTGTTTCAGAAGCCATTTCCACGCTTTGCGCACCTGCGAATGATACTTGCCGGCGTACCGCGTGTTCCCGTCCCCCTGAAACGCCAGCAGCGCCAGTCCCGTCGCGGCGGTATGGTTGTCGGCCATCGCCCCGTCCCGGAACGGTTCGACGAGACTCCACGAGCCGTCGGGGAGCTGCTGTTTCTTCAGCCAGACCAGCCCACGGTTGACCGCGTCGATCGTCTTCTGATTCCCCCCGTACTTCGAAAGGAGATCGTTTTTTGTGCCCGGATCGGTCCGGCCGTCGAACAGCGTGGCGATATCGATCCGCGACTCTTCCGACGCGGTCAGGAGCGAGTCGCTCGTCTCGTCGAAATCGAGCCGTTCGGGCGAGACGGTCTCGTCGAGATGAACGTCTTCGGGCATCGTCAGCTGGTAATCTTCGGCGGGATTCGGGTCGACGTTCCCTTCGTCGAGGGTTTCGATCTCGAGCTGATCCCCTTCCCGATCGCTGAACACGGCGTCGATCGTCATCGGCCGTTTCGCCCGCGTCTGGAAGAAAATGAGCGCCAGGATGATAAGAAAGACGATATTGATCACGCCGCTGAGGAGTCCCGACATGATCTTTTTCGAAAGCGGGATCGGCTCGGCGCCGGAAAGGACCGGTTCCTCTTCCGCCGCGCGGTCGAAAAACTCGGCGTCTTCCGGGGTCAGGACATAAGACTCCTCATCCCCGTTCTCGTCCGTCGGAAAAGGGGGAGGAAGGTCGTATTTCCGGTAAAAGGGGGGAAGTTCTGACAACGGTAAACCCCAAAAACAAACCGATCGCAACTAACGGTATGGTCCCGTTATATTATACCCTACGCCGGTCGAATTCCGAACGGCAAATCGCCGGGCGCGGCGTGACACAATACCGTCTCGTTTCTACATTTTTTCCATCTTAACACGAGCTAACATTTCACAAGTTCCAAAAAAAGCGGCGGTCGAAAAAAATCGGCCGCCGCTTTTCGATAAACGCCGCAGGTTACTTTTTCCCGCGTTTTTTCGGCTTCGCGGAAGGTTCCCGTTCTTCCGCTCCGCGCGTCACGCCGGGTCCGTTCAGAATGCTCCTCCCCCCGCCGATCTTCTCAGCTTGAATCTGGGTCTGAATCCGGCTCTCTTCTCCCCGCAGCTTTTCCACATGGGTAACAATACCGATCGTTTTCCCCTCCCGCTGCAACTGTTCAAGTACGTCGATCGCGTTTTCCAAAGCGTTTTCGTCGAGTGTTCCGAACCCCTCATCCAAGAAAAACGTGTCGATCTGAACATTTTTCCCGGCAAGGCGCGAGATACCGAGCGCCAACGCGAGACTAACCATAAAACGTTCGCCTCCGGAAAGGTTTTCGACAACACGAACGTCCCCGCCCTGTTCGAAGTCGATCACGTCCAGATTGAGATTGACACGGGATTCGCCCGAAGATGTTTCGGTTTCCTTTGAATCGGTGTCGCTCGTCACAGATTCGTCTTTCACCTTCTTCTTTTTGCGGTCATCCGTGTTCTTTTCCGGTTCTTCTTCGCGTCGCTTCAACCGGTATCGAGGCACCATTTTTTCCAGCCATTCGTTCGCGTACTGAACCACCCGGTCGAAAGTAAGCGTCTGGACGTAATTGGAGAAAGAGTTTTTATTAGGGCCAATGACGTCCCAAAGCCTTTTCCACTTTTGATACTCTTTTTTGGCCGTTTCCATTTCCCCTTGTAGTTGCTCGGTTTTTTCACGGTTCCTATCGTCGAGCGACAGTTGGGACTTTTTGTCGGTAAGCTCTTCCTCGTTTTTCCGCAGTTCGCGTTCGGTCTCGTCCCGTTCGATTTCGAGTTCTTCAACGGATTTGTCCGTTTTGTGCATGCCGATTTTTTCCTGAAGAGCCTTCTCGTTCAACTCCCTTTCCGTCTTAAGACGGGTTCGTTCATTTTCAAGCTGTTGTTTTTGTTCTCGAATCCGGCCGCGAACTTCCGGCTTAAGACACGCTCCCTTAAAATCGTCTCGATTTTGAAAGCCCTTCTGTTGAATCGCTTCGTTAAACGAATCGGTCAGTTCCCGTAATGTTGCATTTTCCTCCTTGATCTCCCCTTCCAGACGTGTTATATCGCGCCGGCACTGATCCCGCTGTTTTTCAGCATCATTTTTAGACTCGGCCAAGTCTTTGACTTTTTTATCGGCGACCGTTACGGCATCGCGAACTTGTTTTTCCACTTCGTCCGGATCTTTGTCGCCGAACAATTCGGCGCGTTCCCTTTTTTTCTCCGCCAATTTGGACTCGTCGTCACCCAAGATTCGTTTCGCTTTGTCGCGTTCCTTTTCAGCCTCGGCCATTGTATTTTTCAGAACAGCCGCTTCCGTTTCCAGTGTTCCGATCGCCTTTTTCGTCTCATCTCTCGCTTCGCTGTGGCTCTGCCACTTTTCCTTGCGTTCCGCGAGTCTTTTAAGAACCGCTTCCGCGTCGGCAAGGTCCGCCTGAAAAACGCCAAAACTCTCTAATTTGCCGACCAATCCGTTCTCCATTGTTCTGACTCGATCGGCAATTTCATCGCGCCGTTGCCCCCGCTCTTCACGGATTTGCTCTTTGTGTTTAATATCGCCGTTGATATTCCGCAAGTCGCCCTGCGCATTGCGTAAGCCGTTCTGTTCGTCGCTGACAGTTTTCTTCGCTTTCTCGATTTTCTCGAAAAGACGACGTACGGTCTGAAGCCGTTCATCCATTTCGTCAAGCTTCGTTTGTTCCTCATTCCCCGAAGGAACATTACCCAGCGCGTAGGGGTGATGGACTGCACCGCACAAGGGACAGGGGGATCCGTCCTGCAATTGGCGACGTTGTTCTTCGAAATCGGCAACGGCTTTGAACGCGGCGACCTTTCCGGCTTGCTCGTCCCGTGCCCGTTCAAGTTCTTGAATCGTCAAACCTTTTAAAAGTTTCTCTTTCTCTTCTTCAAGTTCGTTAAGACTCTGATTTGCCTTGTCGAATATCTTCCGCTGATTATCGATTTGCCGAACTTTATTCTCCGCCGCCTTTTTTATGTTTTCCAGGTCTTTTTCCGCTTCAGCCACGGACGACTCCGCGCCTTCCTGAAGCTTCTTCTGCTCGGCCAAATTGCGAAGTAATTCTCTGATTCCGTCATAAGCAACAATAAGCTTCCCGTCGTCGGAATGATCCTTAAGATACTCCTCTTGCCGCCGCAGTTCCTCGTTTTTTAGACTGAGCGCTCCTTCTTTTTCCGTTACCCCCATTTCAGCCTCACGAAACTTCTGAACACGCCCGTCATACTCCTTCTCTGCTTCTTTTCGGTTCTCTTCAAGGTTCGACAGCTCGCGGTCCGCCATCCTGACTTTAAGAATGACCGGCCGAGCCTTTTCATCTTCCTCCTCGCGTTTTGCCAAATCTTCCCGTGCTTTATCAAGAAGTTCTTCCGCGGATTTCAGCTCCTTCTCTTTTTCAATCAGCTGTTCCGACGTGGTCTCCAAACGATCCCGTTTTACAATCAAAATTCCTTCTTGAGTACAGAGTTTGTCGTGAACCCCCTCGATTTCCGCGGCTCGCTCCGCCGCTTCAAGTTTTATTTCCTGGACCTTAAAACTCTCTGTTCGTTCACGAAGCTGATCCTCTTTTTCGGTAATTCCGACACCGATTTCTCTGAGCTTCCCTATCTCGGCATGCCAATTCAAAGATTCTTTGATTTGATCACGTTTCTTTCCGAGCTCTTCTCTTCGGGATTCAAAACTGCAAACGGATTTCTCGAGTTCGGAACGCTCATCTTCGGTTAATAACGAAACTTCACTGATTCTTTCCGTGATATCTTTCCATTTGTCTTCTTTCGCTTTCTTTCGGTCATAAGCCTCACTTGATATCTCGTCGTAAATCTGCGATCCCGTGATTTCTGTAAAGAGCGCGCTTTTTTCTTTCGAACTCGAAGCAAGAAATCGGTCAAAATTCCCCTGGGTCAGCATGACCGTGCGTGTAAACTGAGAATAATCAAGTTTAATCAGATCGGCAATATATTTATCCGTTTTACTCGCGGCGCTTTCTAAAAGATTTCCGTCGCCGTCACTGACCTGATGCCGGGCGGGATTCAAATTCCCGTTGCGGTTAACTTCTTGTGCCCAGGACGCGATGTACCGTTTCCCGTCGGTCTCGAATAGGAGCTGGGCGGAACAGACATCGGCACCTTTCGAAAAAACAACGGACTTTTTATTCTTTTTATCGCTGATTTGCTCTATACGGGGCGTTGTTCCGAAAAGAGCCAGACAGATCGCGTCGAGTATGCTTGTCTTGCCGGAACCGGTCGGACCGCTCAACACAAAAAGACCGTTTTCGGTATACGCGGGATTTTCAAAATCGATCGTCCATTTGCCGTAAAGCGAATTGATATTCTGGAATGTAAGCTTCAGTAATTTCATATCGGACGGTTCCTTTCCTTTATTCCGTAGGTTCTTCACTGTTAAGACCGGGGCCCGCGTTGGGGTCGCGCTCCATCACCGTGTTCACAACATCGTTAAACAGCGGCCTTAGAGCGTCCTTTTCGTCATCAGAAACTTTCTTGGCGGACAAAAGACGTTCAAACGCTTCAAACTCGCTAAAATCATCAACCGATTCGTCCGTCGTCGATGACGCGATTCCCTTAATAAAATCGGAAGCGCGCTGTTCAAACGAACAGCAGACCAATGAGGATTCTTCGATATGTTCCGAGATTTTACGAAAGAGCCCGTTTTCCGGAGGTCCGGTGTTCACAGCTTTAAAATAGACCGTTTCATCACCGAATTCACTTTTCAGAACATCAAGAGCCTGAAAAATTTCATCGGCCGATGCTCCGACAATTTTTTTCATCTGCCGAAACCGTGGAATTTCGATCTCTTTGATTTGAGATTTCAATCCGTCGAATTCCGTGAGGTAAACTTTTTTGGAGTATTCCGTTTCGTCAAAACCGATGGGGATAATCGAACCGCTGTAACGGATATGATCAATATTCTCTACCGCGTAAGGGCGGTGGATATGCCCCAGGGCGACATAGTCCGCCGATTCCGGGAAAACGTCGAGCCCAACGCCGTTAAGATTGCCGATCATCACTTTCCGCATACCGTCGTCGCCGGACCACATCGTCTCACAGCCTTTGACCGGAAGATGCCCGGTCACGATCATCGGAACATCTGTACCGAATTCAGCCTTAATCCGATCCCGCTCTTTCTGCGCAAGTTCACCGACAAGACGGTAATGCTCTTTGTATCCGGCCAAAGATTTGGCGTCCTGATCCTCGATCGATTCGCCTAGCTCCAAAAGGCGTAAATGCCGTTCCGGAACGTACGGGATTGCGCAGATCACCGCCTCCGGCACGTTATTCCTGTCGGAAAGAGTAATGACTTCCCGCTGCAGATTATCCGGCGTGATTCCGCCGATGATCTCCACATTAAGATCACGGGTTCTTTTCAGAAGCCTACTCGGCGCGTTAAGAAGAGTTGAAGAATCGTGATTACCGCCAATGACCACCAAATGGCGGCAAGGTGTGTGCGACAGATCGGTAATAAAATCATAGAACTGAGTCCGTGCGCTATTCGGCGGATTGGCCGAATCGAAAATATCCCCCGCAATCAGGAAAAGATCAATTTTTTCGTTTTCGACCAGAGAAAGGAACCAATTGAGAACCTGTTGAAATTCCGCCGTCCGATCATAGGTCCCGCCGAGCAGGACCCCCAAATGCCAATCCGAAGTGTGAAGCAGCTTCATAAACGCCCTTTCTTGAAAACAAATCCCTTCTCGTCAAAAGGAAAGCGCGGCGGACGGCGGAAAAATCTCCGCCGGATTTCGGGATGAGAAAGGAACTCCGTTTCCCCGTGCCGCGCGCCGATCCGTCCTGCCCCCGCGCCTTTCTACCGTGCAGGAGTTTTTTTCGAAAAATCATAGACCGCGGGATACTGGCGGTGAGTCCCCCCGCCGTCGAGCCCGTATCCGGCGACAAAGACGTTTTCGATCGTCCTGCCGATAAAATCGGGCTTAAAGTCGATTTCGCGCCGCTCGAACTTATCGAGGAGCGCCGCCGCGGCGACC
Source organism: uncultured Planctomycetota bacterium (assembly GCA_902796885.1). Classification (GTDB taxonomy): domain Bacteria; phylum Planctomycetota; class Planctomycetia; order Pirellulales; family Thermoguttaceae; genus RUG695. The sequence continues at coordinate 12,830 of CADBQY010000204.1, forward strand.
GACCGGGCTCCCCTCTCGCGGCAGTAGCCGGTAAGGACGGCCAGCGTGCGGCCGGTGTCGATCAGTTCGTCGACCAGGAGAACGTCCCGTCCTTCCGGTGAGACGACCGGTTCGTATAAAATCCGCACATTCCCGCTCGACGTCGCGCCGCCGCAGTAACTGGCGGCCCTGATGAAATCGATCTCCGTGGCGATCGTCAGCTTCCGAACCAGGTCGGCCAGAAAGATGAACGCGCCGCTTAAAACCCCCAGTACCAGAACGGGCGGCTCGTTTGGACGGGGCCCGTAAAAGCGGTCGATTTCGCCGCTCATCCGGGCGACAAGCCGCCGAATCTCCTCTTCGGAAACGATCAGTCTTCCCTGTTGCATCGGCTCGCGCTCCTATTCGGCCGCCTTCCCCGACTCGATCAGCCAGAGTCCGCCGGCGACGACCAGCGCGCCGCCGACGATATTCCCCAAGGTCACCCAAAAAAGGTTCAGAAAGAGACCGGACCAGGGGATCGTCAGACTCCCGTCCGAAACGGCCTGGGTCGCCATGCCGACCGGAATGAAGTACATATTGGCGATCGAATGCTCGAACCCGCAGTAGACGAACGCGAAAACCGGCAGGAACGTCGCGATGATCTTTCCGGCGGTCCCTTTCGCCCTGATCGCGCACCAGACCGCGACGCAGACCAGGATATTGCACCCGACCGCTCGAACGAACATTTCGCACGGCGCGAGCAACGCTTTCGTTTCGGCGGCGGCGATCATCCCTTTCGCCAGCTGTCCGGCGAAAAGGCGATACGTCCCGCCCCAGATCACCAGGTTCGCCAGAAAGAGGCTCCCGACCATGTTCCCGATATAGACGACGAACCAGTTTTTCAGGAGCGCCCCTTTCCCGAGCGCGCGGTCGTAGACCGAATACGCCATCAGGTTGTTCCCGGTAAAGAGTTCGGCGCCGACCAGGACGACCATAATCAGGCCGATCGGAAAGACGGCGGCGGCGGCGAACTTCGCGCCGAACGGATGGAACTCGACCGACGCGATCTGACTGCAAAGCGCGCCGAACGCGATAAACATCCCCGCGAAGAACGCGGCGGTAAACGACCGGCGATACGGAAGAGACGCCTTTTTCAGCGCGATTTCGTTATAGTTCATCAGTACTCCCTCCTTGCGAATGATCCTCCGGCGTCGAAACCGGCGTTCCGGTAAAAAGGAAAGGATACCACACCCCGCCGTAACTGTCAAACGGCGAGCGGCCCGGCGCGGAAATCAAACGAGCCGGACGCCGCACCGCAGCAAAGTTTCACCGCTTCTCACTAGCAGAACCAACCAAAAAGCGAAAACTTTATGAAATTTATTTGTTCATCACTCTCTGCTCGGAGTTCCGTCCCTGTTCAGCAGAGCCTCCCGACCGACAAAAAAAGCCGTCGCGACGGAACGGATGCGCACCGACGCTCTGTTTGAAACGTCTTCGTTCTCAGAACCACTTCCAACCGGTTTTTTCGCGGAAGAGCTGCGTTTCAAGAGTGGCTTCGATCGCGTCCGCTCTCGCATTCTCCGCTTTCTGTCGTTTTTTCAGCTCCTTATACTTCTTATCGTCGATCTTTATGGTGCGCTTCTCCTTGACCCTTTTGGTTCCGAACAAGCCCCGTTTCTCCGTCTCAACATAAAACGTGATTTTCTTTGTCATTGTCACTCCAAAATTCGCGATTTGAAAACAACATCGTATCGCCCGACGGCGCGTTTATCCTCATTTTATACGATCGGTAAAAATCTTTCAAGTCTATAAACGTTCGTTTCATAAAAATTTCCTCCAACAAACAAAAACGCTCGTCGCGGCCGCCGTCGAACCCCATTCTCCACAACATGAGATTTTATCAGTAACAAGTCTCGTTATTGACGATTCTGAAATTTTCCCCTATAATCGGTTTATGCAAAGGGAGGAAGTTAAAAATCGAAACACCCGGCAGCGGGAATTGATCGCCCGTCTGATGGAAGGGAACGAGAATCACCCGACCGCCGACGAAATCTACGCGCTCGCCCGAAACGCCGACCCCCGGATCAGCCGCGGCACGGTCTATCGGAACCTGAATTTTCTGGCCGAAACGGGCGCGATCCGCCGTCTCGCCGTCTCCGGCGGGCCGGATCATTACGACGGCCGGCTCGAGGATCACTATCACTTCGTTTGCAGAAACTGCCGTAAAGTTTTCGACACCCCGATCCCCTATTCCGATTCGCTCAACCGGACGCCGGAAGGGATGAAAGGGTTCAGGACCGAACGGCATCATCTTCTCCTGATCGGTTTATGTCCGGCTTGCGCCGAGCGGGAAGAAGAAACAGAAAGGTAGAACGCGGCTCGCCCCGAACGGACCGGGGAGATCCGCAAAACAAGGATTTGAGGAGAAAGTTATGTCGAACAAGTACGCGGGAACCCAAACCGAAAAGAATCTGATGGCGGCGTTCGCGGGGGAATCCCAGGCGCGGAACAAGTACACCTATTTCGCTTCGGTCGCGAAAAAAGAGGGATACGAACAGATTTCGGGTCTCTTCCAGAAGACCGCCGATAACGAAAAGGAACACGCCAAAATGTGGTTCAAAGAGCTGAACGGGATCGGCGACACCGCCGCCAACCTGGCCGCCGCCGCCGACGGCGAAAACTACGAATGGACCGACATGTACGACGGATTCGCCAAGACCGCCGAAGAGGAAGGGTTCAAGGAGCTGGCGGCAAAGTTCCGTCTGGTCGCGGCGATCGAAAAAGAGCACGAAGAACGCTACCGCGCCCTTCTGAAGAACATCGAAACGAAACAGGTCTTCGAAAAAAGCGAGGTCAAGGTCTGGGAATGCCGGAATTGCGGCCATATCGTGGTCGGCACGAAGGCGCCGCAGGTCTGCCCGGCGTGCAATCATCCGCAGAGCTATTTCGAAGTCCGCGCCGAAAACTACTGAGGTCTTCCGATGGCAAAGTACAAATGCGCGGTCTGCGGCTATGTCTATGATGAAGAAAAGGAGAACGTTCCCTTTTCCGAACTCACGGCGTGCCCGGTCTGCTCTCAGCCGGCCGGCTATTTCAAAAAGATCGACGGCGGCGGCGATTCCGCCGAACCCGCCGCTCCGTCCCTCTCGCTGGCCTACGACGAAGCGTACGCGAAGCCGGACCCGGCGATCCCCCGCATGGACGACATTCACAAGATCGCCGTCTCCGGCGAATCGATACACGCGGCGATGGCGACGGAGACGCCCGTCCCCGGTTTCGACGAGATTCTGATTCTCGGCGCCGGGCTCGACCCGATGCCGCTCGACGGCGACGCCCCAATCAAGACGACGACCGTGATCGGGCCGAAAGCCGCGAAACCGATGATTCTCGAAAATCCGGTCTACGTCTCGCACATGTCGTTCGGCGCCCTCTCGCGCGAGGCGAAAATCGCCCTCGCCAAGGGGAGCGCGATGGCGCATAGCGCGACCTGTTCGGGCGAAGGGGGCGTCCTGCCCGAAGAGATGCGCGCCGCGGCGCGATACGTCTTCGAATACGTACCGAACCGCTACAGCGTCACCGACGAGAACCTGAAAAACTCTTCCGCGATCGAAATCAAGATCGGTCAGGGAACGAAGCCCGGAATGGGAGGGCATCTTCCGGGGAGTAAAGTCACCCCCGAAATTGCGGAGGTTCGCTCGAAACCGGTCGGCGAAGATATCCAGAGCCCGTCCCGATTCCCCGGGATCAATACGCGCGACGACTTAAAAGCGCTCGTCGCGGAACTGCGACGGCGGTCCGAGGGACGGCCGATCGGGATCAAACTCGCCGCCGGTCATATCGAAAGCGACCTGGCTTTCGCCCTGGCGGCGAATCCCGATTTTATCACCATCGACGGACGCGGCGGCGCGACGGGGTCGAGTCCGAAGTTCCTCCGCGACGCGACGAGCGTTCCGACCGTCTACGCGCTCTACCGCGCGCGAAAATACCTTGACGAGCATGCCGAAGGCGTCTCGTTGGTGATCACCGGAGGTCTGAGGATCTCCTCCGATTTCGCCAAGGCGATCGCCATGGGCGCCGATGCGGTCGCCGTCGCCAGCGCCGCGCTGATCGCCGCCGGATGCCAGCAGTACAAGATCTGCGGCAGCGGCTACTGTCCCGCCGGGATCGCCACGCAGGACCCGGAACTCCGAAAGCGCCTCGACGTCGACGCCGCCGCCCGGCGCGTCGCGAATTTTCTGAACGTCTCGCTCGAAGAGCTGCGCACGTTCGCCCGAATCACCGGGCATGAAAATCTCCACGACCTTTCGGCAAACGATCTGGTCACCGTCAGCGGCGAAATCGCCGCGCACACCAATATCCGCCACGCGTAACGAAAACAACGCGGTTCGTCCGCCGTGCGAATAATGCGAATAAAAGGGCGTCGGCTTAACCGGCGCCCTTTTGCTTTGATCCTCTCCGTCTCGCGCGCAAGGCGCGATCCCGGCGCCGACCGTTCGGCGACCGGCGGTTCACCGGGCGGCGCGTCCGGGAAGACGCCGCTTGTTAAACCTCGCGAGAACCTCTTTCAGATCGGCGGAAAGACGCCTCTCGCACTCCGTCTTCAGATCGTCGGGAACGCCGTAAAACGCCTCGGCCATGCTCCCCGCGATACAGGTCAGCGTGTCGCAGTCGCCGCCGAGCGAGACGGCCGTTCGGATCACGTCTTCAAAATCGTTCCCCTCCAGAAACGCCGTGATCGCCTCGGGAACCGTCTCCTGGCACGACTCCACGTGGCGATAGGCCGGTCTGATCTCGTCGCAGGTGCGCGAAAGGTCGTACGCGAATTCGCGAACGACGTAATCTTTGATCTCCTCTTTCGAACTCCCGGTTCGGGACAGAAAAATCGCGGCGGCCGTCGCTTCCGCCCCTTTGATCCCTTCCGGATGGTTGTGGGAAATGTCCGCGGTGAGCCTCGCGATCCGGCGGGTCTCTTCGAGAGTGCCGTACAGCCAGCCGGCGGCGGAACAGCGCATCGCCGAGCCGTTGCCGAAACTCCCGTAGGGCGCGGGATCGTCCAGATGAATCCACCCGATGAACCGCGCGCCGTATCCGGCGTCCGGGTACCGCCTTCCCCATTTTTTGAGAGAGTTCACCAGCGTTTGGCGAATCTCGTCGTCGCCGGCTCCTTCCCCGGCGTCGAGAAGCGCCTCGGCCACCGCGACGGTCATCACCGTGTCGTCCGTAAAATAGCTCCTCTTCGAAAAGAGCGGAAAGTCCTTCGTTTTGTCTCCCATGTCGAATTCGTAGGGACTCCCGATGATATCCCCTAAAATCGCGCCGTACATGTTGTCCTCCTTATGATTGTTTCGCCGGAATCACTTTTCGAAAGTCTCCGCCACGCTCCGCAGCAGGGAAACGATTTGCAGATGCTGCGGGCAGGCGCTTTCACACTGGCCGCACCCGACGCACGCCGAAGCTTTCGGGCCGCCGGGACGCCAAGCGTAATCTTCGACGGCCCGCTGCAGATCCCCGTACGTCTTATAGTTGTTCATCACCGAAAAGATTTCCGGAATGTGCATTTCGACCGGACATCCCGACGTGCAGTAGTGGCATCCGGTACAGGGAATCATGTCGACGGACCGCAGCGCCTCGTGCGCGCGGGTTACCGTATCCTTCTCCCGTTCGGACAGCGATTGAAAACCTTTCATCGCGGAGAGGTTGTCGTTCACCTGCTCCTCGTTCGACATGCCCGAGAGAACCACCATCACGTTCGGCAGGGACGCCGCGAAACGAACGGCCCAGGAGGCGGGAGACGCCTGGGGGTCGGTCTCATGAAAAATCCGCGCGGCCTTCTCGGGCGGCGACGCGAGAATCCCTCCCTTGACCGGCTCCATGACGATCACCGGTTTGCCGTGTCTCGTCGCGACGTCGTAAACCCCTTGGGACCGGACCCCGGGATCGTCCCAATCCGAATAGTTGATCTGAAGCTGAACGAACTCCGTCTCCGGATGTTCGGTCAGGAGCCGGTCCAGAAGCTCCGGAGAGTCGTGGAACGAAAAGCCGACGTGCCGAAGCAGCCCTTCGCGTTTCATCTCCTGAGCGTAATCCCACAGGCCGTAATCCTCGTATCTTTTGTAATTCGAGGCGTCGATGCCGTGAAGAAGGTAGAAGTCGAAATAACCGGCTCCGGTCCGTTCGAGGCTCGTCTTCAGCTCCGACTTCGCCTCTTCGGCGTTTTGGCACGCCCACGCCGAGGCGTTCAGCTTGGTGGCCAGATAATAGGAGTCTCTGGGATATCGATCGCACAGGGCCGCCTTCGCGGCTTCTTCGGACCCCGTATAGACGAAAGCCGTGTCGAAATAGCGGCCCCCCGCCGCGACGAACAGATCGACCATCCGTTTGACCTGTTCGATGTCGATCGGCGTCGTCGATCGGAAAGAATTCGTCCCGTCGACTCTCGGCAGCCGCATGAGACCGAAACCGAGTTTGGGACCGTCGTAAATATCAAAGTTCCAGCTCTTCATGCCTGATCCTGTCCTGCGCTTCGTAGAGGCGTAAAACGTTTCTCAAATCTCCCCGGCGAAAAACGCCGCTCCCCCGACAAGGTCTTCGCGGCGATTCCGTCCCTCGGCCCCGGCCGCGCGCGATCCGTTAAGCCGATTATACCGCGGGAAGCGGTAAACAAAAAGGACTCGCTTCATTTTCACGTAACCGGCGTGCGCCGCGAAAGAATCTCCGAGCCATTGATCGCGGGATGTACGAATCCCGAAAAAATAATATTCTCCCCCTTGTTTCGGCTTGAAAACCGAAATTGTTTCTGTTAAACTGGATAAATGTGGGCTTCCGTCAGATGAAAAAAGCCTTTTTTCGCGCCCCTTTTTCCCCTTTTGAAGGGCAATTCGGCGCGGCGGCGGCTCCCGATTTAACCGAACCGTCCGCGCCCGAAATGTCGGGCCGGAATCAGTATCTGCGGGCCGCGCTCCCCCGTTTCGGCCGCGCCCCGCGCCAACAAGATGAGGTATGAGTTATGAAACGACGTGATTTTCTGAAGACGAGCGGTCTTGCGGCCGCCGGTTTGAGTGTGGCCCGCGGCGCCCAGGCCGCCGGTGACGATTGTATCAAGATCGGTCTGGTCGGTTGCGGCGGCCGCGCCCGCGGCGCGGTCCAGAACCGTCTCTCCTTTGAAGACAACTGCAAAGTCGTCGCCATCTGCGACGCGTTCGAACAGAACGCCAAGAACGCCGCCGAAGCGTTCCGCGCCACCGAAGACGAACGCTACACCTTCGACGACGATCACGTCTTCTGGGGTTTCGAATCCTATAAGAACGTCATCGACTCCTGCGATCAGGTCCTGATCGTCACCACCCCGGCGTTCCGCCCGATCCACTACCTCTACGCCGCCAAAGCCGGCAAACACATCTTCATGGAAAAGCCGTGCGCCGTCGACGTCGGCGGGTTCAAACTCGCCATGGAAGCGAACAAAATCGCCGACGAAAAAGGCCTGGTCGTCGTGGTCGGGTATCAGCGCCATTACGCCCCCAGCTATCAGCAGATGATGGATAAGATCATCGAGGGAGCGATCGGCGATATCGTCTACACCCGCGTCTACTGGAACGACGGCGGAATCTGGGAACGCGGCCGTCAGGCGGGCGACACCGAAATGCAGTATCAGATGCGCAACTGGTACCACTTCAACTGGCTCTGCGGCGACGGCATTGTCGAACAGCACTGCCACAATATCGACATTTCGAACTGGATCCACTGCAAGGGCGATTTCAAGGGGCCTCTCTCCCACCCGGTCAAAGTCAACGCGATGGGCGGCCGCCAGGTTCGCCGTTTCCCGCGGTTCATGGATTCCGGTTATCGGTATGACCACTACTTCTGCGAATTCACCTACGCCGACGGGTCGCAGATGTTCAGCCAGTGCCGTCATCAGGGGAACACCTGGAGCAACGTCTCGGAATTCGTTTACGGAACCAAGGGCAAAGGAAATTCCGGCGCTCTCTACGACAACGACGGCAACGTGATTTGGCAGTTCCAGGGGCCGGACTGCAACCCGTACGACGAAGAACACCGCAAGCAGGTCGAATGGATCCGTAAGGGCGAAGCCCACAACGACGGCTGGTTCGCCGCCTATTCGAGTATGACCAGCGCGTTCGGCCGGATGGCCGGCTGCTCGGGCCAGGAACTGAACTGGGACGACGTCATCGAAAACGGCAAGAGCGAATTCCCCTACGAACAGGCGCTCGCCGGCACGATGGACTGGGATACCCTCCCGCCGATTCTCCCCGATACCGAACCCCCGGCGCAGCCCGCCGAAGGTCAGCTCATTTACGAAAACTCCGTTCCGGTTCCGGGCGAATGGAAATGGGCGAAAGAAGCCTGATCGGGCTGAAATGAATTTCGGGGAGAGCGCCGCGGCACCCGCCCCGTAACGAAAAGGCGCGCGAAGAGCGCGCCTTTTTTGGTCTTTCGCCGCCGGCGCGAAAACGCGCGGCGGAACGGTTTGACACACGAAACGGCCCCCCCAAGCCCCCCCCAGCGACGATGACGATACTGATACTCCTGCTGACCTTCTGCGCGGCCGCCGCCGTCTTCGGTTTCGAAGAGGAACGGAACGAAAACTTCGACGAGTCGAAAGTCGTCTCCTATCCCCTTCCCGACCCGCTGATCTGCGGCGACGGCACCCCGGTCACCACGCCCGAACTCTGGACCGAAAAACGGCGGAAAGAAATACTCGATCTTTTCGCGACGCGGATGTACGGCGTCATGCCGCCGTGCGACCGTTCGAAACTGCGATGGGAAACCCGGCGCGTCAGCCCGGCGGCTCTCGGCGGAAAGGCGGTTTTTAAAGAGATTCGCGTCTGGTTCGACGCGCCGAATCCGTATCCGAAAATCGATATCCTCGTCTGTCTTCCCCGCCGCGCGCAGGGGCCGGTCCCCGCGTTTCTGGGACTCAATTTCAACGGGAACCACACCGTCAGCGACGACGAGTGGATCTCTCCGCCCGACAACGACGAGGGGAACCGTGTGCGCGGCAAAGATCCGCAGACCCAGCGGGGAACGATGAAACACCGCTGGCCGATCGAAACGATCGTCGACCGGGGCTACGCGCTCGTGACCGGTTACTACGAGGATATCGATCCGGACTTCGACGACAAGCGCCAAAACGGCGTCCACCCCATCTTCGCCCCTTTCGAAGCCGAGATTCCGGAACCTTCCCGCGCGGCGACGTTCACCGCCTGGGGGTGGGGACTTTCGCGCATTCTCGACTGTCTCGAAGAGATGCCCGAAATCGACGCCCGGCGCGTCGCGCTTTTGGGGCATTCCCGGCTCGGGAAAACCGCGCTCTGGACCGGCGCCAACGACGAGCGGTTCGCGATGGTCATTTCGAACGATTCGGGCTGCGGCGGCGCGGCCCTTTCGCGGCGCAACTTCGGAGAGACGCCGAAACTTCTCGTGACCGTGCGGCCGCACTGGTTCTGCCCCTCCTACGCCAGCTGCGCCGATCATCCCGAAGAGCTTCCGTTCGATCAGCATGAACTGATCGCGCTCATCGCGCCGCGGCCGGTCTATATCGCCAGCGCCGACGACGACCTTCCCGCCGATCCGAAAGGCGAATATCTCGCGGCGTGGAACGCCGATCCGGTCTATCGGCTTCTCGGAACCGACGGGATCGGCGGCGCGCCCGAAACTCCTCCGGAGACGGACCGGCCGGTCGGCGCCGTGATCCGATATCACCGCCGGAGCGGAAAACACGACCTCACGGCCTACGACTGGGAGGAGTACCTCCGTTTCGCCGACACGTATCTGAAACAGCAAAAAACTCCGATTTCATTTTAAAGGAGCCGATTCGATGAAAAAGTTATTCGTCCTGCCCGTCTTGGCCGTCTGCGTCTGGACGGCCGCGGTTTACGCGGAAGAATGGAAAGCGAACAACGACGAGTCGAAAGTCATTTCGTATACCCTTCCCGACCCGCTGATCTGCGGCGACGGCACCCCGGTCGCCACTCCCGAACTCTGGACCGAAAAACGGCGCGGCGAAATTCTCGATTTGTTCCGCACGCAGATGTACGGAATGATGCCCGATTGCGACAAATCGAAACTCCGTTGGGAAACCCTTCGCGTCAATCCGGTCGCTCTGGACGGGAAAGCGGTCTTTCGGGAGATCCGCGTTTGGTTCGACGCGCCGAACGCCCGGCCCAAAGTCGACCTCCTCGTCTGTACCCCCCGCGGCGCGGCCGAACCGGCGCCGGCTTTCCTCGCCTACAATTTTTACGGGAATCACGCGGTGAGCGACGACCCGTGGATCTCGCTCGCCGACTGTCCCGACGGGACGCGGATCCAGGGGAAAGACCTCGAAACGGAGCGGGGACGGTCGAAAGACCGTTGGCCGATCGAGACGATCGTCGATCGGGGATACGCGCTCGTCACGGCCTATTACGAAGAGGTCGTGCCGGATTACCACAGCGAACGCTCTCTCGGAGTCTTTCCGCTCTTCGCCCCCTTTGAAGAAAACGTACCCGAACCTTCGCGCGCCGGGGAAATCACCGCCTGGGCGTGGGGACTTTCGAGGATTCTCGACTGTCTTGAGAACATTCCCGAAATCGACGCGCGGCGCGTCGCCGTAATGGGGCATTCGCGCCTCGGAAAGACCGCGCTCTGGGCGGGAGCCAACGACCAGCGTTTCGCGATGGTCATTTCGAACGATTCCGGCTGCGGCGGAGCGGCCCTTTCGCGCCGGAATTTCGGCGAGACGCTCGATTTTATGGACCAGGTAATCCCGTTCTGGTTCTGTCCGTATTACAGCCGCTACGCCAAAGATCCGACGCAAATCCCGTTCGATCAGCATGAACTGATCGCGCTCGTCGCGCCGCGTCCGGTTTACGTCGCCAGCGCCGACGAAGACCTGTGGGCCGATCCGAAAGGGGAATTCCTCTCGGCGTGGAACGCCGATCCGGTCTACCGGCTTCTCGGAACCGCGGGGATCGGCGGCGTCGCCGACGTCCCGCCCGAAACGAACGTTCCGGTCGGCGCCGTGATCCGGTATCACCGCCGCAGCGGCAAACACGGCGTGACCGAATTCGATTGGAACGCGTATCTCGGGTTCGCCGACGAATACTTGAAGTGACTCTTCGCCGGCGCCGACAAAAAAAGCCCGCCGTAAAGCGGGCTTTTTTATTGGCGCGTCTCGAAAGAGACGATTATTCCTCGTCTTCCTGGAGGTCGGCCGCGGCGATCACCTGCGCCTGGACGTTCCCCGGCACGACGTCGTAACGGTTGAACTCAATGACGTAACTCCCCTGGCCGCCGGTCATGCTGGCGAGCGAACGGCTGTAGGTCATCACCTCGGCCAGCGGAATTTCGGCCTTGATGACCTGCATTCCGCCGCCCGCCGATTCGCTCCCCGTCTGCCGTCCGCGGCGGGTCGACAGGTCGGAACAGATATCGCCGACTTTGTCGTCCGGAACGGTGACCTCGAGGTTCACGATCGGTTCGAGAAGCGAGGGACGCGCTTCCTGGAAAACGTTTTTGAAGACGTTCGACGCGGCGGTCTTGAACGCCTGCTCGTTACTGTCGACCGGGTGATATTTTCCGAAATGGACTTCGACGCAGAGGTCCTGAACGTGGTACCCGGCGATCACGCCCTTTTCCATCCGTTCCTTGAACCCCTTTTCGATCGCGGGCATGAAGTTGGCGGGAATCGTGCCGCCGACGACCGAGTCGATCCAGAGGAAGTTGTTCTCCGGGAAATGCTTGAACTCTTTCATCGACGGGAACCGTTCTTTGTTCGTCGCGAACTCTTCGGGATCGGTGCCGCCCGGGAACGGATACATACGAATATGGACTTCGCCGAACTGACCGGCGCCGCCCGACTGCTTCTTGTGGCGGTACGAACCGCTCGCTTCGGCCTGAATCGTTTCGCGGTACGGGATCTTCGGCTCTTTCGTTTCGAGCTCGACCTTGTCGCGCCGCTTCAGACGTTCCTGCAGAACCTGAAGATGAAGCTCGCTCATCCCGGTGATGATCAGCTGTTTGGTCTGGTCGTTCCGTTCGACCAGGAAGGTGTTGTCCTCTTCGGCGAGTTTGGTCAGCGCGCCGCTGACCTTCGCTTCGTCGCCGCGGCTCTTCGGCGACGCGGCCAGACCGACCATCGGGGTCGGGAACGAGAAATCGGGGAAGACCAGATCGCCCAGCGAGGTGCCGGTGTGGAGTTCTTCGCTCTTGGTCACCGCCACGATCGAGCCGGGTCCGGCTTCGTCGACCGGCTGGAGCTGGTCGGCTTGAATTTCAAAGAGCTGCGCGATCTTCAGACCGCGGCGCGACGACGACGCGGCGATCTGCATCCCGGTCTTGAGCGTGCCGTTAAAGACGCGCATGTAGTTGATCTTCTGAACGAAGGGGTCGATTCGGGTCTTGAAAACGTGCGCGGCGACCGGGCCGTTCGGGTCGGCGTTCAGCTGGACGTCGGCGCCCGAAGCGTCTTTGGCGGTGCGGGTCAGGAAGTTGGCCGGAAGCGCGTAGGCGGCCAGAGCGTCCATCAGTTCGTTGAGCCCGACCTTCGTCTTCGACGAGACGCAGAACATCGGGATGAGCGAACCTTCGACCATCCCCTTGGCGATCAGCGCCGACATCTGCGCTTCGTCGGGGAGTTCGCCCTCGAAGTACTTTTCCATCGCGGCGTCGTCGACCGAAACGATCGACTCGATCAGCGACTCGTGAATCTGAGCAGGATCGACCAGGGCGCCGGCGGCGTCGGCCGGAGGATTGAGCGTGCTGACAACGCCTTTGAATTCATGACCGTGCCCGACCGGCACGTTGAACAGGACCGCTTCCGACCCGAAAACGTCTTGGATGTTCGCCACAAGGTTTTCGAAATCGATGTTGTCGCCGTCCATCTTGTTGATGATCACCAGACGGCCCAGCCCGGCCTTCTTCGATTCGGCGAAAACGCGGCGGGTGTTCACTTCGATCCCCGACTGCGCGTTGATCACGATCGCGGCGGTGTCGACGCCGCCGAACGAACCGATCGTCGCGCCGATGAAATCGGGATAACCGGGGTTGTCGACGATATTAAACCGCTTCCCGGCATGGTCGAAATGGATAATACTCGATTCGATCGAGTACTTATGGGCCTTTTCTTCCTCGTCAAAGTCACAGATACTCGAGCCGTCGTCAACACTGGCGTTCTTGTTCACCGTCCCCGTCACGCAAAGGAGGGTGTCGGCAAGAGTCGTCTTTCCCGAACCGCCATGACCGCAGAAGGCAATGTTACGAATATTCTCGGCTGTGAATTTGGACATCTTTTGGTTTCCTCTTTAAAAACGTAAATGACGGTTTCAGGAAGAAAAAATCCGGCAAGAGACACCTCTGACCTAAAGGAATCTTCCCATAAAATGACTCCCCTATTTATACCGTTTAAACGACAATCGACAAGGGGATATATTGAATCGATTCCCCTTTTCCCTATAATAATGGGCGTTATGGAATATTCCCCTCAAATCCCCATCGTCTTCGACAATCGCGAAAGCTGGGCGTATCAGCCGGGCGAAACGCTCTCGGGGACGTTCTACCTCGACGGGATCAACGGCGACGCGATCTCGACGGTCGAGCTTTCGGTTCTCTGGCAGACCGAGGGGAAAGGAAACGTCGATTACGGGATCCACCATCTCGAACGGCGCGCCGTCCGCAAAAACGAACGGATCGTCGGCAAAAAACCCCAATGGTTCGACGACAGCAAGGGGAACAGTTTCAGCGTCCGCCTCCCCGCCTCCCCTCTTTCCTACGACGGCGAACTGATCAAAATCTACTGGCTCGTCCGGGTCCGCGTCTTTATGGACGACGGCCGCGTCTTCGTCGACGAACACGTCTTTCGGCTCGGCGACCTGACCAGTCTCCCCCTCCTTCGCAAGGGGATCGAAAAACCCGAGTCGGCCGCCGGCGGCAAGAACGCTCCCGCCGAGACGAGCGGCCCGCCGGTGCCGGACGCCGAAACGCCGTCCGCCCCCCCGCTCCCCGAATCGAAGGCGGCGGCGAATGATTAAATCCGACATTCCCCCGTCAGTTTCGGGCGTCTCGCTGAATCCCTTTTCCGTCGGCTACGTTCAGCCCGGTTCCGTCCCCTATTTCTTCGAACCGGAGTTCATCGAACGGATCCGTCTGTCCGATTCGTCTCTCTACGTCCGGGCGTTCGCCGAAGCGTTCCAAAAGAAGACCGAGCTTTCGACCTGGATCGGATGCCGGTATCTGGGCGAAAAGTTCGCCGCCGCGGGATTTCGCGCCCAGGTGGTCGGTCCGCACGGCAGCGGCAAGTCGACGATGACCGAGTCGTTCGCCAAATACCTGAACATGACCGATTGCCGCGTGATCAAATCGGTCGTACACCGCGGCGAGCGCGTCCCGCCCGCCGAACTCCTCGCCGAACTCGAACGGCGTCCCGCCGACGCGTCCCCCGCGACGGTCGTCATCTTCGACGGATACGAACAGCTGGGCTCGCTCGGCCGTTTCCGCCTGCGTCGGCTCTGCCGATCGAAAAACTTCGGTCTTTTGATCACGGCGCATAAACCGCAATGGTTCGTCGGTCCGGTCCTCTATCGAACGGCGACGTCCGACAAAACGCTTGAAAAGATCGTCTCCTACCTGCTCGACGATTCCCGGCGCTATCCGGGCGACGCCATTCTGCGCGAACTTCGCCGCCGTCATAAAAACGACGTGCGCGCCATTCTCGACGGTCTCTACGACTGGTGGAACGACGCGCATGAACGAACCGCCGAATAGACGGTTTTAGATCTCGATCTGCACCGGCGGACGTTCGAACGCCTCGGCGTGGAAATAGTCCTGCCGTTTGACTCCGCTCAGTTTGGCGACGATCCCTTCGGGGAACGACTCGCGCCGGCTGTTCACGTATTCGACGGTATCGTTGTAATACTGACGCGCCAGCGCGATCCGGTCTTCCGTCTCGATCAGGTTCTTCTGCAGATTCGAAAAGAGCGCCTGGCTTTTCAACACGGGGTACGCTTCCAAAACGGCGATCACCTGCTTGGCCACCGGCAGAAGAACCCCTTCCTCTTTGGCGTCGCTCACCTTCCGAACCGAAAGCTGCGCGCGCAGTTCGGCGATCTTCTTTTGGGTTTCCGCCTCGTGGTCTCGGATCCCCTTCACCGCTTCGACCAGGGGATTGATCAGCGCGTAGCGGCGCTGCAGTTCGACGTCGACGTTCGACCGCGCCTGTTTGGCGCGGTTCTTCAGTTTGACCATCGACTGATGGACGATCCAGACCCAGCCGGGCAGAAGCGACCCGAGCCCGGCGGCCAGCCCCCAGAACGCCATCGGAATCTCCCGCCAAAAGGCGTAAAAGACAAAACACGCGATCAGAACGAAAAAGACGCAGCTGCCGATCGCCGCCGATCTGACCGACGCGGTGATCTTCTCTTCGGGGTTCACCGAGATCAGGTAGTCGGGCGACTCTTTGTCCCACGCCACCTCGGCGGCGACCGCGTCGTCCCGAACGCGCGACCGGCCCGAAATGAAAAGATCGGCGTCGATCGGAACGATCGACTCCGAAAAACGGCGGCGGCCGGTCGAGTCGGCGATCGCCGTGCGCGGCGCGTTCTGGTAATAGAACGGATCCGAAGGGCCGCAGTCTTTATAGACCGTCAGAATCGGCTCGACTTTCGCGTTTTCCGGATCGATCCGCACGGCGCCGGTGTCGTCTTTCAAAAAGAAACGTCTCCACAGCGTACCTCCGCCGATCGGCGTCCACCCCGACCTGGTCTGTTCCTCCATGACGGTGTAGGTTTTTCCCTTGTCGTCGGTCTTCGTCACCGGTACGATTTCGGTGCGCTGCCATTCCTCTTCGACCGACCATGTGTACCAGACCGCCGGACGCTGCGAAAGGGGCGCGGTCAGCGGCACGGACAAGACCGCTTTCCCTTTCAGCTCGACGTCGCCGATAAAGACCGCGATCGTCTTCGACGTCGGCATATCCTCGTACCGCCGGCGGAGACGCTCGTTCTTGAGGAACGAAACGTAGCAGTAGGTCCCGAGCGTCAGGGAAAGAACGGTGGCAACGATCTCGAGCATCGGTTATTCCGCCGTGTCGTTAAGGATTTCGATAATCTCTTTCCCGCCGACGTTCGCGCGGTCGCCGAACTTGACGCCGCGCGCGTCGACCGCCGCGGCGACCGAGCGGATGACCTCGTCGGTGATTCCGTACTCTTTGCGCGAGGGGGTGATCCCGACTTCGGCAAAAAAGTCGACCGTCTTCTGGATCGCCTCGTCGATCACCTTGTCTTTGTCGTCGCCGACGATCCCCCAGACGCGCTCGGCGTATTGCAGAAGTTTCTCTTCCTTCTGACGGCGCTGATGACGGTACGCGGCGGGAAGGACCAGCGCCAGCGTCTTGGCGTGGTCGGTGTTCGTGCGCGCGGTCAGTTCGTGACCGATCATGTGGACCATCCAGCACTGGGCCGTCCCGACGCAGATCCAGCCGTTTTCGGCCAGCGTCGCGAGCCAGCAGAGATTGGCGCGCGCGTCGTAACTCTGCGGGTCTTTTTTGAGCCAGCGCGCGGTTTCGATCACGGCGAGCATCAGCGCCTCGGCCTGCCGATCCTGCGCGACCGCCCCCATCGGATGCGTGGCGTACTGCTCGATGATATGCACAAAGATATCGACGATCCCGTTGGAAATCTGACGCGGCGGGAGCGAGAAGGTCGTCTGCGGATCGATGATCGAGAAGCGGCAGAAGACTTTCTCCGACCAGAGACAGAGCTTCTGGTCTTTTTCACGGCGCGAGACGACCGCGTAGCCGTTCATCTCCGACCCCGTCGCCGGGAGCGTGATCACCGACGCCAGCGGAACCGCGTCTTCGATCGGCGCCCCTTTTTCGAGAATGTCCCACGGGTCTTCCCCTTCGGGGTATTTGATCGCCGCGGCGATAAACTTGCTCCCGTCCAACGTCGAGCCGCCGCCGACCGACAGGATAAAGTCGATTTTCTCTTTTTTCGCCAGTTCGACCGCTTTCATGCAGGTGGCGTATTCCGGATTCGGCTCGATTCCGCCGAACTCGACGACCCGGCGGCCGCCGAGCGCTTTTTTCACCTGGTCGTAAACTCCGTTTTTAAAGATCGAGCCGCCCCCGTAGGTCATCAAAATCTTCGCGTCGGCGGGAAGGAGTTCCCCGAGTTTGGCGATCTGCCCGTTCCCGAAAACAATTTGTACCGGATTCCTGTATTGAAAATTATCCATCGACTTCTCCCTTATTCCTTTCCGCGGAACGGAAAGTTAAAATTGGTCTGACCGCGGCGCATTCGTCCCGCGCCGCACTCCCGATTATAGGGTGAAAGAAAACTCCGGTCAACAGTAACGCCGGATATTTCGCAAGACGCTTCAAGTCCCTTTCAAATCGGCCGAGCTTCCGCTATATTGTTGGCAGATACATTTACGGCGGCAATCCGCCGAAACCCCGCGCCCCGCGGCGCGTCCAGAATCGAGGTCCGTCCATGTTTATTCCGAATGTCTTTGTTTCGAATCGATCCGCCTTCCGCTTTCCGCGTCTCTCGCGCCTCGCGGCGGCGGGAGCCCTCTTCCTTTTCGCCCTCCTTTCCGTCGCGGCGCGGGCGGGCGAACTCTCCTTTTTCGGCGAGACCGAAAAAGACCCGCTCGCCTACGCGCCGGGGGAAGAAATCGTCTTTAACGTCCGTCTCTTCGAAGACGGGGCCCCCTGCGCCGGAAAAACAGTTCGCTGGCTCCGCACCGGCGACGACGGAAAAACCGAATCGGGCGAAGCCGTCACCTCCGCCGACGAGCCGCTGACCGTCCGCACCGCGATCGAAACGCCCGGTTTCGTCTGGCTGAAAGTCGTCGCGCTCGACGAGGCGGGGAACAACGTCCCCGGCGAGAATCACGAGTTCAACGGCGGCGCCGGCGTCCTCCTCGACCGGCTCGGAAGCGCCCCCGAACCGGACGACTTCGACGCGTTCTGGGCCCGGCAGAAAGAACGGCTCGCCGAAGTCCCCCTGAAAGCGCACCTCCGCGAAGTCGAATCGCCGAACGACGCCGTCGCGTGCTACGACCTGCGGGTCGACTGTCTCGGCGCGCCCGTCTCGGGTTACTTCTGTCTCCCCGCCGACGCCAAAGAGAAATCGCTCCCGGCGCTCCTGGTCCTTCAGGGATACGGCGTCGCGTCGGCCAGTAAAGAAATCCGGGCGGGAAAGACCCAGCTGGCCCTCTGCATTAACGCGCACGGGATCGAAAACGGCCGGGATGCGGATTTCTACCAAAACCTGTTCAACACGACGCTCAAGAGCTACGGCTTTCCCGCCGAGTCGAACGCCGATCCGGAAACCTCCTACTGGAACGGTGTGGCGATGCGCGTGATGCGGGCTCTTGAATTTTTGAAATCGCGTCCCGAATGGGACGGGAAGAACATCACCGTCACGGGGGGCAGCCAGGGGGGATTCCAATCGATTCTGGGAGCCGCGCTCGACGAGCAGGTCAGCGCCTGTCACCTTAACGTTCCCTGGTTCTGCGACGTTTCGGGAACCGCGCTGCAATCGCGAAACCCCTCCTTCTTCCGCCCCGAATGGACCGACGCGCTCGGCTACTACGACGGGGTCAACCACGCCAAACGGATCAAGTGTCCCGTGACGATTTCCGCCGGTCTGGGCGACTACGTCTGCCCTCCTTCCGGCGTGATGACGCTCTACAATAACCTCGGCGTACCGGCGACTCTTGAATTCATTCAGGGGAACACCCACGGTTACAACATGAAAGACGCGCCGAAATACCGCCTCGAAAAAAATCGGTAGTCCGCCCCGCCGCCGCGGACGCGAGCCGCCCCCTTGCAACGAAAGAAAGTTCCATGTCTCAGGACGAAAACGAAATCGTATTTTCCTGTCCCATTTTCAAACTTGAAAAGACCTGGCAACTCGGCCGGAGCGGCCGGAAGCATACCCGCTACGTGATCCGCCACCCCGGCGGGGTCGGCGTCCTGCCGATCCTTCCGAGCGGCGAACTCCTTCTGGTGAAACAATTCCGCGTCGCGGTCGGCCGATTCATCTACGAAATCCCGGCCGGCATGAAGGAGCCGGGGGAAGAGCCGCTCCTCACCGCGCAGCGCGAACTGAAAGAGGAGACCGGGTACGCCGCCGAAAAATGGACCCCCTACCCTTCCTTCTACGCCTCACCCGGTTATCTCGACGAAAAGCTCACCCTCTTCCTGGCCGAAGGCCTGACCCCGGGGGAAAGCGCGCTCGAAGACGGCGAAAACCTTTCGCTCACTTCCGTCCCCCTGGAAAAGGCGCTCGAGATGATCGATTCAGGCGAAATTGAAGACGGCAAGACGGTCGGCGCCATTCTCCGCTACGCGCTCGATACCCGTCTCGGGAAAAGGTGATATAATTTCAGGCGGAAAATGATCGATAAACCGCCCGTTCACCCCGCGAAAGGAAGACCCCTCGATGAAACGTCTCCCCCTGAAAACCCGTCCGCTACGTTTCGAGTCGCTCGAGCGGCGCTTCCTCCTTTCGGTCAACTGGGTCGTGAACACGACCGCCGACTACTCGGCGTGGGTTGAGGACGATTCGGTTCTCTCGCTTCGCGAGGCGGTCTCGCGCGCCGGCGACGGCGACGTGATTACTTTCAATCCGGCGCTGAGTCCGGCGAACTTCTCGCTCCGATACGGCGAACTGAAAATCAACGCGGCGATCACGATCGACGCCTCCTCGCTCCGCACTCCCGGCGGAACCAACAATGTGGTGATCAACGCCGCCCAGCGCGGCCGCGCCTTCAATATCGCCGAAGGCGCCTCGCTCACCCTGAACGCGGTCAACATTCAGAACGGCTTCTCTTCCGGCGACGGCGGCGCGATCTACACCATGGGGGACCTGATCCTGAACAACTGCAACATTTCCCTCTCCCGCGCCGAATACGGCGGCGGGATCTACTCGAACCACGGGAGCGTCGCGATCAGCGGCGGGAGCGTCGTCTCGTGCTCGTCGTCCGCGAACGGGGGGGGAATCTACTCCTACATCGGGATCCTGAACATCGAAAACGCGTCGATCTCGTCCAACACGGCGTCCATGTCGGGGGGCGGAATCGACGCCAACGGCTCGATCACCACGATCAACCGCTCTGTGGTCTCAAACAACAGGTCGACCGATTCCGCCTATTTCGCCGGCGGGATCTTCGCTCACGGCGAATCGATCGAGATCAACGACAGTAAAATCACCGGAAACAGCTCGCTCAACTACGGAGGCGGGATCTACGTTCACGACGCGGACGCCTTCATCGTCAACTCGCTGATCGCGGGAAACAGCTCGATGTACACCGGCGGCGGGATCGAAAACTTCGGCCGGCTGACGCTGCGCCAATGCACGATCGCCGGAAACCGCACCACCGGCAGCTATTCGGGGGGCGCGGGGATCTACAACTATTACGGGCAGGGAATGTATCTCGACGCCTTCAACTGCATCATTGCCGAAAACACCAGCGCTTCGGGAAAGGACACCTGCAATTACGAGGGAAACGGCTACGGATACGGGTACAACGTCCTCACCAACTCGACCTCCGACTGGTTGGTCCAGCTCAATTTCGTCATTGACAATTTCTTCGAGTACGATCCCTCTCTCCCCCTCTTTACCGATCGCGGCGCCGGAGATTACACGCTGGCCGCCGATTCCCAGGCGATCGATCTCGGCGACGAGGCTTACCTGTTCTACGAAGACGGCAGCGACATCCTCTACGACCTGGCCGGTCACGACCGCGTCTCCGGAATCACCGTCGATCTGGGCGCGTACGAGTACTATCCCAAGTCGAAGCTGGACGCACCGACCGGCGTCACGCTTTCGTCGGCCGGCGCGAACCGTCTCCGCGTTTCCTGGGACGCGGTTCCCGACAGCCTTGGATATACGGTCTACTGGTCGACGAACCAGATAAGCTGGTCGCAGGCGTTCTCCGGCACAAACACGACCCGACTCACCGGCCTGACCTACGGAGAGACCTACTACGTCCGCGTCAGGGCGCTCGGCGACAACGTCAACTGGACCAACTCCGATTTCTCGGCCACGGTCAGCTCGCTTCTCTGTCCCGTCGATATTGACGGCGACGGTTTTATCGGACCGGGCGACTACTCCATCCTTTCGAATCGGTGGTTCACCTCCGAAGGGAACGCCGACTGGGACGAGCGCTGCGATATCGACGGGGACGGTTTCGTCGGGCCGGGCGACCGCAGTTTCATTTCGGCCAACTGGTTCAAAACGACAAACTCCGGCACGATCGTCTACCCCCCCGCGCTGGCCGTCGCGGTCGCTTCCGACGACATTTTCGACCTGCTCGACGCCGAACTCGAAGAGATTTTAGAAGAGATGATCTAAACGGCGCGGCCGTCGTCCGGCGCGAAAAAACGGAAGGTTCCCCGCGCGGGGCGCCTTCCGTTTTTTCGCGCGCCGAACCGAAAGAGCTCAGACTTCGGGCAGTTCGAATCCTTTCCGCTGATCTCGGTGCATGAACGAAGCCGCCTGGTCGTCCCCGACGATCGTCTCCTTGACCGGATCCCATTTGATCACGCGTCCCAGCCGCGCGGCAATCCCGCTCAGATGGCACATGTTCGCCGTCAGCACGTGGCTGTCGACGTCCGAGATCGGTTTGCCGCCGTTCTGAATGCAGTGGATAAAGTTATACTTATGCTCATAGAAGGCGCGGTCCTGAGTGACCCGAGCGTTCGTTTCCGGACTGAACGGCACGCCGTTGTTCAGCGCGATATAGTCCTCTTCCTTGAACTGTTCGGCAATTCCCTCCTCGATCAGCTTGCCGACGATACGGCCGCGGCTGACATGAATGCGCCCTTTCGTTCCCTCGAACAGAATGCCGTTCCCGTCTTTGGCACTGTCGCAGACGTTCATCACCAGCCCGTCGGCGAACTTATGATAGACATTGAACCGCGTCGCGGTGTTGAACTGGTTGTCAACCGTCGGATACCCGTCTTTGTACGGAACCGGATGTTCGGCGTCGCGGCCGTCGATTTCGACGGGTCCGTCGCCGGCGTTCTGCCGGCCCATCGCCCAGAGGGCGATATCGATGTGATGCGCGCCCCAGTCGGTAAACTTCCCGCCGCTGTATTCATACCACCAGCGGAACTGATAATGGCAGCGGCTGAACGCGGGAAACGAGGCCGCCGCCGGTTCCCAGGGCGTGTTCCCTTCGCTGTCGGAAGCGATATAGTCGACCAACGGCGCCTGCCCGAGCCACATATTCCAGTCGAGCGATTCGGGAACCGGCGCTTTCGGGATCGCGGGCGAGGTCGGGCATCCGCCGATGTCGATCACGGCTTTCTTGATTTTGCCGAGGTATCCGCCCCGGATGATCAGCGCGGCCAGCATGAACGATTCGGTAAAACAGCGCTGCATCGTCCCCACCTGGAAGACGCGGTTGTATTTATGAACCGCTTCGCGGATCAGCCGGTTCTCTTCGAGGGTCAGGGTCAGCGGCTTTTCGCAGAAGACGTGTTTCCCCGCCTGCATCGCCTCGATGGCGATTTTTGTATGCCAGTGGTCCGGAGTCGCGATCAGAACCGCGTCGATATCGTCCCGTTCAAGAACACGGCGGTAATCGGAATAGGTATCGGGCTGGATGACTTTGTCCCCCTCTTTACGGCCGTAACCGCACCAAAGCGTTTCGGCAATTCCAAACTTGGAATCGACGTCGCAAAGCGCGACAATATCGACGAGCTTATCGAAATAGGACATATCGAGCCGCCCCTGCCCGCCGCAGCCGATCGCCGCCATACGAAGACGCCCGGTGTCGCTTTCGGCACGCGCCTTCGGCAGGGCAAAATAAGGGGTGGCCGCCGCAACCGCCGCGGCTTTCAGAAAATTACGACGTGTGGTCATTTCGTTCACGATCCTTTCTTGAAGTACGGTAGCACGGAAGAGAAAAACGCCGAACGCGCAGGCCGCGGGTCTCTTCCCGTCTTTTTCACCTTCCCCCATTTTAGCGATTGCGTTGGAAAGAAGCAAGAAAGCCGAAATCGCCCCTCGCACCCGGCGCCCCCCCTGGACGTCAGGCGAAAAAGGGGTAGAATCCGGACAGTTGACGCGGGGTGGAGCAGTTGGTAGCTCGCGAGGCTCATAACCTTGAGGTCAAGGGTTCAAGTCCCTTCCCCGCCACTAGACCCGCCGACGCCTATTCTATAGGGGTTCGCGGGTCTTTTTTTATATATCGGCTCTCGCGAAATTCCTCCCGGTTCTTCAAGAAGAAAGGTCGTTCCGATGTCCCCTCGTCATTCCGCCCCCTCTTCGATCGACGGTGCCGAACTCCGGCGGCGCCGACGGATCCTCAAAAAGTTAAACGCGGCGTATCCCCGGGTCGCCTGCACGCTGGATCATGTCAATCCGTTCCAGCTCCTGATCGCGACGATCCTTTCGGCGCAATGCACCGACAAACGGGTCAACGAGGTCACGCCCGGTCTTTTTAAACGGTTCAAGACCCCCGACGACTTCCTCAGGGCGGGAATCCCCGAAATCGAGAACGCGATCCGCTCGACCGGCTTCTATCACAACAAGGCGAAAAACATCCACGCGCTCTGCAAGCGTCTCAAAGAAGATTTTCACGGCGAGGTTCCCCGCACGATCGACGAACTGGTCAGCCTGCCGGGGGTCGGACGCAAAACCGCCAACGTCGTTTTGGGAAACGCGTTCGGGATCGTCGAGGGGATCGTCGTCGACACTCACGTCGGCCGGATCAGCCGCAAGCTCGGTCTTTCCGAAGCGGCCGACCCCGAGAAGATCGAACGCGATCTCGTCTCGTTCGTCCCGAAAAAAGAGTGGGTCGATTTCAGCCACCGTCTCATCACCCACGGCCGCAACGTTTGCCGCGCCCGCGCCCCTCTCTGCGATAAATGCCCGCTGGCCAAAGAGTGCCCGAGCGCGGGAGAGTAGGCCGTTTCCCGAGCCCCTACGGCTTTTCCAGCACCTGGCCGTCTTCCCGGAGCCGCTTTTCAAGCCGCTCGTAAGGGAGGTCGGCGGGCGAAATCCCGGCGTCGATCGAGAGGACCGCCGCGGTCGCCGCCGACTGCCCCAGGATCATAAAGACCGGTTCCATGCGGATCGACCCGTAGGCGATATGACTGCAGCTGACACAAACCGGCACCAGCAGGTTGGAACACTCTTCCTTTTTCGGAATCATCGCCCGAAAGCTGACCGGATAGGCTCCTCCGGGCGGCACCTGAACGTCCCCTTCGTTTCGAACCGAAGCGCGCCCCTCTTCGTCAATCGCGACGTACCTCTGCACATTGTGCGAGTCCATATTATAGGACCCCATTCCGACCGGATCGGGAATCGGCTGGATCGACCGGAGATGGTTTTCCGTCTCCACAAAATCGGAGACCATCCGCCGCCCTTCCCGCACGTAAAGCTGTTCGGGCCAGTTCTCGGTGTCGGTAAACTCGTCTTTGGCGAGCCCCCACTCCGAGAACTCGCGCCGAAGCTCTTCCGGCACGCGCGGATGGTTCGCCATCGTCCAGAAGAAACCTTTCTGCCATCGGATGTGATTGGCCAGAATCTCGTCGCGCCGTTCGTAACACGTTTCGGGATAATCGTAGTTCGCGCCGATATAATCGCTCGAAACCGCGCCGTTGTTGTTCGTGTCGGTTTTTCCGTTCGGAACACGGCTCGGATGGAAGAATCGGGTCTGTCCCGCTTCGATATCGCGGAAAAGGAGCTCGTAATCTTCCTCGTCGTAATCTTCCGGCTTTTCGAACGGAACGCGGTTTTCCGGCACACGCGTCATACAGAGCCGATAGCAATACGCCTGCACCTTTCGGTCGGCCTGGCCGTCTTCGCCGCCCGCGCCCTGGTTCAATCCGGGCAGAAACCCGCTTTCCGGGTTTCCCGGTTCCATATACGGGTCGACCGGTCCGGCAAACTGATGTTTAACGGCGTTTCCCGTCTGGATTCCGTTCAGCGTTTCGCCGTACCGGGCGTTGCTTTCGCGGCCGACCGTAAACGAAACGCCGGCGGCGTCGAGCAGATCGCCTTCGTAGGTCGCGTCCAAAAAGATCCTGCCGGCAAAGGTCCGTCCCGACCAGGTCGTGATCGATTTCAGGGAATTCCCCTCTTTCACAATTCCGTTTTCACGGTCAAGCCGCTCGCCGCGATAAACGGGGATGCCGTATTCGGCGATAAAACCCTCCATCACCTTTTCCGCGGCGGAAGGCTCGAACGCCCACATGGTCTGCGTCTGAGAATCCATTCCGGGAAACGATTCCGGTTTCGGTTCCCAAACCCACGCGCTCTCGTCCTGATAATGAAGCCAGATCCGATGATAGAACTCCCGCGCGATCCCGCCGATCACCCGCTTGTCGCCGGAATCGGTCTGGCCGAGTCCCGAAACGCTCATCCCGCCGACATGCCGTTCGGGCATGACGATCACCGCGGTCTTCCCCATCCGTCGAACCTGAACCGCGGCCGAGACCGCGGCCGACGATCCGCCGAAAATCACCACGTCCGCGGTAATGGTTTCGGCGTAAAGCGTCGAAGCGAAAAAGAGGCACGCCGTCAAAAGGAAAAATAATTTTTTCATCGCGGTGATTCCTTTGCGATAAAGCAAATCTAACGGTTTTTACGAAGCTCCGCCAGGAGTGCGGGAATCCACGAGGCGTTGTCCGCCGACGTGTAGATCATATCGCCCCCCATCCGGCTGAACGTCTTACAGAATCGAAGATAGTACGCTGGATTGTCGACCGGCGGTTCACCCGCGCTGTTCCAGTCCCAGCGGGAAGGCGCCAGATCGAGAACGTGAATATCGAAGTCGTCGATCGACTCGCCCCTTTGCCGCGCGGCGTTTCGCGCCATCGAAAGCGCCTTTTCGAAGATCATCGGCGACATCACCGCCGAGCCGACCGACAGGTAGATCCCCCCTTTCAGGTTCGCGACCGACCGGACGAACGCCAAAAAATCGCGTTCGGCGCACCGGCCGATCGCCGCGGGAAAGTTGACCGGATGGGTGTAGATAATATCGTGCCCGATCATCGGATGACAGGTTTGCGTCACGCCGGCATGCCGCAGCCGCCAGATCAGCGAGTACTCCTTAAACGGGTGAGGAATCTCGTAGACCGTCCCCTCTTTCGGCAAATTCCCGCGGGCGATCATCGTCGCCAAATCCATCGCGGCGGCTCCCCGTTCGAGTTCGGCGGGATCGTCCGACCGTGCCGACTCTTCGGCCATCGCGCGAAGTCTTTCCAAAGAGGGAACCGCGATCTTTCCGCAGTCGATCGTCGCGGCGATCGATTCGGCGTACCCCAGCCCTTCGAGCGCGCCGACCAGAAACGAGAGGTTCATATACCGACCCGTCTCTTCCCATATCCCGAACTGTCCCTCCAGGACGTAGCGATGCACGTCTTCCCCCGACTCGGCCTGAAGCGCGAACTCCCAGTCGTGAATGATCCCCGCGCCGTTCGTCGCGAAATGGGTGATCCACCCTTCGTCGGCCAGGGCGGCCATCGTCGGACCGAGCCCGTTTTTGATCGAATGGGCGCCGTAGGTCAGAATCCGCGCCGCGCCGCGTTCCCTCGCCGATCGGATCCGTTCGGCCGCGCGTCTCACCGACTCGCGCGCCTCTTCGGAAAGCGCGATCGGCCCCCGTTCGATCTTTTCGGCAAGTTTCAGAACTTTCAGTTTGTTGACCCGCTCGGCGAGCGGTTTCGGCTTGATTTCGTTTCGGTTAAAGAGATCCATCGGTTACTCTTTCTGTCGCGGTTTCGGAGAAACTCCAGATCATCGCCGTCGCGGGCGTTGCGTTCGGCGTATTACGAAAGCGATTTGGCGAGCGCCTCGTAGACGTCCCGGTATCCCTGATAGTCGTCTTCGAGATATTCTTTCACGCGGGGAAGAATATCGCCCGCCCGGCCGCAATCGTCTTTCGCCTCGTCGGCGCGCCCCAATATTTTGAGCGTCTTGGCGCGGTTCACGTATACGGAAAAGAGCTTTAAAAGCCCTTCGGCGCGCAGCACGTTGACATGGCCGCACCCGCATCCGCACCCGTCGTGGTGATCGTGATCCTCCTCGTGCTCGTGTTCGTCCTCTTCGTCGTAAAAATCGACGGGCAGCCGCGAGGCGATCTCCGCCGCCGTATTAAAGTCGGCGAGCGCGTCGTCATACGTATTTTTGGCGTAACGCGCCTTTCCCCTCTCGTCGAAAAGCATGACCATCGACAGGAGCGCCTCCGGATCGTCGGTCTCGCGAATCCCGTCGAAAATTTCGGCCGTTTCGGTTAAAAGTTCTTCCGCTTCGCCGTATCGTTCCATATAGTTGAGGAGCCGTCCGTTCATCACCGAGACGTTCAGCAGCTCCGGACAGACGTCGGCGCGTCCGGCGGCGACCCCGTCGCGAAGGCGCGTCACCGCCTCTTCGACGTAGGGAAGAATCTCCTCCGGCGAACTTTCTCCGGAACATTCGAGGGTCTGCGCGTAGATCGCCAGCGCTTCGGCCAGATCGACGCTCTGTTCCGCGTCGCCCCGTTCGATCATCTTTCGATAGAGGGCGATCACCTCTTCCAGCCGCTGCCGGCTCTTTTCGTCTTCTCCCATCTCGCGATAGATCGCCGCTTCCTGCATATAAGTCTTCGCGAGATAGTAATACGCCTCGTCCTCTTTCGACGTGCCGAAAAGAGAGGCGAACTCGCTTTTCACCTGCTCGAACGCGGCGACCGCGTCGGAATATTTCCCCTGTTCGAACCGGATCGTGGCGATATTCAGCCGAATCCCCGCCAAGTCGAGCCGCGCGTCGAGATTCCCGATTTCGGAAAGTTTTCCCAGAAGAGCTTCGGCGGCGTCGTATTCGGCCAAGGCGTCGGACCAGACCCCCTGGTCGTTGAGCGTCACGCCGTAGGTCAAATGCGCCTGCGCGAGAACCAAGACCATCTCGTCGGTCGGAAACGGCACCGACTCGAGAAGCTTGATCGCCTTTTCGAGCCATTTTCCGGTCGTCTCGAAATCGTCTTCCTCCTGCGCTTCGAGCGCCAGGGTGAAATAATCCTGGGCGAGCGAAACGTAATCGATCTCGTTCCCCGCCTGATGAGCCTTTTCGGCGGCGGCGATTCGTTCCACCAGTTCCCTGCGCGCTTTCGCCTCGCCTTCAAAGGCGCGTTTCAGATCAAGTTCAATATCGGCGCGCTGATCGTCGTGTTCTTCCATCGTGTTTCCCCTTGGCCCCGCGTGTCGGGTGCGTGTTTCGTTACAAGTCGGAATACCGCTGCCGTTCGGCGAACGGTTTTAAATGATGACTCTTGCCTCTCAGAGCGGATCGTCTTTCCGAAGTCCGTCCAACGCTTTAATCAGCGCCTGGGTCCCGAGCCGTCCGCCACCCTGCGCGGCGAGCCGCTCATAGAGACGCCGAACCAAGTCGAGCGCCGGAAGTCTCAATTCCATCCGCGCCGCTTCTTCGAGCGCGATTTTCATATCCTTAATGAAATGTTCCACAAAAAAACCGGGTTCGAAATCGCCGCGCAGTATCCGCGGCGCCAAATTCGAAAGGGACCAGCTCCCCGCCGCCCCCGCGGCGACCGAACTCATCACCTTATCCATATCGAGTCCCGCGCGCCGCGCGTAGAGGAGCGCCTCGCACATCCCCGCCATATTTCCGGCGATCAGGATCTGGTTCACCATCTTGGCATGCTGACCCATCCCCGCTTTCCCCTGATAGACAACCTTCGAGCCGAGCGCTTCGAAAAGGGGAACGATCCGCCGGAAGACGTTTTCGTCCCCGCCGACCATGATCGAAAGGGTCCCCTCCCGCGCGCCGATATCTCCGCCCGAAACGGGAGCGTCGAGCGCGTCGGCGCCCTGAGCCCGCGCCGCGGCGTAGATTTCCGCCGCCAACGCCGGGGAACTCGTCGTCATGTCGACCACCGTCGGCGGCGCGGCTCGACCGGCCTCTTGCCGAAATCCGGCCAACACCCCGAGCCGGCCCAAGACCGTCTCGCGCACGTCGGCGGGATATCCGACCGTCAGAAAGACGACGTCCGACGCCGCGGCCGCCCGAGCGGGCGATTCCGCCCAGAGCGCGCCCAAATCAAAAAGGGGCGCGGCTTTCTCTTTGGTTCGCGTAAAGACCGTCAGCTCGCAACCCGCCTTCAAGAGGTTCGCGGCCATACTCCGTCCCATGACGCCGGTACCGATCCATCCGATTCGAGGTTTCATTTATCGCTCCCAATTGAGGCAGGCCCGGTTCTCGCCGCGGCTCGCCAAAAGAGCCTTTCGAAAGAGAACGAGGCCGACTTCAGTATACCGAAAGAACGGAAAAAGAACAACCGACGCGGCTCTCCGTCCCGCGGCCTGCGTACTGGCCAATCCCGCCGCCAAAGGATATAATGAAAGAGAAGAAAAAACCGAACCGTCTCTCGCCAAGGAACAGACAAATCGATGAACCCGATCCGCGTCTTTTACGATGATATCTATCTCTACCAAGAATTCTCTCAGCCGGTCGAGGGGCAGAAAGTCCCCCTCACGCTCAAGATCGCCACCGGCCCGAAGCCCGGATTCGAGTCCCTGGCCAGGCTCATCGAAGAGACCTACGCCGAAGCGTTTCGAACCCAAGGGATCGCGGCGGGCGATTCGGAATCGGCCGACGCCGTCCCCGCCCCAAAACTCCCCGTCGAGTACTACGCCGAACACGTCCTTTATCTTTCGCGGCGGGGAACCGTCTGGCACATCGAATACCACTTCTATCCCGAACCGGAAATCTACGTTTTTGCCGAGCCCGACAAAGCCGGACGGCGCGAAAAAGGAACCTTTACCCGCGCGAACCTCTACGATCAGACCTATACCGCCGACGGGCGGGATTACGTCGTCACCTCGCTCCGCGGAAACTACGCCGATTTCCCCGGCTATTCGCCGTTTTTCCTCGACAAAGACCGGGAGGGGGTTCGGAGAATCGGTCAGCCGCAGCTTCTCGCCGCCGGAGCCCGGTTCGAAAAAGCCGATCGGGAAACCGGAACCCGGTTCGACATCGACCGCTGGTTTCTCGAAGAATACGTCCCGCGTCTGTTGCTTGGCGTATTCAAACCGAACGGAACCGTAACCGAAAAGACCGCCCCATGAAACAAGAAAAAATTTTCACCGCCACTTGGCATCCCGCCGCGCTGATCGCCGCGGCGCTGGTCGCGTTCCTTCCGGGCCTGCCGCTTTCCCCCGTCTTTTCCGACGAAGGGAACGCGGTCGTTTTGACCGCCGACTTTTCGGAAACGGTCGGCCCGATCAAACCGCTCAACGGCACCAATCTGGGGCCCCGTCTGATCACCAGCCGATACAACGGACAGCGGGAACTCTTTAACGACGCGCGGTTCGGACTGGTCCGGCTTCACGACGCGCCGTGGGACAATCCCGGACTCCGGCTGGTCGACATGCACTTGATTTTCGGGAACATGAACGACGATCCCGCCGACCCCGCGAACTATTATTTCGACGCGACCGACGATTACGTCAAGACGATTCTCGACGGCGGCGCGCCGATCATGTACCGTCTGGGAGTCAGTATCGAACATTCGGCGCCGAACACCTATTTCGCCAAAGAGCCGAAAGACGCCGCGAAAGCCGCGGAAATTTTCGCCGGAATCGTTCGCCATTACAACCGCGGATGGGGAAACGGATTCCGCCACGGCATCGAATATTGGGAAATCTGGAACGAGCCGAATATGATCCCGCTGATGTGGGACAACAAAGATTTCGCGTCGTACTGCCGTTTCTACGCGCAAGTGGCGAAACGGCTCAAAGAGGAGTTTCCGGAAATCAAAATCGGCGGTCCGGCGCTGGCGGGGTGCGACGAAAAGCTCTTAACGCAGTTTATCGAATTCTGCCGAAAGGAGAACGCCCCGCTCGATTTTTGCTCGTGGCATGCCTACCCTTCCTCGTTGGCCGAAATCATCGAGGCGCCCGTAACGGTTCGGCGCCTCCTCGACGAGCGCGGACTGACCGATACCGAACTCCATCTCGACGAATGGCATTATTTCAACACGTCGTGGAACGTCGTTCAGGGACAAGAGGCCGATCGTAAAACCCGAGCGGACGTCATTCGAGGCGACGGCGGAATCAACGGGATCGACGCGGCGGCGTTTATCGCCTGCGCGCTGGCGCTTTGGCAAGACTCCCCGCTTGACAGCGCCAACTACTACTGCACGTCGCTCCAGGAAGACGACTGGGGTCTGATCGACAGCAACGGATACCCCTATAAAACGTATTATGTGTTTCGCGGGTTCGGCGAACTGCTCGCTTTCGCGCCGAACCGCGTCCGGTGCGAAAGCGCTTCAAATCAACTCGTCGTCTTGGGAGGAACAAGCGAAAGCAAAGCGGCGCGGCTGATGGTCGCGTCGTTTAAGGAGACCGCCGACGCGCTCAAAATCCGCCTTTCGGGAGTACCCGCGTCGGGAACTGTCCGCGTCCGGTCGATCGATCCGGGCGACCGCATCGAACCGATCGAATCGACGCTCGACTACACGGACGGCGTGTTGAATCTCGGTCCGGTGACCGGTTCGACGGTAAAATTCATCGAATTCCTGTAAGGCGGAAACGCCGAATACGCGATTCGTCCGTTCGAAAAAGCCGGTTCGTTGACATATCCCCGTTTTGCGCCATAATGCGTTTTTGTTTTTTATGCCGCAATAAGGATCAAGCCGTGTCAGAATCCCGCGAACATTTCAATCCGGCCGCGTCGAGCGCCATCGCGTTCTTTACGAGCATCGCCGTCTGGGGTGTCGGCGTCGGCTGTTTCGCCGCCGCGCTGAACAACTACCTTTCCGACATTCACGGGATCAGCATCTTTGAACGCGGTGTCGTGGAGTTTTTTCGCGAACTCCCCGGGTTCGCGCTCGTCTTTATTCTGGCGCTGATGCACCGTCTGAGCGACTGGCGCGTTCTCCGTCTGGGAACCGCCGTCTCGCTTCTGGCGGCGCTGGCGCTCCTGGCCCCCACGAATAAAGCGGGTCTGACGGCGCTCGTCATGCTTTTCAGCACGGGGGAACATCTGGTCATGCCGGCGCGTCAGTCGCTGGCCATGCAGGTCGCCCGGCCGGGCCGCGAGGGGACGTCGCTCGGGCTGATGACCTGCGTGATGAACGCCGGAACGATCCTGGGAAGCCTTCTGGTCGCGGTCGTCTTTTGGGTCGGTATGCGCGGGTTCGGAATCGACGACGCGAAAACTCTCTTCCGCGTCGTCTGGGTTCTGATCGCGCTCCTTCTGACCGGGAGCGTCCTTTCGACCTACACCAAAAACGCGCCGAACCGCGTCACCAAGCGCCCGCGCCTCTACTTCCATCGGAAGTTCAACAAGTTCTACGTTCTCGAACTCTTCTACGGCGCTCGCAAACAGATCTTTCTGACCTTCGCCCCCTACGTTCTGATCAAGATCTACCACCTCACCACGCCGCAGGTGGCGGTTCTGATGGGGATCAGCGCGTTGGTCAATATGCTCGGCGCGCCGACGGTCGGGCGGATCACCGACCGATTCGGCTATCGTTCCGTCATGATCTGGGACACGCTGATCCTCTTCTGGGTCGCCCTGGCGTATGGCTACGCGGGAACGATCTTTCCGGCGTCCGTCGCCGTCTGGATCGTCTGCGGCAACTACCTGCTGGACGGTCTGATCAGCACCGCGTCGCTGGCGACGAACATCTACGTGCGCCAAATCGCGGCCGATCCGAACGAACTGACAAGCACCCTTTCGACCGGAATTTCGATCAATCATCTCATTTCGATCCTGATCGCCCTGGCCGGCGGCTGGATCTGGGCGGCGTTCGGGGTCAGCTGGCTTTTCACTTTCTCGGCGCTCATGGCGCTGGCCAACTCGGCGTTCGCCTGGTCCCTCCCGCGCCGGGAAAAAGTTTCCGGCTAATCAAACGAGCGTTTGGAAAAGCAAAAGGGGTTCGGGTCAAAACAACCCGAACCCCGTCGTCGCGCGCCGCAATCATCGAGCGGCGGAGCAATGCCGTAAGCGGAAACTTACAGCCGTTCGATCACCGTGCGGAGCTGTTCGCAGCGATACGGTTTGTCGAGAAACGCGTCGGCCTTGATCCAGGCGCGTTCGGCCTCGCTGTCAACCGAAAACTTCACGCCGTGACGGCTGTTCACGTCGGTCGCGATAATGACTTTCGTCTCCGGATGATCCTTTTTGATATGGAACGCCAGCGAAAACCCGCTGTCGGCCTTTTCCATCACCAGGTCGGTGATCACAATGTCATACTTGTCGGCGGCGAGCGCTTCTTCGGCCGCGGCGCGATTTTCGACCACGGCAACGGCGCACCCGTCGGCTTTCAGCGCTTCGCTGACTTCGTCGGTGTACACAGGATCGCCGTCCACCAGAAGAATCTTGCAGTTTTTCATGATGATGAACCTTTTATCTCTTTCGTTTATCTTGGTATGTCGGGAAAAACATCACGAGCGGCCGGTCCGAAAGAGCGAGGATTCCGGACCGGCGCGCAAAAGACCTATCAGGTGAGCGGAGTCCGCTCGTGATAGTGGGTGTGAAGCAGATGATGCGCCTTTTCGCTGTTCGGCTTGCCAAGGTATTCGTCGTAAAGGCGCTGGAGCTCTTTGTTCTCGTGGCAGAGACGGAGCGATTCGGTGGCGTCCAAATCGTAGAGCTTCTTCATACGGGCGGTCACGCGCTCGACCGTCGCGCCGTAAGGCTGACCGCCGCCGTTGATGCACCCGCCCGGGCAGGTCATCACTTCGATAAACTGAATATCTTTCAGTTCGCCCTTCTTGACCAGTTCGATGATCTTGCGGGCGTTGCCGAGCGAGTTGACGACGGCGACGCCGACTTTAAGACCGTTGATATCGAGATGCGCTTCTTTCCCCCACCCTTCCAGGCCGCGGAGAGCTTCGAGTTTGAGCTCTTTGAGGTTCTCGCCGGTGATCAGGTAATAAGCGGTACGAACGGCCGCTTCCATCACGCCGCCGCTGGCGCCGAAGAGCTTCCCGGCGGTACTCCGTTCGCCGAACGGCGAATCGGCCGCTTCCGGCTCGAGTTTGCCAAGGTCGATCCCGAACATCTTGAACAGCTGGGCGGCTTCGCGAGTCGTCAGAACCGCGTCGATATCCTGGTAGCCGTCGCGGCCGAGTTCCGGACGCGACGCTTCAAATTTCTTGGCGGTACACGGCATGATCGAAACGCTGAAGATCTTCTTCGGCTCGATCCCGACCTTTTCGGCGTAGCACGACTTGATCACCGCGCCGAGCATCCCCTGCGGGGACTTGCAGCTCGAAACGTGCGGAAGCATTTCGGGATAGAAGGTTTCGATAAACTTGATCCAGCCGGGCGAGCAGCTGGTGAACATCGGCAGAACGCCGCCGCCGGTCACTCGGCCGACCAGTTCGGTCGCCTCTTCCATAATGGTAAGGTCGGCGCTGAACGAAGTGTCGAACACGGCGTCGAATCCGACTTTGCGAAGCGCCGCGTGGAGTTTGCCCATCACGTCGGTGCCGAGCGGAAGGCCGAACTCTTCGCCGAGCGAAACCGAAACCGCCGGCGCGTGCTGAACGACGACATGCAAGTTCGGGTCTTTCAGGGCGGCGACGACCTTGCCGATGTCGTTCTTGCCGGTGAGCGCGCCCGTCGGGCAGGCGGCGACGCACTGACCGCAGGCGATGCAGCTGGCGACATTCATACCTTCGTTGAACGAGTTGCCGATAAACGCCTTCGAACCGCGGCGGATATAGTCGAGGCACGAGACCGTCTGGATATTTTCACAGACACGGACGCAGCGGCCGCAGAGGATGCATTTGCTCGAGTCGCGGACGATCGCGGGACTCGATTCGTCGATCGGGCGGTTGTCCTTGGCGCCGGTATAGCGATGGCTGCGGACGCCCAGTTCGACCGAAAGGGACTGCAGTTTGCAGCTTCCGTTCCGCTCGCAGTAGAAGCAGTCGGTCGGATGGTTCGCCAGGAGGAGTTCAAGAATCGTCCGGCGCGCTTCAATCACGCGCTGCGAATGGGTTTTCACTTTCATACCGTCGGCGATCGGGAACGCGCAGGCGGGAACCAGAGCGCGCTGCCCTTCAACCTCGCAGACACACATACGACACGCCCCCGTTGCCGGAAGGCCTTCCATATTGCAGAGGGTCGGGACTTCGATCCCCGCGCGATTCAACGCCGCCAGAAGCATTTCGCCGGCTTCGGCCTGAATCGTTTTTCCGTTGACTTCAATATTGATCATGGTTCTTATTCCTTATTCTTGCGAAAGTTGTTTCGATTTTACTTCTTGAGAATGGCGTCGAATCGGCAGTTGCTCATGCACAGACCGCACGAGATGCACTTCTCGGCGTCGATGACGTGCGGCTGCTTGACCGTACCGGTAATCGCGCCGACCGGGCAGTTCTTGGCGCAGAGGGTGCACCCTTTGCACTTGTCGGCGATAATTTCGAACTTCAGCAGTTCGCTGCAGACTTTCGCGGGACACTTGCGGTCGAAGATATGCGCTTCGTATTCGTCGCGGAACCAGCGGATCGTCGAAAGAACCGGGTTCGGCGCCGTCTGACCCAGCGCGCAAAGGCTCGTGTCCTGAATAATCTGGCCGAGTTTTTCCATGTGGATAATGCTCTGGAACCGTTCGAGGGTGTCCTGTTCCGATTCGTTGCGGTCGCTGCGCGTGATCCGGTTGAGGATCTCGAGCATCCGCCGGGTACCTTCGCGGCACGGAGTGCATTTGCCGCAGCTCTCGCGCTGAATGAAGTCCATGAAGAACTTGGCCACGTCGACCATGCAGTTGTCTTCGTCCATCACCACCAGACCGCCGGACCCCATGATGGCGCCGACCGTCTTGAGCGACTCGTAGTCGATTTCGATATCGATGTGCGATTCGGGAATACAGCCGCCCGAAGGACCGCCGATCTGAACCGCTTTGTAGGCTTTCCCGTTGGCGATCCCGCCGCCGATCGAGAAGATGACGTCGCGGATCGTGGTCCCCATGGCGACTTCGACCAGACCGGTCCGGTTGACCTTACCGGAAAGGGCGAAGACCTTGGTCCCTTTACTCCCCTCGGTGCCGATGGCGTTGAACCATTTGGCGCCCTTATCGACGATCGAGGCGACGTTGGCGAGCGTCTCGACGTTGTTGATGATCGTCGGATAGCCGAACAGACCGCTGACCGCGGGGAACGGCGGACGCGGACGAGGCATCCCGCGTTTCCCTTCGATACTGTGAATCAGCGCGGTCTCTTCGCCGCAGACGAACGCGCCGGCGCCCATCTTAATGACCATTTCCAGCGAGAAATCGGACCCCAGGATATTGTCGCCCAGAAGGTTGTTCGCTTTCGCCTCGGCGATCGCGACCCGCAGACGGGCGATCGCCAGCGGATATTCGGCGCGGATGTAGATATACGCTTTCTGAGCGCCGATCGCGTAGGCGGCCAGCGCCATCCCTTCGAGGAGGCGGTGCGGGTCGCCTTCGATGACCGCGCGGTCCATGAACGCGCCCGGGTCGCCTTCGTCGGCGTTGCAGATCAGGTAGCGGTGGGTCTCTTGATTGGCGCGCGCGAACATCCATTTGCGCCCGGCGGGGAACCCGCCGCCGCCGCGTCCGCGCAGACCGCTTTCGAGAACCTCTTTGCAGATGTCGTCCGGCGAAACCTTGTTGGCCAGGGTCTTTTTCAGCGCGCGGTAACCGCCGCGGGCGATGTACTCTTCAAGGCTGCCCGGATCCATCAAACCGCAGTTAGCCAGAACCCAGCGGGTCTGCGGGGCGAAGAACGGATGCTCGTCGATGAAAATGACGCCGTCCCACGCCGCGGTCTTTTCGTCGCGGTATTGACCCATCACGTGGTCGGCGACGACTTCGCCTTTATTGACGATCGCGTCGAGAATCGCGGGGGTCACGTCTTTGGTCATCTGCTGGAACGCGATCCGGTTTTTCCCGGGGAGCTGAACGTCGACGATCGGTTCGACGGCGCAAAGACCGACGCACCCGACCTCGACGATCTCGGCGTCTAGGTTATTGTCTTTCACGAACGCGCGAACGGCTTCGAGGGTCTCGCCGGCGCCGGCGCCCAAACCGCACGTTCCGGTTCCGACGTAGAACGTTGGCTTTACGACATCTTCCCGCCGGAGGATCGAGAGTTTCTGAGCCTGTTCCGGCGTCAGGTTGCTCGTATCGCCCAGAGCCCAGGAAAGAAATTCAGTGTCAAGAGGTTTTACTTGTTCCATTTTATTTCTCTGCTCTTAGTGGAGTGTTTTGATTGATGGGAGAATAACGGTGAACTTCCCCGCCGAAGACGGAAGAGATCACGCGCCCTTGGCCGCGGCAGCCTGCTGGCGGTACGATTTGATGATACCGGGGATCGACTGCGTGGTCAGCTTGGCGTGGAAATTGTTCGAGATATTCATCACGGGAGCTAATCCGCACGCGCCGATGCAGGCGACGATTTCCAGGCTGAAAAGGCCGTCGCGGGTGGTTTCACCCGGATTGATCTTAAGTTCACGGACGAGAGCGTCGAGGATCGCCGCCGAACCCTTCACGTGGCACGCGGTACCGCGGCAGATCTGAATGTGGTATTTCCCCTGGGCAGAGAAACGAAACTGGTTGTAGAAGGTGGCAACACCGTAAATTTTGCTCGTCGGAATGTGGAGCTGCTTGCCGACCTCTACCACGGCTTCGCGGGAAAGATACCCGCAGGCGCCCTGGATTTCCTGAAGAATCGGAATCAGCTGGTCCCGGCCGGCGTTCGGATAGCGAGCCAGAATCTTCTGAACTTCTTCGATGATCGAAACTGAACTTGTCATATACTACCTTTCAACTGAACCAAAGTGTGGATCAAGCACCTTAATTGATACTATAAACCTATTATGAAGGAATTACGGAAAAATAAAAGGGCATTCCGCCGGAAAAACCCCGTTTCCAGGGGTTTTTAGGGTCGCCGTAGAAAAAAATATCGCGAATTTTAATCCGTCGCGTTCTTTTAGACTCGGAAAAATAAGGATCCGCCGAACGAATCCTCCTTAAAAATTTCGGCTTGCCTAAACTTTTTTTCGCGTCGTTCCGAAGCCCGAACCGCCCCCGTTTCAAAAGGAAAATTCCCCCCCGTTTACGCGACGTGATAAACGGGACACCGGCGGTTTTCCCCTCCGGACGCGCTTCGTCTCCCGCCGCGGCGCGGAATGTTGATTTCGTTTTGAAAGCCGTTAAAATGATTCGGTAATGAACAGAACGCAAGAACAACCCCTAGAATCTTTCGACGGAGTGATCGTCGGCGCCGGCGTCATCGGCGCCGCGGTCGCCCGCGCCCTGGCGCGGTACCGGCTCAGCCTCCTCCTTCTGGATCGCGAAAGCGACGTCGGCACGGTCACGTCGGCGGCAAACTCGGCGATCGTCCACTCCGGCTACGATCCGGTCCCCGGAAGCCTGAAAGCGAAAATGAACGTCGCCGGAAACCGTCTCTTCCCCGAGACCTGCCGGCAGCTCGACGTCGATCTGAAAATGATCGGTTCGCTGACACTGGCGATCGGCGACGAAGAGGTCGCCGTCCTCGACGAACTCGCCGCCCGAGCCGCGCAGAACGGCGTTCCGGTCGAAATTCTGAGCCGTGCCGAAGTCCTCCGGCGCGAGCCGAACCTCACTCCAGAAGTTCGCGCCGCCCTTTTCGCGCCGACCGCGGGGATCGTCAATCCGTTCGAACTGACCGTCGCGCTCGCCGAAAACGCGGTCCAAAACGGCGTGACGCTTCGTCTCAACGAAGAGGTCACCCGCGTCGCGCCCGCCCCCGACGGGTGGTATACCGTGACGACAAGCCGGGGCGCTTACCGTACTCGTGCGCTGGTCAACGCCGCCGGACTTCACGCCGACACGCTCGCCAACGCCGCGCTCGCCGAGCGGGGCCGATCCGCCGACTACGAAATCCGTCCGCGCAAAGGGGAATATTTCGTTCTCGACCATTTCGATCCCGAATTCATCCGCCACACGATCTTTACCGTCCCAACCCAAAAGGGAAAAGGGATTCTTGTCACGCCGACGACCCACGGGAACTATTTGATCGGTCCGTCGGCCGAGTTTACCGACCGAAAGGACAATTTCGCGACCACCGACGAAACCCTGGCGCGGGTTCTCGCTTCGGCACAGAAACTTGTTCCCTCGATTCCGACCCGGCAGATCATCCGCCAGTTCGCCGGACTTCGCGCGGTCGAAAAGCGGGGCGAGTTCGTAATCGACCGGCCCGCTCCCGGCCTGATTAACCTTCTGGGAATCCAGTCCCCCGGTCTGACGGCCTCGCTGGCCATCGCCGAAGAGGTCGTCAATCTCATTCGGAACGACGTCCCTCTGGAAGAAAACCCCGATTTCGATCCCCGACGCCGCCCCCGCGTCCGACTCGCTCGGATGGCGCCGCTCGACCGCGCGGCGTACGTCGCCGAACACCCTTCGTTCGGCCGGATCGTCTGCCGCTGCGAGGACGTCTCGGAAGGGGAAATCGTCGACGCGATCCGCCGTCCCTGCGGCGCGACGACGGTCGACGGGGTCAAGAAGCGTGTCCGCCCCGGATTCGGCAAATGCCAGGGCGGGTTCTGCCAACCGCAGGTCGTCAGGATTCTGGCGCGTGAACTCGGCAGAAAACCGGAGGAAATCCCGTTGAAATCCCCCGGAACCGAGATTCTCCTCGAAAGGATCGGAGAGACCGATGACGCCTGATCTCCTCAAAACCGAAACGTTCGACCTGGTCGTCATCGGCGCCGGTTCGGCGGGTCTGGCCGCGGCAAGCGCGGCGGCCGACGCCGGAGTTGAACGGATACTTATTCTCGAAAAAGAGGACTTTCCGGGGGGGATTCTTCTTCAATGCGTCCATAACGGGTTCGGGCTCCATCGCTACGAGCAGGAGCTGACCGGACCGGAATACGCCGAGCGCGCCCTGTCCGAATTGCGGAGGAAAAGAATCGATCTTCGATGCGGCGCGATGGTTCTGTCGATCACCCCCGACAAAGAGGTACGCTATTCCGGCGAGAAATACGGTTACCGCGCGGCTCGCGCCAAGTCGGTCGTCTGCGCCACCGGCGCCGACGAGCGGACGCGCGGCGCCATTCGGATTCCCGGCGACCGGCCGGCCGGCGTGATGACCGCCGGGCTGGCGCAGCATTACATGAACCTCGACGGCTATACGGTCGGCCGACGCGTCTTCATTCTGGGGAGCGGAGACATCGGACTGATCATGGCGCGGCGTGTCACGCTCGAGGGGGGAAAAGTCCTCGGCGTGGCGGAACTGATGCCCTACTCGAACGGTCTGGCGCGGAATATCGCGCAATGCCTGAACGACTTCGACATTCCCCTCTATCTGAGCCACACGGTTCGCGAAATCCGCGGAAAGAAACGTCTCGAACAGATCGTCCTGTCCCAAGTCGACGAAAACTTCGCGTTCGTTCCG
This sequence comes from uncultured Planctomycetota bacterium, assembly GCA_902796885.1. GTDB lineage: Bacteria > Planctomycetota > Planctomycetia > Pirellulales > Thermoguttaceae > RUG695. Next base: position 53,157 of record CADBQY010000204.1, read on the forward strand.
GGAACCGACAAGACGTTTGACGTCGACACCCTTCTCCTTTCGGTCGGACTGATCCCCTCGAACCGCCTTCTGACCGAACTGGGGGTTCGTCTTCATCCGAAAACCGGCGGTCCGGTCGTCGACGAAACGCTTCAGACCTCGATCCCCGGCATCTTTTCGTGCGGGAACAGTCTCCACGTCCATGATCTGGCCGACTTTGTCAGCATGGAGGGCGAAAACGCGGGACGCTGCGCCGCGCTCTATATCCAGGAAAAACTCGGCGCCGAATCCGGCGATTCCCCCGTCGTCCGCACCGAGCCGGGCGCGGGGATCGGTTACCTTCTCCCTTCCGTTCTCCACGCCGAACGGGCCGAAGAGTTTCTTCTGAAATTCCGCGTCCGAAAACCTTACCGCGACGTCGCGCTTCTGCTCAAGCTGAACGGCAGACTGATGAAGAAAATCAAAAAACCGTATCTTCTCCCCGCCGAAATGGAAAACCTGCGTCTGAAAAAAGAGGAGCTGCCCGAGCCGTCCGGAACGCTGACACTGGAGGTCGCCGATGAGTAACCCGAAACTCCCCGCCGAAATGATCTGTATCGTTTGTCCGCGCGGATGTCACCTCCGGATCGACGAACAGATGAACGTCACGGGAAACGCCTGCCCGCGCGGCGCGGCATACGCCAAAGCCGAA
>CADBQY010000205.1 GCA_902796885.1 uncultured Planctomycetota bacterium
AAACCCCAATTATGGGCGTACATGGACTCGAACCATGGACCTCGTCCTTATCAGGGACGCGCTCTAACCAAACTGAGCTATACGCCCAACCTAGAAGGTACGCTCATTTTAATAGAAATTCGCCCCCCGACAAGGGGGGCTCTTTTCGTTCGGGAGCCTCGGAGTCTCGTTCTCCGGGAAAAACGGGAAGATTACTCTTCCGTCTTCTTCTTGGCCGTCTTTTTGGCGGCCGTCGTCTTCTTAGCGGCGGCGGTCTTCTTCACGGTCTTTTTGGCGGTCGCCGTCTTTTTCGCCGTCGTCCGGCGCGTTCGGGTCCGCGTGACCTTCCCCTTGGCGGCACGCTTTTCCAACAGGTCGAGCGCGATTTCAAGGGTCAGCTCTTCCTGCGTCATGTCGCGCGGCAGCGAAGCGTTCGTCGTCCCGTCTGTCACGTAGGGACCGTAACGGCCGTCCATGAGCTGAACCTGATTCCCCGTTACCGGCGACTCGCCGAACGTCTTGAGGGGCGCCGATTTTTTGGCGGTCTCGCCTCGGCGCGCGAACTTCGGTTTCGCCAGAAGGTCGAGCGCCTCCTGGAGCGTGATCGAAATGGGCGAGTAGTCGGCGCCGAGCGACCGGGTTTCGGCCCCGCACTTGACGTACGGTCCAAACCGGCCGTTGTTGGCGACGATCTCTTCGCCGCTTTCGGGATGAACGCCCAATGTGCGCGGAAGACTCAAAAGACCGAGAGCTTCGTCGAGAGTGAGGGTCGCCGGGTTCATCCCCTTCAAAAGCGAGGCGTTCTGCGGTTTTTCGCCGTCTTCGGCGTCCCCCCGCTGAACGTACGGGCCGAATCGGCCGACTTTCACGTAGATTTTCTTTCCCGATTCGGGATCGACTCCGAGCGGCTCCTCTTTTTGCGAGGCGTTCCGGAAGAGCTCTTCGGCCTTTTCGAGCGTCAGCTCGTCGGGGGGAAGCATATCGGGAATCCCCGTCTGGTTTTCCCCCTGCTGGAGGAAAGGCCCGTACCGGCCGACCCGGACGTAGACCGGTTCGCCCGGCGTCCCGTCGGGATTGACCGGGGTTCCGATCAGAATCTGACTGATGTCGCGCGCGCTGATCTCGCTGACCTTACTCTCGGTCAGCGTTTTCAGCCCGGGATGCGCGCCGGCGCCGGTTCCGCCGAAGTAAAACGCCTTCAAGTACTCGTTGCAGTCGAGTTCGCCCCGGCTGATTTCGTCCAACTGGCTTTCCATTTCGGCGGTGAAATCGTAGTCGACCAGTTCCGGAAAATGGGATTCGAGGAGCTGGCAGACGACGAAGGCGGTCCACGTCGGAATCAGCGGCGGGGTCTTCCCCCCGCCCTTCTTCTTAAAGACGTACTCCCGGTTCATGATCGTGTCGATGATGGCGGTAAAGGTCGACGGACGGCCGATCCCCATTCGGTCGAGCTCCTTGATGAGCGCGGCTTCCGTATAGCGGGGTTTCGGCATCGTCGTGTGCTGCTGCGGCACGAACTCGTCGACGGCGAGCGTCTGGCCGACGGCAAGGTCGGGCAGGACTTTTTCCTGGTCGTCGAGTTCGAAGTTCGGATCGTCGCTCCCTTCGACGTAGGCGCGCAGAAAACCGGGGAAGGTGATCGTCTTGCCGCTGGTAAAGAAACGCGCGTCGTCGACGTCGACGGTGATCTCTTTGGTGAACCCCTGCGCGTTTTTCATCTGGCTGGCGATCGTCCGCTTCCAGATCAGGTCGTACAGAAGGTACTCGTCGTGCCGGAGGCGGTTTTTAAGCTGCGCGGGATCGGCGAAATTGCTCCCCGCCGGACGGATCGCTTCGTGCGCCTCCTGCGCGTTCTTGACTCGCGTCTGGTAGTACCGCGGCGTCTCGGGCAGAAAGTCCTGACCGTAATGCGAGGCGATAATCCGGCGCGAGGCGGCCAGAGCTTCCCCCGAAAGGTTGGTCGAGTCGGTACGCATATAGGTGATATACCCGTTTTCGTAAAGACTCTGCGCGGTGCTCATCGTCATCTTCGACGAAAAACCGAATTTTCGGCCCGCTTCCTGCTGAAGAGTACTCGTGGTGAACGGAGGCGCCGGTCTCGTCGTGTAGGGGGACTCGGTGACCTGGGCGACCCGCGCCTCTTTCCCCGCCAGACGGGCGACGAGACCGTTCACCTCGGCCTCGTTCATCTGGATGAACTTCTCGGGCTTGATGAGGGTGCCGGTGTCGGGATTGAAATCCTTGCCGCTGGGGATACTCCTCTCGCCGACCGAGACGAGCAGCGCGGTGAGAGATTGACCCGTTTCGGGATGGAATTTCCCCTGGAGCGACCAGTACTCGGCGCTGCGAAACGCGATCCGTTCCCGTTCCCGTTCGACGATCATGCGGACCGCCGCGCTCTGGACGCGTCCCGCCGAAAGGTTATTGTGAATCTTGTACCAGAGGAGAGGCGATATCTCGTAGCCGAAAAGCCGGTCGATGATCCGGCGCGTCTCCTGCGCTTTCACAAGGTCTTCGTCGATCTGGCGCGGCGATTTCAACGCCGCCTTGACCGCCTCTTCGGTGATCTCGTTGAAGACGAGGCGATAGACCGGCACGCGCGGTTTTAAAACTTCGCGCAGATGCCAGCTGATCGCTTCCCCTTCGCGGTCTTCATCGGTCGCCAGATAGACGGCGCTCGCCGTTTTGAGAAGCGACTTGAGTTTCTTGACCTGCTTGACCTTATCGGCGGGAATGATGTAGATCGGGGCGAAATTGTGGTCGACGTTGACCCCCAGCCGCGCCCACGGCTCTTTTTTATATTCGGCGGGAAGGTCTTTCGTCCCTTTCGGCAGATCGCGGATATGCCCGACGCTCGCCTCGGTGGTAAAGCCGGGGCCAAGATATTTGCCGACGGTTTTGACCTTATTGGGGGACTCGACGATGACCAGCGCGTTGTTGTTTACGGTTGCCATACTTGTACTCTTTGCAAAATGAACCAAAACGAACCGACGGCCCTCCGACCGTCTTCTTTTCCCAATAACATAACGCCCAATAGGAATATGGTCAAGAAGACTTTTCGGCCCGCTCCTTATTCCGGCGTCGGGCGAATCCCCGTTGATACGAATCGAAAAAACCGTTATAATCCGCCCGTTGCGGAAGGCCGGTTCTTCCGCGGCGCACGTACGGGGTTCCCCCGATTGTGTCTTCCGCCGCGTCTCGGCGCTCTCTTTCGCCGAGAGCCGACGCCGCGGTATTTTTCGTCATCGCGTCCTTTCCGCTCTCCGCGAAGGCGCACCGTTTTGGATAAGGTTTTTAAGGATATCACTGATGGCCAGACATAATCCTTTCCGGATTTTCAGAAAAAATCAGACCGCCTGGCTGGCTGGCCTGACTCTTTTCACCATGTTTTCGTTTATCGCGCTCGGCTCGATGTTCCAATGCCTGCAAGTCGGGTCCCGCGTCGGGCAGACGAACGTTTTCGCCAAGACGAAAACGCTCGGCAATTACGATTATTCGGCGATGCTCATGCAGCAAGACGAGGTGAACCGCCTCTACACGTTCCTGCAGACGGCGGCCAGTTCGATGGCCGAAGACAACCTCCTTGCCACGCAGGGGAATCTGATCTTCACGTTCGAAGGTCCCGCCGATAAGCCGGAAGAACGGATGCCGATTATCCTCGATCAGCTGATGGTTCTGCTGGGCGAACTGTCGAACACCTTGAACGGCGAAAATTCCGAAAACCTGGTGAACCGCTGGCTCATCGTCCAGACCGGGCGGAAAAACGGTTTCGCGCCGACCGAAAATAACGTCCGCGACTACCTGACGTCCCTCTTCAACGGAAAACTGAACTCGAAACATCTCTCGCAGGGGCTGGCTTCGGCCGGTCTGCGCCAAGACGGTCTGGTTCTCCTTCTTCAAAATCAGCTTGTCTACGACTGGATGATCCGGCGCGCCGACGGCGGGTGGCGGAACGATCCGATCACCGCGATGACGGCCATGCCGACCGGCCACGGAACCCTGGCCTCCGTTCCGGGGGAGGAAGCCGCCGTCGGCGAACGTCTTTATCGCGAGCTCAAAATTGAAGCCGCCGCGTTCCCGGTCGAAAATTATTTCGATCAGATCCCCGATCCGACCAAAGAAGAGGCGCACGCCTATTTCGAAAAATACAAGAACGTTCCCTGGTCCGCGACTTCGGATCGGCCCGGTTTCTTTTTGCCGACTAAGACGGCCTTTGAAGTCGTCTCGGCGGAACTGACCGACGAACTTCTCGACGCCGTGACCGACGAGGAGATCGCCGCCTATTACGAAGAACATCTCGAAGATTTCGCACGGCCGGCCGCCGCCGCGCCGCAAGCCGCGCCGCAAGCCGCGCCCGCGCCGGGCATCGAAGGCGCCGAAGATTTCGCTCTTCCGGAAGACCTCGAATCGACCGATGTCGCCGCGCCTGACGCCGCGCCCGCCGAAGAAGTTCCCGCCGACGTAGCGCCTGCCGATGAAACGCCGTCCGACGCCGCGCCTTCGGAAGAGGCGCCCGCCGAAGAGGCCGAAACTTCGTCCCTCGCCGACGAATCGGTCTATCGTCTGGTCTCCTACGAGGAAGAGAACGCCGAAGCGGCCGAAGAACCCGCCGCCGAAGAGACTCCCGAAACCGAGGCCGCCGCCGAAACTCCGACGGAAGCCGAAACTCCGACGGAAGCCGAAGCCCCGGCCGATGAGACTCCCGAAGCCGAGGCCGCCGCCGAAACCCCGGCGGAAGAGACTCCCGAAGCCGAGGCCGCCGCCGAAACTCCGGCGGAAACCGAAGCCCCGGCCGATGAGACTCCCGAAGCCGAGGCCGCCGAAGAACTGACCCTCAGCGAAACCCCGGCCGAAGAGTCGGCGTATTATCCGCTCGAAGAGGTCAAAGAGGGGATCCGCCGCCAGATCGCGACCGACAAGCTGACTAAACAGCTTGAAGAGATTCAGACGCAGATGGACGAATATGCCAAACGGCTCGCCAATAAGCGCGCGAACGTCTCGAACGGAAATATCGAACTGACCGAAATCGACCTGCCCAAGCTTGCCGAAGAAAAAGGGTTCGTCTATTACCAGACGTCGATCGCCGACGAAGAGGGGAACGCGATCCCCGCGCTTCTCGATCTGAACGAGGCGGTCTCGTCGCGGACGCTTCCGGTCCAGACCCTCTACGAGATCTACAATTCCTCGGTGATGGACTATTCGACGCAGATCACCCCCGTCTTCGATAACAAGATTCACCTCTACTGGGTGACCGAGTCGAAGAGCGAGCATACTCCCGAATACGACGAGGTGGAGGGTCTGGTCGTCGCGACGTGGAAGAAAGAAAAAGCGATCGATCTGGCCGAAAAAGACGCCGCCGCGCTCGCCGCCCGCGCCGAGTCGGAAGGAAAAACGCTCGCCCAGCTGTCCGAAGAAGACGGCGAGGGGAACATGAAATACACCTACGCCAAAACCGAACCGTTCACTCAGTACACCCTTCCCCGTTCGTTCCGCTCCCCCTCGCTCACGCTGGCCGAAGTGCGGGAAGAAGGGGTCGCCGAGGGAGAATCGTTCGTCGACAATAAGGTTCTGACCGCCGTCAGCGACAATTTCTTCGACACCGTTTACTCCCTTCCGAACGAAGGGATCGGCGTCTGCTTCAACGCTCCGAAAGACCGCGCGCTTGTTGTGCGCGTCACCGAGCGGGACGACGACGCCCAGGTTCTCGAAAAGATGAACGAAGGGGGCGGCGTCGATCCGAACGCCGTTCAGACGATGCGCCTGATCCAGAACCTGAAGTTCCAGGAAGACTGGCTCGATCAGCTCAAAAAGGACGCCGGATTCCAATGGGTTTCGGTTCCCGGACGGATTCGCTAGTTTGCGCCGTCTCTAACGCGCATACCCAAAAAGGGCGGTTTCGACCGCCCTTTTTTTACGCGCTCGCGATTGATTTTTTAGCCTTCCCGATTATGATGGGAAAAAAGAACAAGGGACAAAAGTATGCGGGAATCGGACGAAGATCACGACGTTCCCCTTTCGCCGCTGGCGATCGGCTATATGTGGAGCACGCGGATTATCACCCTGTCGGTCGAGATGGGGCTGATCGTCCTGGCGTTCTACTGGCTCGACCGGAAACTGCGGTCCGCCCCCGTTTTTATCATCGTCGGTTCCCTTCTGGCCGTCGCGTTCTTCATCGTCCAGATCACGGCGATGACGAAAAAACCGATCGGCCGCGCTGACCGTGAAGAGACCGGGGGGTCCGACCCGTGAAAGAGAAAATGCAAAACCAAGACGAACCCTCGCGCGAAGCGCCGCGCCGTTCGATCGTCGGCGACGCCAAGACGATCCGCGACTCGCTGCGCGGCGGCGCCGAAAAGTGCCCGGCCCTGCCGCCCCGCTTTTCCCTGCCGATCGCGCTCGCTTTATTCTGGGTCTGCTCCCTCGTCGTTTACGCCGGAGTTCTCGCCCTCTTTCACGCCGTCGTTCACGGGTACCCTCTCTGCGCGGCGCTGATCGCGGCGCTGGCCGTTTTCCTGTCGGGAAATCTGTCGATCCTCTGCGCCTTTTTCGGGAAAAAAAAGTTCGGCGCCCTGACCGAAATGCTTGTGACCAGCGCGGTTCGAACGGGGGTTCCCCTTACAGTAGCCCTTGTTTTTTATTTTGCGGCTGATAAAATGGTAGTTAAACCGGCTATTTTAACATTGGCCGCGCTTTATGTACTGACCCTCGCTTTCGAAGTCTGGGTCACGCTTCCCGGCCGGTCGGCCGGAACCGGTGACGGAGAAACCCTCACTCAGGACGAAAGTTAATCAAAATGGACGGCAAATTGATCGATCCCGCCGAAGTCGGCGCGCACGTTTCCGACGCGGATTCCTTCCATCTTCCCGAATTTCTCGGCGGCCATATCGAGCTCCCCAAGATCCATCTCTTCGGAGATTTCTACTTTCAGATTACCAAATTCATGGTCATCGAAGCCGCCGCGGCGCTGATTCTGATCGCTCTTTTTGTTCCGCTGGCATATAAAATCAAATCGGGCAAACCGGTACGCGGACGTTTCTGGAACCTCTTGGAGGTCTTCCTTCTTTACTTGCGCGACAGTGTCATCTACCCGTCGATCGGCAAGAAAAACGCCAAACCATACGTTCCGTTCCTCTGGACGCTCTTCTTCTTCATCCTCTTCTGCAACCTGGGGGGGATGCTCCCCTGGTGCGGTTCGCCGACCGGGTCCCTGGCGGTGACGGCAGTGCTGGCCGGCGTCACCTATTGCGTGGTGATCGGCGGGGGGATGGTGAAACAAGGCCTGTTCAAGTACTGGGCGCACCAAGTTCCGAAGATGGATCTGCCCGGTCCGCTGGCAATCTTCCTCAAACCGATGATCTTCGCCATCGAAGTGATCGGGAACCTGATCAAGCATCTGGTTCTGGCGATTCGTCTTCTGGCGAATATGTTCGCCGGGCACGTCGTCCTGGCTGTCTTCCTGGCGTTCATTTCGGGGACGGCGAGCGTTCTGTGGCTCTGGCCTTTCGTCACGGTCGGGAGTCTCGGAATGAGTCTGGCCCTCAGCTGCCTGGAACTCTTCGTGGCGTTCCTGCAGGCGTACATCTTTACCTTCCTCGCCGCGCTCTTCATCGGAATGGCGCAGCATCAGCACTAAAAAACCGCGCGGACGTACCGCGCTCAAACCATAAGGTTTTTTCCGAAAAGTACCGTTTCATTTTTCCAACCATATCTGTAAGGAGAGTTCCGTGAACAAATTCTTCAAAGTTTTTGCCGTCGCGTCCCTGTTCGCCCTCGTTCTGGCTCCTATGGCCGCGTTTGCCCAGGAAGCCGCCGCCGAAGCCGCCGCTAAAGCCGGTTCGATCCTTGACCTCAACGGTCTGGCCGCCGGTCTGGCGATCGTCGGCGCCGCGTTCGGCATCAGCCGCATCGGCGCTTCGGCCGTCGAAAGCATGGCCCGTCAGCCCGAGGCTTCCGGTTCGATCAACAGCGCGATGATCGTCTCCGCCGCTCTGATCGAAGGGGCGACGTTCTTCGCTTTGATCATCTGCCTGCTTGGTATCCTTGGTTAGAAAACAGTTGGGGTTTGAACAGATGCGCAACACACTTCGTCTGACCGCTTCCCTTCGGAAGCGACTGACCGTTGCCGCGTTTTCCCTCGTTGCTCTCCTTTCGAGTACCGCCATGCTGATGGCCGAGGAAGAAGCCGAAGGGGGGAGTCTCAATCCGCTGCAGTCGTGGCGGACCGACCTCGCCCTCTGGACATTGGTTGTCTTCCTCCTCCTCGTGGCGGTTCTCTGGAAGTTCGCTTTCGGGCCGATCGCCAAAGCTCTCGACGCCCGCGAGCAGGCGATGCTCGATAAGATCAACAACGCCGAGAGAGCGAACGCCGACGCCAAAGAACTCCTGGCCCAGTACCAGCAGAAGCTGTCCGACTCGGAGCAGGAGGTTCGTCAGATACTCGCCCAAGCCCGCGAGCAGGGCGACCGTATCAGCGAGGGGATTGTGGCTACGGCCAAGGCCACCGCGGAAGAAGAGCGTCAGAAAGCTCTGAAAGATATCGCGGCGGCTAGCGATAATGCCCAGGCAGAACTCGCGGCCAAGAGCGCCGAACTGGCGACAAGTCTCGCCGGGAAGATCCTGAAACAGAGGATCACGCCCGCCGACCATGCCGACCTGATTCAGGGCGCTCTGAACGAATTTTCCCAGGACTAAACTTTCACCACCATCACCCTGATCGAGACTGAACGCGGCGCTTTTCCAAACCGCGGTTTTCGGGCTCGGCACGGTAACCCATTTTTGAGATGCAAGAGAATCGAATCGAACAAGACGCCGCGTTTGCGGCCGAGTTCAACGCGGACGTCTCGCGCGAGAAGGTCGCCGAGGTCTATGCCCAGGCTCTGGCCGGCGCGTGCGACGCGACGCAATCCGATTTCGACGCGGTACTCTCAGAATATTCTTCCCTCTTTACCGACGTGTTCGCCGCCTGGCCGAAACTGGAAGAGATTTTCAGCTCGGCGATGGTCGCCGCCGGAGAGAAGAGCCGTATTCTGGAAGAAATTCTCAAGTCCTCGAGCGAAATATTTCGGAATTTTCTCAAAACGGTCAACCGCCGCGGTCGGCTTGACCTGCTTCGCGACATTTACCGGCAGTCCGTTATTCTTTCGCGTAAGCGTCACGGACACGTGGCGGTTCAAATCACGACCGCCGTTCCGCTGGACGACGCGACGCGGGAAAAACTGGTCGCCGAACTTCGCGAACTGGTTCACGGCGAGCCGGATATTCAAACCAGTGTCGACCCCGAAACGATCGGCGGAATCATTGTACGCGTCGGAGACACCCTCTTCGACGCTTCCATCGCAACCCAACTGAAAAACGTGCGCCAACAGATGATTGACAGGAGCGCCCATGAAATTCAAAGCAGACGAAATAGCTTCAGTAATACA
>CADBQY010000206.1 GCA_902796885.1 uncultured Planctomycetota bacterium
ACAACATCATCGATATTGACGCGATTACCGACGACGATCTCGACCTGAGCGGAATTCCCGAATCAAACCAAAAGTAATCGTGGGCCGTAGCCGTCCGCCGTTTTAATGGGGTGAAATGATGAGACGACTGTTTTGCATTGCCGTTTTCTTCTGCTTTGCGGTTTCTTTCTGCCTGACGCCGCGGTCTCTGTTTTCCGAGGAAGGCGAGAAAGAGACGCTTCTGAAAAAGCTGATCGACGCGCGGGAAGAGTGGATGGAAAACGCCTCGTTCTACGGGCATTGCACGGCAAGAAGCGCGGAATTCGCCTCCGAAGAGGAAGCGCTGACCGCCGAACTTCCCGCCGGAGCCGATCGCGAAAGCGGTTTTCTCGCCAAACTGAACCGTCGATACCGATGGCAGTCCCTTTCCGGATCGGAGGAGGACCCGAAAAACGCCGTTTTCATCGATTCCGTTTCGAACGACCGGTTTAGGTTGAATATCGACCGCCGTCCCAAGTCGGAACGGTTCAAGGTCCCGTACTCCGGCATTCTGTACAAGCTTTCGTTCGATCCGAAAGACGGCGCGAACGCCGCGGTGAACGCCGCGGTCGCCGATTCCGATTACGCCCCCTGGGTTTTCTTTGCTCCCGATATCTACCGGTTCGTTGAAAACGCCGCCGACGGGTCTGATTTCGAATACGCCCCCCTGGAAGACGGGCGGGTTCGGCTGACCTTTTCCGAAGAAAGATCGGACGACGTGCGGCTGAGTACGTCGCTGACGGTTCGGACCGATTCGGATCGGCCGGTCGTCGAACAGATCGTGCGTGCGGTGGACAATCCCATGATGACCGTAATAATTGTCATCAAGGCTCTGGAATGGAAAGAGTGCGGCGGTTTTTCCGTCCCCGTGCGGATCCGCCGCGCGTCTTTTTTCGGGCCCGCCCCCGACTCGAAGGAAAGCGCCTGGAACGCCGTCGAATGGGTCTCGGACGACCTCGGCGTACGCCCGCCGCGCGAAAGCGATTTCGCGGTCACGGTGAAATTCGGCGACTTTATCCTGCACCTGAAAAAGCCGTGGTGGAAACGAACGGTCCGTATCGACGCGCTCGCCGATAAGAACTACGACCCGGAAATTCCGGATTTCGTCACGGATCCGGAGAAGTCCCCCCCGCCGAAATACGGCGTCTGTTTCCGATGGGCGTGCGCGGCCGCGGGGCTGGCCCTGGTCGCGCTGGCGCTGATTCTGAAATACCGCGCGCGGAAGAAAAAGACCGTTTCGGTTTAGACCTCGCGCGAAACGTCGGCGTGTCCAACCGGACGGTGCTAAGAGAGATTCAAGAGATCAAAAGAACCGTTCCTCTGAAATTTGATAAGAAGGGAAACGGGTGGCTTGTTAACGAGCCGGCGCGGCGGGAAGCCGAAGCGTAGGGTTCGTATCTCGGAAACGGGGTTAATTAATCTTCAGTTTTGGCGTTCAGCTTGGCATTTTGGCATTCAGCTTGGCGGGACCTTGGCATGTCCTTGGCGGGACCTCGGCGCCGGGCCGCATGCCGATTCGTTTTTGACGGCGCGGCGTGAAAAACGGGGCGTTCCCGTTCGGAAACGCCCCGGTCGAACTTTCCGCGCGGGGATTTTTCTACATCTTTTCGACCGTGCCGATTCCCAGGAGGGAAAGACCCAGACGGATCGTTTCGGCGGTTCGGTCGCAGAGGAGAAGACGGCTCCGTTTGACCGCCTCGTCTTCCGCTTTCAGTACCGGGCACTTTTCGAAGAAGGCGCTGTACCGCCCCGCCAGGTCGAACAGGTACGAGGTGAGGATGTTCGGCCGGTAGTCTTTCAGGACCGAATGTACCGCGTCGGAGAATTTTAAAAGTTCCAGCGCCAGCGCGCGTTCCGCCGGTTCGGCGAGACGCAGGGGCGAGTCGGCCCGCGCGGCGGCCTGCCGCAGAGCGGCCGGATCGACGTTCCCTTTGGCGAAAATCGAACGGATCCGGGCGAACGCGTACTGCATGTAGGTCGCGGTGTTGCCGTTCATCGCCAGCATCTTGTCGAAACTGAAGACGTAGTCGCTGTCGCGGTTCTGCGACAGGTCGGCGTAGACCAGCGCGCCGATC
>CADBQY010000207.1 GCA_902796885.1 uncultured Planctomycetota bacterium
CGCGGCTGCCACGCGATCCCCTCCACCTCGACCACCTTGTAGGTCACGCCGCGGACCGTTAATCGGTCGCCGCGCCGCGGCCGGACCGGGCCGGATCCGTCTTCCCCGAGCTCCGCGGCGTTCATCGAAAACACCACCGTCCGAAACGCCTGGTCGGCGCCCGATTCGGTGTATCGGACCACGTCGCGCGATTCCATCGAAACGCGCACCGGCAGACCGGCCTCCGAGTCGAGGCGGAAATAAAGCCCCTCTTCCTCGAAGGTGCGGTTCGCGGCGTTCAACAGTCCTTCAACCACGTTCATCGGGCCGAATCCTCTTCAATTTCCGAATCTGTCACAACCGTGTCGTCATCGTCCGGATCCCCGGCGCGTTCCAGCCGGCCAATCCGCCCCTCGTGGTCAGTCACTTTCGCGCCGATCACAAGGTGTTCCTTTTTCAGCAGCTCGAGGTCGTCGTCGATGTCGCTGAACCGCTCGCCGAGCCAGTTCCGGAGCTCGTCGATCGCGGAGCTGAGTTTCGGGATCGATTCGGAGAACCCGATCATCACGCGGATGAACCGCTCCTCCCGTTCGCCCGAAAGACGGTCGCGCGTGTGGAGCGAGTCCATCAGGTTCTTCAAAACACTGCGGCCGTAGAAGAAGAGCCCGCCGACCAGAAGCGTGATCAGCCCCCACTCCTTATTCGCGGCCAGCGCGGCAAGCACGTCGTCAAACATTGCTATTCCTTCCAATTCGGCGGAAACGCCGGTTTCAGATTGTCAAGGATCGATTCCGGCCGTGTCGCGGCCGGGTTCTCGTAAAGCGCGATAAACGGCGCGCCGTAATTCGCCATCGAACGCGCCAGCGCCGACACGCCGTCCCGGTCGAGCCATCCGCCGCAGGCGGGTTCCCCTTCGTCGGACGAGCCGTAGGCGTCGCCCCAGGAGTTCGTCAGGAAGACGTATTCCGTACCGCGAACAACGCGCCACGAGCCGAGCGACTGCGCGTGTCCGCCGTAGCCGATCGAATATAGCGTTTTGACGCCGTTTTCGTCGGTCCGCGCCGCGTTGTAGTACACGCCGGAGCCGAACGTCACGTGAAACCCCGCGCGCGCGGCGCGGAATATCTTTGCGACCAAATCCCCTTCGAGGTAGACGACCGCCGCCTGGCGGCTCAACGCAAGGTCCTTGAACCGGCGCCAATCGCGCGGCGCCGACGTGTTGTTCTCGCCGACTTCGCTCGCGGGATACGCGCCGAACCGGTTCAGCTGTTCGGCGGTTTCCGCCAGGTCGAGCCCCCCGGCGAGATTCTCGCCGCGCGCGATGTAAAACGGATAGATCGGGTTAAGCGCGTCGTACCGGCGCGGCGCGCCGAATACGAGATCTGTCAGGATCGACGCCTCGGCGGAGTGCATCGCGCCGTGCATCGAGCAGCTCGGGATCGAGCCCTGATTCCAGTAGAGCCGGTCGGTCAGTTTCCGTTCTTTCGGGAGCGCGTCGAAAATCCGCCACGGAAAGAGGCAGATCCCCGCGTCCCGGTACCGGTCGCACAATTTCGTCCGCCGGGTGAGCACGTCCTCGAACGCGCCGTCCCACGCGAACGTTCCCGGCTCGCCGTCCTCGCGCCATACGCGGGTCGTGAAACTGACCGCGCCGGCGATTCGAGCCGCCTGGCGGAGCCGGTTCGAGGCGGAAATCGGTTCACAGCCGAGGACGCGTTTGGTTCGGTCTACCACAACCACCTCCAACCGTAATTCTGGTAATACGTTCCGTCCCCGCCGCTCGGGCAGTTGCCGCCGGGGCAGTCACGGGCCGGTTCGGGGTCGGAGACGGGAGCCGGAGAATCCGCGGACGGACAGCCGTCAGTAGGCGCATCGGGCTCCGGGTCCGCCGCGGGCTCCGGCTCCGCTTTATCTTCAGGTTCCGCAGCCGGTTCAGCCGTCGCGGCAGCGCTCGCCAGTATTAAGGCGACTTCCGACAGCGCGTCGGCGACGGCGCGGCACGCCTTTTCGATCGTCTCCGGACCCGCGTCGGCGGAGATATTCAGTTCGGCCCAAAGGCCGGTCAAAAGCGGGATCCACGCGGGGGCGCGGCAGACGGGTTTCAGGTTTTCGCCGAGGAACCCGAGCGCGTCGTCCCGGTTGATCAGCGTTCCGTCGGCGGCGCGGTCGGCGGCCTCGCCAAACACATGCGCCGCGGCGTCCCGCTCTTTCGCCGGAATACTTCGCGCGAAATTCTTCCGCACGTATTTCTTAATATTCGAAAAATCGCCGTCCGGCATCGGAATCGGCGGGACGCTTTCGCGCCAATCCCACTCTTGGAACTGCCGGAACTGGCAGTAGAGGTCCCAGCCGCGGCGCGCATATTTCGCGCCGCACCAGACGATCTGAACCGCCATCAGCGCCGCCAGGAGCCACACAACCGCGCAGAAAACGCGTTTGACCGCCAGCGCGGCCATCGCGCCGGCGTAAATCTTCCGCGCCTCGTCGGCGGCCATCGAAACCGGGTTCCCCGCGGCTTGCTCAATGACGGGTTCGCGGTTCGAGACCGCTTCCGAGACGGCGGAGGATTTTTTCACGGTTTTTTTTGCGTTCTTCTTCGCGGTCACGGTTTGGCTCCTTTCGGTCTGCCGCCCGATCCGGCTTTCCCCGGTTCGGGAACAGGCGCCGGAGCGAAAACCGCCTCGCTGATTCCTCGGAACCAGGCAGAGACGGTTTCCGGAACCCGTTCCGGCAGAATCTCCGTCAGACGGGAGGCGATCACCTCCGAAAGGTCGCCGCAGAACCGGACGCAAGCGCGCTGCGCCGCCACCGTCACGCCGGAGACCGGCGCCGAGTAGCGGAGCAGCTCGTTGAAATACGTGATCTGACGATCGGCGAAAATTTCAGCGTGTTCGGACATGCGGCGAACTCCTTAATCAGCCGATCAAGAGGCCGGCGTGGTGGTTACGGTCGCCAGCGTCGTCACTTCGGTCCAGTGGCCGCTGGTCCACGCCTCGGCGCTGGCGATGGCGGTCTTGCACGTGTAGACCTTGCCGTTGTAGAGGCAGAGGTCGCCGACCGCGTAGACGCCGGTCGCCTTGTACGGTTCGACGAACGCCAGGAAATCCGGAATCAGCTTGATTCGGATCTGCGTTCCGCTCGAAATCGCCTCGAGCGCGATGCCGACCGGGACGCCGGCGACGTCGGAACCGCCGAGCGTGCTGACGGTCGTCTTGATCAGCGCGCCGACCCCCGCCGAAGCGGACGCGATCGCGATGTCATAATCGCCGTCGATCTGAATCTCCCCTTCGGTATGGGCAGCAATCGCCGAAGTGGTCACGCCGACCAGCCCGCCGGCGAGAACGAACGTCCCGCACGCCAGGTCGGCGGTCGGAGTGATCTTGATCCGCTTGCATTCGCCGCGGAAAATGCCTTTCGTGTTAGCCATTTTTTATGCTCCTGTGTTGTGTTGTTGTGCGTCAAACCGGGGCTCCCTGCTGGGTGTCATGCGACCGCACGAAGGGCCGGGAGCCTAAATTGCCAACCCGGGGTCCGGGTCACGCCCCGGCGCCGGTCGAGAAGAGAAGCCCGCGCGTATCGGCCAGGCTCGCGCCGAACCCCCACCAGGTGCCGATCCGGACCCCTTCGATCGCGAAGTCGCCGTTTTTCGTCTCCATGGTCGGCGCGCTGTTCCCCTTGAGGTAGCCCATAATGACGGCGGGGAGGTCGGCGGGATCGGCGAGAACCGCCCATCCGGCGTTCCCCCAGGTCCCGGCATTCTTCGAACTCCCGCCGAGGAACGGCGTGACGATCGGCGTGAACGCGTTGGCGTAGACGTTCGCGTTCGGAAGGATCGAAAGCGAGTTGCCCCCCGCGGCGACGATGTCCAGCGCGGTGTGAATCTGCCGGATCGTGCCGCCCAGCGCGGTCGGACCGATGACGAATTTCGGATCGGCGATGATCGGTTCGCCGTTCCCGTCGTAGATCGAAGCCATCTGGCCGAACGCGACGTCGAGCGCGCCGACCGTCAGGGCCGGATTCCCGGTGATCGCGGTCGCCTTGCCGCCGGCGATCCCGCCGCAGAGGACCCCCCACCAGTATTGCTGTTTCTGAATCTTGAACCGGCGCCCCATGTGCTGCGGAATGTCGGCCAGCGCGTTCTGGTCGTCGTCGATCATCATCTGATACGAGTAGCGGCATTCCGCGCCTCGGAGTTTGACCTCGTTCTGATACGGGGTGTCCGAGAGCTTCAGAACGTTCAGTTCGCCGTTCTCCTTCACCTCCTCGAAGTTGCCGTTCGAGTCGAGGGTCCAGAAATACTGCGGCCGGAAATCCTGCGCGGTCACGACCTTCGACAGATCATCGGTCGGATCCGGAACGTCCTTGAACCCAACGAGGAGCGATTTATACATCACGTTCGCCAGGATCGTCGGAATATCGACGCTCGCCAGATTCCCCGCGGCCTGAGCCACGCGGCCGGACCCGGAGACGTATTCGCCCGGACGGAGCGAGAACATCTGCCCCTGGAACTTCGCCTGATTCATCACGCGGCTGACGTGGCCGAAATCTTTGTAATTCGTGCCGGAGCACATGCCGGCGCGGAAAAGGGTCCCCATCGGAGTGAGCCCGCGGTTTTCGCCGCTGACCGCCTCGTTCAGCTCGTCCTGGCCGAACCCGTGTTCGCCGAGGTTCTTCCGGTCGAGTTTTTCCGGCTTCATTCCGCAGGAGATCAGCAGGGATGCTTCGGCAATACGCGCGGCGTTCGGTCCGCACGACGCGGGCCCGCGGAACCGGCGGTTCGACGCGCTGGCGGCGCCGGCGCGGGTGCGCGCGCTGCGGCGGACGAATCCGGCGGGCATCGACGCGGCGGCGTCTTCATCGCCGTCGGCGGCCGAGGCTTCCTCGTCCCCTTCGGCGGCGGCGGCTTCGTCCTCGCCGTCGGCGCAGACGCCCTCGTCGTAGAGAGCGCGCAGCGCGTCGATCGTCTGTCCGTCGAGCCCGTCGGCGGCGAATCCGCGCGCGGCGAGCCATCCGGCGAACGCCTCGTCCTCTTCGGCGGCGGCGTCTTTGGTCTCTTCCTCAGCGCGCGCTTCGGCCTGTTTGATTTCTTCTTCGAGAACGGCCTCTTTGTCCGTCGAGGCCTCTTCGGCGGCGCGGCCGATCCGCGCCTTCTTCAAGGGTTTGGTGCTTTTGGTCATATCTGACTCCTCTTGATGTAATACGGGCGCCGAGGCTTCGATTTCGACGGAAGTCCCGGCGTTCGCCCCAACGGTAACAATCGAAATTTCGCGCAGTCGCGTCCGGCGGACGATCTCCACCGGACCTTCGAACACTTGCCCGTTCGCCTGCGCGGTTTGCCCCTCCTCAACGTATTGCACGTCTTCGGGAGGGATCAGGTCGGTATGAACCGACGCTTGAAGTTTCGCGCCCCGTTTCCAGAGCGCCAGCACCTTGGCGGCGGATTCGTCGATCCCCAGGTGCAGCATTCGGCCGACGGCGGTAATCGCCCCCCGGCCGTATTGGATATTGTCGGTCTGCCCGACCTTTTGGTTCTGATCGTGATCGCGCACGATCGGGATCTCCTGCAGCGGCTCCATCCCGGCGATGTCGAAAATCACCGGATAGGGCCAGCTGACAGGATCGAGATTGCACCGTCCGCCGTCATACGCCGGGTTGAAAAAGATTCGCGGAATCTTCTCCGGCGCGGCTTCCGGCTTTTCGACGACGACCGTCCGTTCGGCGGCGGCAATCGCGATCGACGCGGTGCGAGGTTGGTTATTTTTGTCCATCGGTTTCCTCGTTCATCTTGTCCGGCGGCGGCGCGGGTCCCGACGAAACGTCGTCGGCCGCCGACGAAATCTCGCCGCTCGTCGAGTAGCCCAGACCCGCGTCGGCGAGCCCTTCGGCCAGAAGCGCGCGTTCGGCCTGCCATTTGACGATCTCTTCCCGCGCGTCTTTCCGCCGGCGGCTGTAAATCTCTTCCAGCGTGATCGACCCGTTCTTGAGCTGCAGGTCTTCGGCCTGCGCGTCTTTGAGCGGGTCGAGCGTCTTCGGCTGCGGCCAGAGCCAGTTCCGCTTGACACGTTCCGGGATCCGCGCCGCCGCGATAAACTCGTCGGCGACGGGGTCGAAATCGGCGAGCCGGTCGAGCCAGTCGTTGAAGATCACGTCGAGCACGTTCGACGCGATCTCGTCCTGTGTCACTTCAACGACGACGTTGTCGATCTGCCCGTCCATCTTCGAGCTCGAGTAGTTGTAGC
>CADBQY010000208.1 GCA_902796885.1 uncultured Planctomycetota bacterium
CCGATTTCGGCGGAGGCGAATTCGCCCGTCGCGGTGACGGTCACGTCGTCGTAGAGGGTGGCGACGTCGCCGACCACGACCGTCGCGCCGGCTGTGCCGTCGTAGGCCTTGGTCTTCACGGTCGAACCGGTGACGGTCAGCGGCGCCGGAAGAATGGTCGCGGTCACTAGGAAGGTCTCTTCGTTGCCGTCATCGTCGCCGCACCAGACATAGAACGTGTAGGTGCCGGCGTCTTTGTAGGTATATTCGTCGGACCAGTCCTGGCCGTCTTCGGAATACATCGCCCAGGTCACGGATTCGTCGAGGATCACGAGGTCCTGAACGGTGCCGTTGTAAACGACCGTCTTGCCGCCCTGGATCACTTCGGTCGCGCCCAGATCGACGATTCCGTTGTAAATGCGGGTGTTCCCCGCGACGTCGGTGTCGGTCAGCACGTAGTCGTTGTTCCCCGCGTCGCGGGCCTGACTGGTGGCGAGAATCGTGTAGCCGTCTTCGGCGAAGAGGTCGCCGCCGTCGTAGGCGACGAAATGGGTGCCGAATTCTTCGGTCGAAAGGTTGTAATCGCCGCCGACGACCGCGCCGCCGACGAGATCAAACGTCGTTTTTCCGCCGACGATGATACTGTCGTAGAAATTGAAGGAGGAGCCGGATTCGGCGCGGACCGCGCTTCGGACGTTGTTGGAGATCGTGACGTTGTAGGCGTTCGTCACGCCGGTGCCGGCCAGGCCCTGTTCGCCGCCGGTAATGACCACGCTGGCGAGAGTCAGCGTTCCGGCGACGTTCCGGATGGTGCCGCTCGGCGCGTCGTTTTTCACGAAGAGCGAGGTCTCGACGTCGACGACCGCGTTGTTCCAAACGTAGAGCGCCGCGCCGTAGGTGCCGCTGGTGTTTTCGGTGAACGTCGAATCGGCGATGCTCGCCGCGGCGTTTTTGGCGACCATGATCGCGCCGCCGTGCGTCTTGGCGTAGTTGTCGGCGAACGCCGAACCGCTGACGGTGAGGTTCGCTCCGCTTGCGACGTAGACCGCCCCGCCGTAGGCGTTCGATTGCGAGTCGGTGACGACGACATCGCTGAGGGTGAGATCGCCCTTATTGTAGACCGCGCCGCCGTACTGCGCGTGATAACCGCCGGTCAGCGTCAAGCCTTCCAGAACAACCTCGCCGGAATTGATTTCAAAGACACGGCTGTTGCCGGAAGCGTCGATGGTGATCCCGTCCCCTTTGACGGTGATCGCGTTTGCGCTGTCGAGGAGATAGGCGCCGCCGGCGAGAGTGATCGTACCGGTCAGACCGGCTCTAAAGGTGACGGTCGCCGGTCCGGCAAGCGTCTGGGCGTAGGCGATCGCTTCGCGCAGCGAATTTTTCCCGTCGGCGGGGTCCACGACGTCGTCGAGCGTGTCGACGACCAGCGGATTGGCGTCCGTCGCAAGAATCGTCAGAGTGGCGACCGCGGTGAAATCGTTGTAGCCGACGCGCGAGACGGTCACGCCGACTTTGTAGACGGAATCAACGTCGGCATGACCGAAAAATTGCGGATTTTCTTCATAAGAAAATCCAACATTTCGTATTTTTTGATGAAAATGGGGTTTACAGAGTACAATGTACGTTGAAACGCCGGAAAATCGGTTTGAGGCTCCGTCCCGCGAATTTTTACGGGACGGAGCCTTTTGGCAACGGGGGCGTTCTTCAGAGACGAAACGATACCGATGTCTCGAAGCGAAAGGTCCCCGTATCATCGGCTCGAGAAGCGAAGGAGAACAGAAATGCCGTCTGTCTGGATTGAGAAACGGGAAAGCGAAGTCAAGCACGCCATCAGGTATCTGTTGATTTGGCGAGATAAACGAACGCGCAAGAAAATTAAAATTTGTCTTTCTGGTTATACAAAAAAAGATATTCGCCGCAACGAAATCTATCCCGAAGAGATCGCGGAAGCGAGGGAGAGACTCGAAACCATCCTGAAGTGCCGCCATCGGAACAAACCGATAGACGAGGTTACCGAAATCTGGTTGGAACAGCATCCGAGATTCAGAACGATATTCGAGAGGAAGGGGATTGTCGGAGCCAAATCCTCAAGGAACGAAATCACGCTGAAGAATCTCTGGGACAGTTATGAAACACATCTGAATCGGACGTGTCGGAAACCGTCGACGAAACGGCTCGTTCGATGCGCGCGGCGTTGGTTTTTTAAATATTCCGCATTTGCGAAGGAGGCGAACCCCAACGAGATCAATTCCGTCATGGCCGAAGAATTCCAGGCCTGGTTTACAAGCCAGGAATCCGCATGCAAAAGGAATCTGAAACCGAACAGCGTTTCCGGTTATCTGGCCAAGATCAAGGCCGTTTTTAATTACGGAAAGCGGACGGGGGCGGTCGCCGTCAATCCGTTCGAAAATATCCGGGTCAGGCAGATCCGCCGGGACAACATGTTTGAGATACCGATAGGACTGATGCCGAAGATCCTTGAGGCATGCCCTAATAAAGAGTGGAGAGTTTACGTCGTTCTTTTGCGATTCGGCGGATTGAGGAGATCCGAACCGCTCCGTCTCGCGTGGGAAGACGTGTTATGGAGTCGGGGACAACGGGGAACGCCCGAATTTGAAGCCGGCAGACTGCGCGTTCACGACCGGAAACTGGAACGATTCGCCGATCGCGAAACGCGGTTCGTCCCTCTGTGGCCCGAAATCGAAAGAGAGCTGCTCTCCCTCCATAACGATTTGAGAGGAGCGAGCGGACTCATTTTAGGCGGTTTGCCGTCTTTGAGTACGCTGAACGTGAAACTGCGTCAAATCGTGAGAAGCGCGGGGTTTCCGCGAACGGACAGCCTCGCCAACAATATGAGGTCGACCCGTGACAGCGAGCTCAAACGTTTGGGGTTTTCCGAAGATCAGCGTTCGATCTGGTTCGGACATTCGGAACTCGTTTCAAAACGGAACTACCAAAACCCCGAAATCCTCGTCACCGACGCCGACTATAATTCGGCGGGCGCTTTTTACACGATGCTGACAACGACGTAAACGTCGTCCGGCGGAATGACGAACGTGAAAATCGGCCGAAAGTTTTGTTACGCGGGATGTGTCGAAGGACGGGGGTATAATCGTGGGGCAATTCGTGGGGCAGAAAGCGGACGACGGGCGGACAGAGAACGGAATCACGACGGCTGTTATATTTCGGATAATCGACACATCTTGCGCCGTTTGCCGCGGTCGGGAGCCGCTCGCTAATCGTGGGGCAATTTGTGGGGCGGGGAGAGCGAGAGGAAACGATACCGCATGTCAATCGATATCAACGTGAAAAGTTTTTTGCCGTAATCCGCCGAACCCCCGCAGATATAATAACGTCATGGAAAATGGCTATCTTTCAAGGAGAAGCCGTTTCGTTGACGAAAGGAGAAAGGTCGAGCGGGCCGTCCCGTCCCGTATCGACTGTACCGAAACCGAACGTCGTGCGGCGGCTTAATCCGGGCAAAATCGCGCAAGTCGAAGGGGGAATTTCACCGAAAAGTCTCCATAGCATAGAAAATCGAATTTTCGGCTTAATATAGGCAAGACAGGTAAGATAGGTAAGGAGATTTTTAAGAAAAGAGAGAAAATTTTTTCGGTTTTATCGGTTTTTGCTATTGAACGGGCGTATTGGATGGATATAATTCTATGCGTAAAGGTTTATTTTTAGTCGTTCTAAACCGGACGGAAGATTTTTCACTGCGCCCTTTCCGCGTCAAGAGCTCTGATGCGCGGGAGCGTTGCAGTTCCGGTAGGAGCATTATTTTTTAATTCCTTTTAGATGAGGAGATTTTGCATGAATTTTCTGAAGAATCGTCGTTTTCAACTTGAAAGTCTTGAGGAACGTACCCTCCTGACTGCCGTCCCTTGGGGCACCGGTGATGACGCGCCAATCGCGACCGCTATGGTCATTACCGACGCGGTTCCGGTCGTCGCTGAGGTTGACGATCCCGCCGTCAGCGTCGGCGAAGGCGCCAACGTGATTACCGAAGCAGCTCCCGGCGACACCGTTTACCTTTCCGTCTATGTCAAGAGCGCCGATCCGAATTACGGTGTTCAGGGCGGTTACTGTTCGGTCTATTTTGACCCCGCCGCCTTTACTGCCGGCGATTATTTTGCCAGTTCCATCATCCCGAACGACACCATCAACGACGGGTATGAGTACTCGACCGACAATTACATTTCGGCGTTCGGCGGCAATCCCGCCGGGATGACCGACGCTTATGGTTTCACTCAGTGGGCTCTTTACGGGACAGCGTCGTTCACCGTTGCCGATACCGCCAACGGCGAGTACACCTTCTCCAACGGAATGGCCCGCAACGCCAAGGGAGCCGAGAAGTACACTTGGAACTTCATCCGTGAAGATTACAACGTCATGCTTAACCAGGACGTCGATTTCACCTCCGTCACCCTCACGGTCAACGGCGCCGTGACCCCGGACATCGAGGGCGTCGAAGTTACCGGTTATGCCGCCGCGTACGACGGCGCCGCCCACACCGTGACCGTCACGGGCACCGAAGAGGGCGATACCGTCCTCTTCTCCGCCGACGGCGAGACCTACTCCACCGACGCCGTCGAATTCGTTTTCGGCGAAGGGACCGTCTACGTCAAGGTTCAGCGCGAAGGCTATAACGACTGGAACGGTTCGGGCGACGTCTCCATTACCGCCGCTCCGGTTTCGGTTGACGGAGCTTCGGTCGCCGATAAGGATTACGACGGTACCACCGACGCGGTCATCACCCTTGGCGAAGCCAGCGGTATTGTCGCCGGTGATGACGTCACCGTCGTTCCCGCGGGCGCTTTCCCCGATTCGCTTCCCGGAACTTACGAAGTCGGCGTGACCTACAGTCTGGAAGGCGACGACGCCGTGTATTACACAATCGCTGACGAAGTGTTTGTCTGCACCGCGACGATCAACGCTCTGGATATCGACGACGTCGTCGTTTCCGACGTGACCGTTGACTTTGACTACCTCCCCCACACCATTGAGGTTTCCGGCGGTCAGGAAGGCGACGTGGTCACCTACACCTATCAGGGCGTTACTTATGAAGAAAATCCGGAATTCTACGGCGACCGCGACGTCGATACGACCTATGAAGTCACCGTGACCGTTTCGCGCGTCGGCTACAACGATTTTACCGCGGTCGGCACTTTGACGATTCTTGCCTCCGACGCTCCGCTTCCGGGATCGCTCGTCGTCAATACGCTTGAAGACGTCGTCGACGCCTCGGACGAACTCAATTCGCTGCGTGAAGCGATCGCCTACGCTCAGACCCTCGAAGAAGTCGGCGTTACCGTCACCTTCGAAGAAGGTCTGGAAGGGACGATCACTCTGGCCGACGGCGCGGTGGTCATCGACGGCGGCGCGTTCGCCATCGACGGCGCCGGCGTCATCACGATCGACGCTTCCGGCGAAAGCCGCGTCTTCGAAGTCAACGACGGCGATATCACCCTCGCCGGACTCACCCTGGTCAACGGTTTCGACGCCAAGGCGGGCGGCGCGGTCTACAACGCCGGCAACCTGACTCTCAACGACGTGGTTATCGCCGATTCGACCTCGAACAAATACGGCGGCGCGATCTACACCGCGCTCGGGACGGAACTCACCGTTACCGGTTCGGCCTTCACCGGCAACTACGCCAGCTCTCACGGCGGCGCGATCTTCGTCGAAAAAGAAGCCGCCGCGACGATTTCCGAGTCGATCTTCTCCGCCAACAAGACCGTCTCCTACGGCTCGGCCATCTACATGTGGACCGACAGTGTCGTTGCCATCGACACCACGCTCTTCCTTAACAACAAGGGCCCGAACGGCACCATCCGCAACCACGCCGGTGCTCTGTCGCTCGCTAGCGTCGTCCTCACGGGGAACAACCAGGCGCTCGCTTCCTCGGAAGGCGCCACCGTCGGTTACAACGTGACCATTTCGAACAGCGCCCGCAGCGCGATCCGCGCTGACAACGGCGCCAGCTACACGTTCTACAACAGCATCATCGTCGGCAAGAAACTTTACGAAACCGACGCCTCGGTGACGGTCGACGGCGATTACAACCTTTCGACCGAAGCTTTCGGCACCAATTTCGTCGCTTACGACGGCGGTGATCTCTTCGCGGCCGACGGCTACACGCTGACCGGTCAGAACCAGGCGTTCAACGCCGGTAACAACGAGTATGTCTTCACCGAAGAAGACGCGGTCGGGAACGACCGTATCATCGACGCTGTCGTTGACCTCGGCGCGATCGAACAGATCGGCACCGCGCGCGGCAAGACGGTCGTTTATAACGGCGCCGTTCAGGAACTCGTCGAGTTCGAAGGCCCCGTGACCTGGGCGATGTACTCCGAAGACGGTGAAGACTGGTCCGACGAATACACCTACAAAGACGCCGGCGAATATAACTTCTACGTCTGGTGCGGCGACGACTACGGCGCGGAAGCGGTCTACAACGTGACCGCCACGATTCTTCCGCTTCAGCTGACCGTTTCCGGCTCGACCGTTAAGACCAAGGGCGCCGACGGAACCACCGACGCGACCGTGATCGTCGGCGACGTCGCCACCCTTTACGACGACGTGACCGTCACCGCGACGGGCGAATTCGCCTCCGCCGAAATCGGCACTTGGGACGTCTACGTCACCTATGCCGTTTCGGGCGACAAGGCCGGCAACTACATCGCTCCGGCCGACGAAATCCTGGTGGGCGAAATTGTCCAGAAGGAAGCCGCCTCGATGGTCGTCACCACCGCCGACGACGTCGTCGACGACACCGACGGTTTGATTTCGCTTCGTGAAGCTTTGACGGTTTACTTCGGCACCGACGGGAACAAGACCGTCACCTTCGCCGAAGATCTGACCACGATCAGCGCCAACGCC
>CADBQY010000209.1 GCA_902796885.1 uncultured Planctomycetota bacterium
CGACAAGGCGGTGACGGTCTCCGGCTACACGATTTCCGGAATCAATCTCGACAACTACGAGCTGACGGTCGCCGAGACCAAGGCCGACATCACGAAGGCGGCGCTGACGCTGACCTTTACGGCGGACGACAAGGCGTACGACGGGACGACCGCGGCGACGATCTCCGCTTATGAATTCACCGGTCTGGTTAGCGGCGAGACGATGACCGTGGCCGGTCAGACCGGCGCGTTCGCCGACAAGAACGTCGGGACGGACATCGCGGTCGGCGTGACCGGCTACACGATTTCCGGCGCGAGCCTCGACAACTACGAGCTGACGGTCGCCGAGACCAAAGCCGACATCACGAAGGCGGCGCTGAAGCTGACCTTTACGGCGGAGGACAAAGTTTACGACGGTCAAACCGCGGCGACGATCTCCGGTTATGCGTTCACCGGTCTGGCCGACGGCGAGACGATGTACGTCGTCGGCGCGGTCGGGACGTTCGCGAGCAAGAACGCCGCCGCGACGGCGCAGACGGTGACGGTGAGCGGTTACTCGATCCGCGGCGCGAGCCTCGACAATTACGCGCTGACGGTCGCCCCGACGACGGCGAAGATCAACGCCAAACAGCTCACGATCAGCGGAACGACCGCCGACGACAAGAACTACGACGGGACGACCGCCGCGACGATTCATCTCGGGACGCTCGAAGGGGTCGTCGGTACGGAGACCGTTACGGTCAGCGGAACGGGGACGTTCGCGTCGAAAGACCCCGGCGTACGGGACGTGACCGTCGTCTACACGCTCGGCGGCGCCGACGCGACGGGCCAGAACGCGGGGAACTATCTCGCGCCGGTCACCGAGACGATTCAGGCCGAAATCTTCGGTCCCGAAACGCCGAGCATGCACGTGACGACCGATCTGGACGTCGTCGACGCCTACGACGGGCTGATCTCGCTGCGCGAAGCGCTGACGGTCTACTTCAAGACCGACGGGACGTACACGATCGAAACCGACGGCACGATCACCTACGGGAAAGACGCGTCGAATCTCACGGTCACGTTCGAGGACTCCCTGACCGAAATCAAAGCGAATTCGACGTTCGAACTGACGTCCTCGAACAACGGCGTCGTGATCAAGGGGATCAATACCGACGGGCAGGAGAACCATATCCTGTTCACGGGGAACGAATTCAGCGTCTTCACCGCGAGCGGCAATATTAACGCGACGTTCAACAACCTGATCTTCCGCGAAAACGCGACGACAGGGGACGGTGCGGCGATCAACGCTTCCGAAGGCACGATCACCGTCGGCGACAGCGAGTTTATCGGAAACACCTCGGCTGGCGACGGCGGGGCGATCTATTTCAGAGGCCACAAGCTCACGGTCGACCGCTCGGTCTTCAGCGGGAACGAAGCCGCGGCGGTCGGCGGGGCAATCGCCGCCCGCGGCGGCGACGTCGAGATCAACTACTCCTTCCTGACGGAGAACAGCGCTGTGAGCGCGGGGGCCCTCTATGTAAGCGGCTCGGGCATGCTGGATATCTACCAGTCGCTGATCGCCGACAACGAGTCGACGAACAGCGGCGGGGTCTATCTCTACGGCGGCGTGATGGCGTCCGTCAATTGGTCGACCCTCGCCGGGAACACCAATTCCGTCGGCAACTGCGACCTTTACGCCGAAGGGATCGCCGATTCGGTCGTCTACAACTCGATTCTGCTTTACGCCGACGCCGTCAATTCGCATCTCAGTTACGACACGACCCTCTACGAGGTCGCGTCCGGCGCCGACGTCACCGAACCGACCAACTACAAGCTCAAGGCGGGGGATCTTCTCTTCGCCGGCGGCGACGACATCGCGACGAAATATCAGCTCCACGAACATTCGGCGGCGATCAACGGGACGAAACTCACGGCGGAAGAAGCCACGCCGCTCGACCCGACGGTCGACCTGGCGGGCAACGCGCGTCCGTACGACACGTATTACGACTTCGGCGCCTACGAAGGGGGCAAAGGCCCCGAAACCGCGTCGATGCACGTGACGACCGATCTGGACGTGGTCGACAAGTGGGACGGGCTGATCTCGCTGCGCGAGGCGATGACGGTCTATTACGGCGCCCGCGACGCGGGGGAAGTCTCCTACACGAACGACGGCAAGACGGTCACTTTCGCCGACGGTCTGGAACTGATGCAGTTCGACGAAGAACAGGGGAGCTTCCTGATTACCGCGGCGCACGACGGCGTGACGATCGAAGGGGAGCGGCGGATCTCGTTCAACAACGAGACGTCGCGGATCTTCTACATGACGGGGGCGGCCGACGCGACGTTCGAGGGAATGATCTTCCGGAATATTACCGCGTCGGTCTCCGGCACGGCGTTCGCGACCGATACGAGTCTCGCCGGTAACGGCAAGACGGTCACCTTCGACGCCTGTACGTTTATGAATAACGCCGGGGCCGGCAACGGCGGGACCATTTCGGTCTACGGACTGGACGTCGCCCTGACCGGTAGCACGTTCGTCGAGAACCGCGCCGACTACGGCGGCGCGGTCTACGTCAACGGCGGGAGCCTGACCGTCGACGGGAACAGCTCGTTTATCAGCAACACCGCCGCGCAGAGCGGCGGCGCGGTCTACCTCGTCGGCAGCGATTCGAGTCTGAAGGTCAACAACACCGTCCTGGCGCTCAATACGGCGACGGCTCACGGCGGCGCGGTTTACGTCGACGCCGCCGGCGCCTCGTTTACCGAAACGTCGTTCACCAGCAACAGCGCCGAAGACGGCGGCGCGGTCCACGGCGCGCACGGCGATCTGACGTTCGTCGGCGGGACGCTGAACCGCAACAGCGCGACGGCCGACGGCGGCGCGGTCTACGCGTCCGAAGACGACGTGACGATCCGCGGGACCTCGTTCATCAGCAACACAGCCGCGCAGCACGGCGGCGCGGTTTACAGCGCCAAGGGCGATATGCAGATCGACAACGCCTCGTTCGTCTACAACAGCGCGAAGGGGGACGGCGGCGCGATCTACGATTACGGCGCGGACCACGATCTGAAAGTCAACGGCGGGACGTTTATCGGGAACACCGCCGACAACGACGGCGGCGCGGTCTATACCGACGACGCGAGCGCCGAGCTGAACGGCGTGATCTTCCAGTACAACACCGCCGTGAACAACGGCGGGGCGTTCCGCGGGAACGGGCTGGTTGAGTCGTCGACCTTCGCCAACAACTCGGCCAAGGCGGGCGGCGCGATCTACGCGTACACGACCCTGGCCGAAGGACAGAGCGCCGGAACGCTGACGGTCAAGAACGGGATGTTCACGCGGAACACCGCCACGTCGGACGGCGGCGCGGTCTATTCCGATGTTTCGACGGGTTTCGTCCTTTCCGACTCGGTCTTTACCGAGAACAGCGCCGGCCGCGACGGCGGCGCGGTCCGCGGGCTGGGGACCATCTCCTCCTCGTCGTTCACCGGCAACAGCGCGACGAAGGGCGAAGGGGGCGCGGTTTACGCCTACAACGGCGAGATTTCGATCCGCGACACCGGCTTCACCTCGAACAAGGCGAAAACGGGAGGCGCGCTGAACGCCGATCAGGTGACCGCCACGATCCGCGGTTCGAACTTCAGTCTGAACGAGGCGTCCGAGTCGGGCGGCGCGATCTACCTGAACGGTTCCGCCTCGGTGATAACGATCGACGGGACGAACTTTATCGAGAACAAGGCGGCGGCCAACGGCGGCGCGATCTACAACAGCGACGCTTCGCTCAATGTGACCGCGACTTCGTTCGACAAGAACCACGCGGTCAACGGCGGCGCGGTCAGCGGCAAGCTGTCGGCGCGGACGAGCGTCTTCAACGCGAACAGCGCCGATGAAAACGGCGGAGCGATCTACGGCAACGCCGAGCTGCGCAGCAGTACGCTGACGAACAACACGGCCGGCGTCAACGGCGGCGCTTACTACTGCGCCGAAACCGACGCGGCCAAGGTCGGCGCGATCGACAACACCACGTTCACGCTGAACAGCGCGGCGAACCGCGGCGGCGCGATCAGCGCCGATTATCTCAACGCGACCGCCTCGACGTTTACCGACAACCACGCGAAGTACGGCGGCGCGGTCAGCGGGAACAACGCGACGTCCAAGTTCCGGTTCACGAATTCGAACTTTATCATGAACGGCGCGACCTACGGCGGCGCGGTCAGCGGGGACGACGTGACGACGATCGCGTCCTCGTTTATCGGGAACTCCGCCGACGAGGGGGGCGCGCTGTGGGCCGAAAAAGCCGCGTCGTCCTTTAATATCACCGGCGGTCTCTTCTCGGACAACAGCGCGGCGAAGAGCGGCGGCGCGATCATGGCCGGAAAGCTCCGGATCAACGGAACGCGCCTGCGTCAGAACACCGCCGGCGAGTACGGCGGCGCGATCGCCCGCAATTCCGATTCGAGCGACTTTACGATCGACGACGCCCGGTTCTTCGACAACAAGGCGGTCGACGGCGGCGCCGTCTACGCCGAAAAAGCGACGGTGACCGCGACGGTCTTCGAACAGAACAAGGCGACCGCCGACGGCAGCGGCAACGGCGGATACGGCGGGGCGATCCGCACGACGCAGACCGGTACGCTCACCGTGACCGAGTCGATCTTCGGCGAGAACACGGCGGTCAAGGGGGGCGCGATCGCCGGTCACAACGTGACCTCGAACCAGTCGACCTTTAACGCCAACACGGCGACCTACGGCGGCGCGATTCTGGCCCTTACGGAAGATTCGATCGTCAGCGTCGTCGATTCGGCGTTCAGCGACAACAGCGCGGCCTCGTGGGGCGGCGCGATCCAGGCTCAGATCGTGAACGCCGGCAACTCAAAATTCGACGGAAACAGCGCCGAATACGGCGGCGCGCTCTGCTACCTCAGTAAATCCGGCGCCACGTTCACGATTTCCAAGAGCACGTTCTCCGCGAACCATGCCGACAAGGACGGCGGCGCGATTCAGGGGTCGAATCTCGATATCAGCTACTCGACCTTCGAAGAGAACAGCGCCGGCGTGATGGGCGGCGAAGGCTACGGCGGCGCGATTCACGCGGCCGACGGCGACACGGTCAAGCTCACCTATACGAAGGTGCTGAACAATACCGCGACGACCGACGGCGGCGGGATCTACCTCTACGGGGTGGCCGACGGGATCTCGGTCTATCAGTCGCTGATCGCCGACAACGGCGCGGGCCGGAACGGCGGCGGGATCTCCGTCTCGGAATCGGGGACGGCCCAGATCCTCTGGTCGACCCTGGCGAACAACAGCGCCCCGAGCGGCGGCGAAGATCTGTACGTTTCCAGCAACGGCGGGGCGGTGGTCTCGTACTCCATCCTCCTGCAGGCGAAGGTCGACGTCGGGACGCTGTCGTACGTGAACAGCCTTTATCAGTATGTCACCGACCCGGCCGGCACCGGCTTTAACCCCGACGCCGACTGCAGGCTCTACGTGCCCGGCACGACCCTCTTCGTCGGCGGCGGGAATTACAACCTGGCCCGCGGGTCGGTCGCGATCAACGGAACCGGTCTGAAGTCGAGCGACGTCGAAGGCCCGTCCCACGACCTGGACGACGACCCGCGTCCGTTCGAGGATTACTACGACTGGGGCGCGTACGAAGCGTATATCCCGCCCGAGACGCCGTCGATGGTCGTGACGACCTACGACGACGTGGTCGACCGTTGGGACAATCTGATCTCGCTGCGCGAGGCGCTGACGGTCTATTACAAGACGGGCGGGGGAACGACGATCACCTTCGCCGACACCCTTTACGACAAGGACGGGAACAACGGCGCGCAGACGGGCGTCTATATGAACGTCGACAGCACGTTCACGCTCGACGCGACTCGCGACGGAGTGACGATCGACGGCGGCACGCAGGGGAAGATTCTCTTCGACGGCGCGCACGCCGGCGCTTTCCGGCTCTTCTACCTTTCCGAGTCGGCCGACGTGACGTTTAAAGACCTGACGTTCCAGAACTTCAACAACGGCGCGCGCGGCGCGGTCTTCGCCGTGACCGTGGCGGAATCGGCGACGCCGAAGACGGTGACCTTCAACCATACGAAGTTCGAAGGGAACACGTCGAGCGACGGCGCCGGCGCGATCCGCGTGATGAACATGAACCTCACCGTCACCGACAGCCAGTTCACGAATAACACCGGTACGTACGGCGGCGCGATCTACGTCGTCAACATGGTCGGGGAAGTGAACATCAGCGGGAGCACCTTCGACGGGAACAGCGCCAGCGAAAACGGCGGCGCGGCGGCGATCAGTTCGACCGCCGGCGACGTGAAGATCACGGGAAGCCATTTCACGTCGAACACCGCGAACGCCTCCGGAGGGGGCGCGCTCTACATCAACTGCGCCGGCGAAGACGTCGTCGTCAGCGGTTCGACTTTCGCCGATAACAAGGCGGTCGACAGCGAGGGGGGCGCGATCTTCTTCGGGGCGTTGGGTTCGGGAACGGCTTCGGATATTACCGTCGAGAACTCCGAGTTCACCGGAAACCGCGCCGACGGCAGCGGCGGGGCGGTCTACGGCAACGTCACGGCGATGACCGGCTCGTCGTTCACCAGCAACAGCGCCGCGCAGAACGGCGGCGCGTACTACGGCAGCGGCACGGCGATCAGCGCGACGTCGTTCGAGAAGAACACCGCCGTCCAGGGGGGCGCGGTCTTCGGAAACGGCCTGACGATTTCGGGCGGGACCTTTACGGAGAACAGCGCCAGCGACCGCGGCGGCGCGGTGATGAGCTCCAGCGCGACCGAAGTCTTGACGATCGAGAACAACTCGGTCTTTAAGGATAACAAGGCGGTGGTTCGGGGCGGCGCGGTCTTGGGATACAAGATCGACGTATCCGATTCCTCCTTCGAAGGGAACCGGGCGACCGGCGGCGAAGGGGGCGCGATCTTCGCGCACAGCGATCTGAACGTCGAAAACTCCAAATTTAAGGGGAATAGTTCGTCGACTTCGGGCGGCGCGATCTACGAAGAGGAAATGACGGCGCTTGTGAAGATCACGGGCGGCTCGCTCTTCGACGGGAACACCGCCGAGACTTACGGCGGCGCGATTTTCGCCGGCAAGCTCGAAGTGACCGGTACCGAGTCCGATCGCGTTCGGTTCAAAGGCAACACGATCGAGTCGCTGGGCGGCGCGATCTTCCTGAACGGCGAGACCTCGACGATCACCTACGCCGAGTTCATCGGGAACTCGACCACGAAAGTCGGCACCAGCTCGAACAATATGGGGGGCGCGATCTGCAACTACGGCAGCACGGCCTCGCTGACGGTCCGCAACAGCTCCTTTAGCGGGAACTCGGCCGGGTCGGAGTTCACCGTCGACGGCCAGGGGAAACGCGGTTTCGGCGGCGCGATCCGCAACTCCGAAGGGACGCTCGAGATATACGACAGCGTCTTCGAGCAGAACAAGGGGTCGCGCGGCTGCGCGGTTCACTCGTTCAAAGGGACGGTCAACGTCTATGATACGACGTTCGCCCAGAACACCGGTCTGCGCGGCGGCGGCCTCTTGATGAACCGCGAAGGCGTTCTTTCCGTCTATCGCAGCACGTTTACGGACAATAACGTGGTTTGGGGCGGCGGCGCAATTCTTAACGATGCCGGAACCGTTTACGTCGAGAAATCCGAATTTACCGGCAACTCTTCGGGGAGCGTCGGCGGCGCGGTCCACGCCGCCACCAGCCACTCGACGGAAGTCCGCACGAGCGTCTTTACCGGGAACTCCTCCGCTCAGGGGGGCGCGATCAACGTCTTCGGCGGTACGGGGAAAGTCATCGGCTGCACGGTCACCGGCAATGAGGTGACCGCTTCCTCGAGCGGCAACGGCTACGGCGGCGGGATTGCGTTCCGCAATGCGACTTCAGGAGAGGTCGTCGACTCGATCGTCTGCGGTAACAGCGCGGATAACTACGGCGGCGGGATTTACGGAAACAGCTCCGACGTTACGGTTCGCCAGTCGCTGGTCGCTCAGAACAAAGCGAATAACGGCGGAGGCGTTTACTTTGATAACGACGGGCGCGATAAGATCGAATGGTCGACGATCGTCGACAACACGGCGACGTCCGGTTCCAACGGGAGCGATCTGTACTTTAGCAACACGAACACTGTGGTCAATTATTCGATCTTTGGCCAGGCCTATTCCAATATCAACAGCGTCTATCAGACGTGCGCGTATTCCGCCATCTCCGGATCGGCCTCCTATCAGGACACGAATATCCAGCTCCAGGCGGGCGACACCCTCTTCGTCGGAGGGAGCGATCCGCTCGAGGCGTATAAACTCGCTTCCGGCGCGGTGGTGATCGATCAGGTGACGTCGGCGCCGACCGACGCGCCGACGACCGACCTGGCCGGGACGACCCGTCCGCAGGGGAGCGCGTACGACATGGGCGCGTATGAGTTCGTTCCGGCGTCGCCGGCGGCTCTCCCCTACAGCGACGCGGCCGACGCGGCGTTCGCCGCGCTGGACGACGACGATCTGGCGGTTGACTTCGACGCCTTCTAAGATCGGGGGGTGGTGAACGCGAAACCGCCCGATTCCCGAAAGGGGATCGGGCGGTTTTCGCGTACGGGGGGCGCGGGAGGGGGTCGTAACCAAGCCCGCCCAACGAGGCGGGCGCTGTCGGCCGGCTAAGCTAATCAGTGGAATATATCGCCAGCCGGGGCTCCCGGGCGGGAGAGCGCTTCGCTGCTCCCGCGCGTCCCTGGTGGGCCTGGGAGTTCTTGACGGCATCTTGGTTTTGATACGATTGGAAAGTAGGGAAACCCTATTTTCCAGCTGGAGGTGAGTTTATGTCAGATACAGCTTTCGTGAACGACGCGCGCGTTATGGCGAAAGGACAGGTGACCATTCCTAAAAATGTCCGCACCGTTCTGGGCGTTTCGACGGGCGACCGCGTTACGTTTGTCGTAGACGGCGGCGAGGTCCGCGTGATCAATTCCGCAGTCTACGCGCTGAGGCGATTTCAGGAACAAATGGCCGGTGAAGGCGAAAAAGCGAGTTTGTTCACCGACGAAGACGTCGCAAACTGGATCACAAAATCTCGTCGGGAGGAAACGGCGGAGAGGCAGGGTCGGTGACGCCCGGCGTGGCGTTTTGGCGTGGGGCTGCGGGAGAGCGTTTTGCTGCTCCCGCGGGGGGCGCTTGGCGTGGGGCGGGGAGGGCTGAGGAGCCTCTGCCGCGCGTCGCGGAGTGGCCTGGGAGTAGATGCGCGTGGCTAGGATCGGGGAACGGCTGGGCGTGAAGGTCGGCGGCTCGGGGTTGGTCTGCACCCCCACTTCTGAGCGGGGGGTTGAAATGGAGGGTGGATCTCCGCTCTCCGGTAGGGCGGCGGGGTTCCCCCACCGGTTGAAGACCGGTGGGCCCCTTCGCCGCCGCGGGGAAAGGGTGGAATTTTTTCTTTTTTTCGGATTTTTTCGGGAAAAGAGTAGAACCTTTTGTTATTCTATGGTCTCTTGGTTCAGTTTTTCTTATAATGTAAAGGGGGCGCCTTGACGTTGTCCTGGAGGTCGGTTCGATTGAACCGGAAACGCGTACGTCGGAGGGTTCGTTTATTTTTCGCGGCGCGGCGCTGACCTCGTTAAATTAATTATATCCCTTAAAACAAGGTGTTTTAGCCGCGTTCCGCGCGCCGTGCCGGTCGGCGCGGCGGCGCGGTTCGCCTTGGCGTGCGGGCGCGGCTCAATTTCTGCTCCCATTTGTTCGTCGTGTCAACCTCTTGATAAATTGATTTCGGTTCGCTAAAATATGCAAGATGTTGACGGGTCAGTACTGTTTAAAACCTAATGCTGTTGACATTTGCTCTATATATATTATAACTTTAATACCCATCTCTATGGGCAGGGGGAGACTCTGTTCCCCCCGCGGGATTCCGATTTCATTTTTTTGCGCGGCGGCGAGCCGCCGAGGAAACGGAACCCGCCTTAACACCGCGAAACAATTTTTTGATTTATTAACATAGATAATCCCCAAATAGGAGAGACCGTATGAATTTCCTGAAAAATCGCCGCTTCCAGATCGAAAGCCTCGAAGAACGCACCCTTCTGACCGCCGCGCCGTGGAGCACGGGGGACGAGACCGATTACTCGGGGCTTGTCGTGACGACCCTTGAAGACGTCGTCGACGCGTCGGACCACATGACGTCGATCCGCGAGGCGATTCAATACGCCGAATCGCTCGGCGCCTCGGCCGAGGTCACCTTCGCCGAAGGGCTCAGCGGCAAGATCACGCTCACCGGCGGCGCTCTTCGGATCAACTCGGCCTACGGCCTTTCGATCGACGGGGATAACCGAATCGCCTTCGACGCGGGGGGCGAAGACCGCGGGTTCGAGATCCTTTCCGGCCCGGTGACGCTCGCCAATCTCGAAGTGACGGGCGGTTTCCACACCCGGCAGGGGGGCGCGATCGCGTCAAACGGCGATCTGACCCTTTCGGGCGTGACGGTCACCGACTCCTATTCGGGTAAATACGGCAGCGCGGTCTATATCGCGCCGGGGACGCACCTGACGGTCTCCGACAGCGCCTTCGTCAACAACGTCTCGAAGACGCACGGCGGCGGCATCTACGTCGAAAAGACGGCGACGGCCGATATTTCCGGGTCCCGCTTCGAAGGGAACTCGACCGGCTCGTACGGCGCGGCGGTCTACATCTGGAACGACGCGGTCGTGAACGTGACCGACACCTTCTTCATCAACAACAGCGCGCCGAACGGCACGCTTCGCAACTACGGCGGCCGCCTAACGATGACCAACGTCGTCCTGACGGGGAACGACCAGGGCTTTTCGTCGTCGGACGGCGGGACGAACGTCGGGATCAACGTGACGCTGACGGGGAACACGCGCAGCGCGGTCCGCGGCGAGCAGGGCGCGACGTTCACGTTCTACAACAG
>CADBQY010000210.1 GCA_902796885.1 uncultured Planctomycetota bacterium
GGTCATCTGCTCTACTTCGCGAGTACACTGCATAATGAAAATCTCCCTTTCTGGTAAGTGACAGAATGAAAAATGAAGTTTTCCAGACCCTCCATTTTATATCAGCTTAGAAATAATTCAATAACATCGTCTTTGATTTTTCGGGCCTATGACCACGAAACCTAATATCAGCAGGTGAGCCGGTAACAAGTCCGTAAGTTTATTGCGATTCTTCCAAGACAAATGCCTGAAAACGCTTTTTAAACCGATGTCGAGATATAACTTTATTGTTCAAAAACAATGCCGTTGTAACAAGCACGTAAAAAGAAGACTTTCTCTGAATTAAATAGTAGCAGGGGGCCCACCTTAATCCGGTCTACCGAAGTGTTCGAGAAAAAATTCCAAATATAAGGATCGTTTCAGCCAGGTAAGTTCGGGAAGCTAATGAAACAACAAGCCCCCCGAACTTACCTCGTTAAGATATTATTTTCCGCCGATTACTGAACGCATGAGGGTTCCGATCACGCTACGAACAATCGAACCGCTCACTTTTTTACCGATTCCAGCCCCCATTCCCTTAGTTACGGTATTAGCTACTTGCCTCGCAACCTCCCGAGAAGCAGACTGCGCTGCCGATTTGGCGGCTTTGCTAAATATGCTGTCCGGCTCTCGTTTTGACCGGCCGGTGATCTTGGCATCCTGTTTCAACTCTTCTTTTGCACGACGGTGAACAGTTTCCAAATCTTCACTCGCAATAACGGTTTCTTGTTGTTGAAGTTGCTCAAAGGCGCTGATGTTGTCAACGGATTTGTCGTACTTCATCCCGAGCGGAGAAGATGACAATATATCACGACGTTGATCTGGGGATATGGCGCCAATCTGACTCAATGGGAAGAGAATTTTTGATCTTTCAACGATTCCAGGTGTTCCATTTTCGTCAAGGAAGGATACGAGCGCTTCGCCTATCCCTAAATTTTGGATTGCATCGACCGTTTTAAATTTTGGATTCGGTCGGAACGTCTCGGCGGCAATTTTGACTGCTTTCTGATCTTTCGGGGTAAAAGCATGGAGAGTATGCTGAACCCGATTACCGAGCTGTCCTAAAACAGTCGCCGGAATATCGGTCGGCAATTGCGTCACAAAATAGACTCCGACTCCTTTCGAACGAATCAGACGAACTACTTGCTCGATTTGATCAACCAAAGCTTTGGGCGTTCCATCGAAAAGGGTATGCGCCTCATCGAAAAAGAAGACCAGACGGGGTTGCTCTAAATCGCCGACTTCCGGCATTTCCTCATAGAGGGAGGTCAGAAGCCAGAGGAGAAAGGTCGAATAAAGTTTTGGATTTCGCATCAATTCATCGGCTGCGAGAATATTTAACATCCCCCGACCACGAACATCCGTAACGATAAAATCTCTGACATCGAACGCCGGTTCGCCGAAAAAGATGTCGCCCCCCTGGCTTTCGAGAGCCAGAAGCCCCCGTTGAATTGCACCGATCGACTGAGGAGTGACATTTCCGTATTGAGTTACGATATCTTTCGCATGCTTCCCGACAAATTCAAGCATTGCGCGAAGATCTTTCATGTCAGTCAAGATCAGCTTCTCATCATCGGCGATCTTAAAAACGATATTAAGAATCCCGCTCTGTGTCGGATTAAGATCGAGAAGACGAGCTAGAAGAACGGGGCCCATATCCGAGATCGTCGCTCGTAACTGATGCCCCTGCTTTCCAAACACGTCAAAAAATCTAACAGGACATCCCGAGAACAGTGGATTCTCTATTCCGAACTCAGCGCAACGTTTATCAATAAAGTTACTCAACTTTCCCGGCTGAGAAATTCCGGAAAGATCGCCTTTCATATCTGACATGAAACAGGGAACCCCAGCTTGTGAAAATGTTTCGGCCAACACTTGAAGCGTCACAGTTTTCCCAGTTCCTGTCGCCCCGGCAATCAAGCCATGACGATTACCCATTTTGGGATTAAGATAAACCGGACCGTTTTCGGACTGAGCGATCCAGTACTTGAGTTCAGTAGTCCCATATTCATTTTTCACGTTAAAAAGCATCTCAAATATCTTCTCCAAATTAAAATTCGCTGTTCCGGAAATCGTCATCCCACGATCAAACTGCGAGAGACCGTCTGCCCCATTCTACCAAAAAGAGCCCGTTGTTCCTATCGAGATTTTTCCGTTGCGATCAGCCCTCCACTTGGTCCCGGGGTGAGGGGAACGGAGACGATTCGTGCGAGACGAAGCGCATACTCAAGCCTTTTCGGCACGAGTCGACTTTGGGAAATAAAACGCGATGAAACGGCATCCTTTGATAACGGGGATTATTGTTGAAGTCAGAAGGAGAATTGAGATCCATTGCCGAAGATTCAGCGGCTCGGTACGGAAAAAATTTCCTATCATCGGAATCTGAACCATTGCGATCTGTACAACAGCAATGACCGTGATAATAAGGATAAACGTGGGGTTACCTGTGATCAGACGAAACCCAGACTCGTCGGAACGTAGCGCCCGACAATTGAACGCGTGCCAGACTTGAAACATTACGAAGATCGTAAAAAAGACGGTTAGTGCCTGTCTGTTTTCCGTAACATATTCGGGGTCAAAGACTGAAATAGACGGATTATAGCAGTGGGAGTGATCAACAAACCATCCGCCGAACAAAGCCAGAAACAAAATGATCGTCTGGTAAATCCCGGACGATAAAATCGTCAGCCCCATTGTTCCGGTAATAATGGAGGCGGAACGGGGAATCGGCTTTTCGTTTAATGTCAGAGGGCGAGGCGGTTCGGTCGAAAGAGCGAGTGCTGCAAAAGTGTCCATTATGATATTGATCCACAGGAGTTGGGTAACCGTCAGAGGGAGTGGAACATGAACTAGAGGCCCAACAAGCGCGCAAAGTAGTGCAGAAGCATTGACGGAAAGTTGGAACTGAACAAAACGCCTGATATTTTGAAAGAGTGTCCGCCCCCAGAGTACGCCGGTAACAATCGATTTGAAATTATCATCGAGCAGAACAATATCGCTCGCATCCTTCGCCAACTCTGTTCCAGTCTTTCCCATCGAGATACCGACATCGGCGGATTTCAAGGCAGGGGCGTCATTGATACCGTCGCCGGT
Source organism: uncultured Planctomycetota bacterium (assembly GCA_902796885.1). Lineage (GTDB taxonomy): Bacteria > Planctomycetota > Planctomycetia > Pirellulales > Thermoguttaceae > RUG695. The sequence goes on from CADBQY010000210.1 coordinate 3,112, forward strand.
CATTGCCACGACCTCTCCTCTACGGTGAAGCGCTTTGACAAGTTTTAACTTATCAAATGGAGTGGCGCGCGCCAAGACATGGATTTTGGGGACCACGGATAACAGTTTATTGTCAGGAATCTGATTGAATTCCGCAGAAGTCAAAACTGCCCCCTGCTCTTCGGTCGGAATTCCCACCGAATTGGCGATCGCTTTTGCCGTTGCCGGTGAGTCACCGGTAATCATCTTTACGTCGATGTGAGCGTTTTGACATTGTCTAACCGATAGGGCGGCCTCGGGTCTGATCGGATCAGACAGCCCAACCAATGCGATCAGTCGGAAATCAGACTGTTCGAGCCATTCATCCTCGGTTTTACGATTTCCGAAATCATTTGTCGGTTCTCTTTTTTCGGCAAACGCGAGTACCCGATATGCGCTCCGTGAAGCATCGAGAAGAAACGCCTCGAGCTCATCTCTCTGTCGGTCGAGCGGTATTTCGACCTCGTTGGAGAAGATAGTGGAACAACATCGCAATATTTTTTCCGGCGCCCCCTTGATGAACTGGTAAGACTCATCCCCCATGCGACCGGCGGTCAGCGACATTTTCCGCTGTGAGTTGTGCTCCAACTCAAAAATGAGATTCCAGTCATTCTGAATGGTTCGATAGTCAATACCGCGGCAGTATAAGAAATTCAGAAGAGCCGATTCGGTAACGTTCCCGATCCCAACAACTTCGTTATGCTGATTCTCATGTTCCGAATTAAAGTGAAGCATCGCTCGAGTGTTGAGCGCGATGCCGACCGACAACCGTTCCCATGCCGATGATCGCTGCAACCGATCGAATTCAGACGGTCTGTATTCTCTTCCATCGAGAAAAAGAATACCAACTTTCATTCGGTTTTCTGTGAGCGTGCCCGTCTTATCGGTGCAGATAACAGTCGCCGAGCCAATCGTCTCGGAAGCGACCAGACGGCGGACAAGACAATTCTGTCTGATCATCTTGCGCATATTCAGAGCCAGACTCATCGTCACCATCATCGGAAGACCTTCAGGAACTGCGACGACAATAATCGTAACTGCCACGACAAACGCCATCAGCGTTTCTCTTAAAAGAGCAATGCTGTAAAAGTCCTGCTCCGATGACGCGGCCATCCCCACAAGACTGATTCCAATCGTCAATAATCCGAGAAATATGGGGATCAGAGTAGCGACCCTGACAAGGAACAGTCTGGTCTTAACCCCCAATCTCACGAAAAAACGGCGTAATAGAAACTTCTCTGTTAAAATACCTACCCCCAACGTGACGACCACAAGTAAAATGGATATCGCCTTTTTTTCTCTCAGAAAACCAAGAAGAGGTGTTTGAATCAGGTCTTCAACGGTCATAACGCCGAAAATTACCAGAGCTCCGATAATTCCGGCCAGGCTGATCTGATTTGCCAGACGTGAAAGCTTCTGAACGAGCGGGGTTTCGGCCTCTGAGTTCTTCTGTTCCTCCAGTTCGCGGGCAATCTTCCCCATCTGGGTTTGGTCGCCAACCCAGAGGACGACCATCAGGCCACCGCCTTCGATGACCGTCGTTCCACGTGCTAGAAAGGAGGGATGATCCAGATTGATCCGGTTCCGAATCTCATCGATAGTCTCATCTTCCCGATAAACTTCCCGTTTTACGGGCATTGATTCTCCGGTCAGCATCGAGCAATCGACTTGGATACCACGAGAAGCGACCAGAATACCGTCGGCTGGAATTTTGTCCCCCGCATCGATTTTCACAAGGTCACCGACAACAATATCCGAGATCGAGATACTATCGATCTGATTATCCCTGAAAACTTTAATCGGAATATCATTCCTAATTTTGTTGAGAAGTTCAAAAGCTCTTCCACTTTTCCGTTCACTGAAAAAAGCGATCGTTGTTGCCAACCCGATCGCGATGAAAATCCCCAGCGAATCGAAAAAACCGGCATTGTTGTTCCTAAAAACAGTTCGTTCGATCGCTGTTACGACTAGGGAGATCAGCGCCGCGATAAGAAGAATCCTGATCGTGGGATCTTGAAATCCAGAAAGAAGATCTTTCCACCAGGGAGACTTTGTTGGAGGAGTTAACTTGTTATGGCCGTACTTCTGGCGCATCGCACCGACCTGTGAACTCAAAAGACCATGGTGGATCCGATCCGAAGGATCGGCAGTTTCTTGTTCTGTCAGAGTGTCTGTCAATGAATCTTTTCGGTCCAAATTGAGATCGTTGCGTGACATCTCATAACGCTCCGTCGAAAGCAAAACATTCGCCCATTTTCACTCATCTAATTCTATCCAAAAGGGAAAATTTGACAAGCGATAAAAACAGAGAGGAGACATATCTTGCCGGAATTGGAAAAAAGAGTAAAATTATAGAAGTGCTTTGGCGGCGGGTGTTCCCCTACGTCTGAGTCTATTTTGATCGTTTCGATCTGAACCTGAAGGCAATCCTGACGGCAAGACGCAACGAGAATCGTTATGAAGATTTCCACCGCGTTTTGCCTGTCATAGCTCGCAGGTAAGGCGCGTTTTTTATTATACTTCCTGAAAGAAAACACGTTATCTGAACAGATGAAAGGAACCAAAATGATCAGTCGAATTGCTATCATCGGTATCATTGTGGAAGAGAATCAGAGTGTCAGTAAAATTAATTCTCTTCTTTCGGATTATCGCAGTACGATCATCGGTCGTCTCGGTATCCCCTACGACAAGAGAGGAATCAATGTGATAAGTATTGTTGTCGATGCTCCGACTGACTCCATCAACGCACTCACCGGTAAACTTGCATCTTTCCCAGGCGTGAGTGCGAAGGCGGTCTTTTCACGCACCGAGTTTGCGGAAAATGAAGAATAAACAGTCGACAAGGATTGAAAAGTCTTTCTAAGGAGGCCATAAACATGTACGATCCGAAATCTTCAAAAGCAGAAGAATTTATCTCACACGATGAGATTCTCGCTTCAATTGAGTTCGCCGAACAGAACAAGAAGAACAGCAATCTGATCGAACAGATTTTAGAAAAGGCGAAGATGTATAAAGGGCTCCCGCACCGCGAAGCCCTGACTCTCCTTCTGTGCGAAGATAATGACCTCAACAAAAGGTTATACTCAATAGCTCGAGACATCAAAGACCGATTTTACGGTCACCGAATCGTTATGTTCGCTCCGCTCTACCTTTCGAACTACTGCATAAATGGATGTGTATACTGCCCGTACCATCTCAAGAATAAACATATTTCACGGAGGAAACTTACTCAGGACGAAATTCGTGCCGAAGTGATTGCTCTGCAGGATATGGGGCACAAACGTCTTGCGCTGGAAACTGGTGAACACCCATTGATGAATCCGATCGAATATGTCCTTGAGAGTATTAAGACAATCTATTCGATTAAGCATAAAAACGGTGCGATTCGACGAGTCAACGTGAACATCGCCGCGACGACCGTTGAAAATTATCGAAAGCTAAAAGATGCGGGAATTGGGACTTATATCCTCTTTCAGGAGACCTATCACAAGGAAAGATATGAACAGCTACATCCTACCGGTCCGAAGAGCGACTACGCCTATCATACCGAGGCGATGGACCGTGCGATGGACGCTGGAATCGATGACGTCGGTTGCGGCGTACTGTTTGGCCTGACAGATTACCGTTATGACTTTACGGGTATTCTGATGCACGCCGAGCATCTAGAGGCTGCGAAAGGAGTCGGTCCCCACACAATCAGTGTCCCGCGGATTCGAAACGCCGACGATATTGAGGCATCCGCTTTTGAAAATGGAATCACCGACGATCAGTTCGAAAAGATCGTCGCCGTCCTACGGATCGCGGTTCCCTATACCGGTCTGATCATCTCTACGCGCGAATCGAAAGCGGCTCGTGAACGTGTTCTAAAGGTCGGCGTCACTCAAATCAGCGGCGGATCGCGAACAAGTGTCGGCGGATATGTCGAACCCGAACCGGAAGATGAAACTTCCGCTCAGTTTGACGTTGTCGATACCCGAACTCTTGATCAGGTGATTCATTGGCTTCTCGACTTGGGATATATCCCGAGTTTCTGCACAGCGTGCTACCGTGAAGGGCGGACTGGAGACCGTTTTATGTCACTCGTCAAATCCGGTCAAATCGCGAACTGTTGCCAACCAAACGCTTTGATGACCCTTCAGGAATATCTTGAAGACTACGCTTCACCTGAAACAAAAGAAGCGGGTATTCGACGCATTTCCGAAGAGCTGACCCGTGTTCCGAACGAGAAAATCCAGAAACTCGCTTCCGAACGTTTGGTCAGTATCGCAAACGGTGAACGTGATTTCCGGTTCTGAACAATCTCGTTCGAAAGCTGATCGTAAATGCATCTACCTTTCTTTTGAAAGCATTTGCGATATTGCTGATACGGGAGTAAGCGTTCGATAGGACTTCAATCCTGGGATAAATCTTCAGTTAAGAACTGAACAGTCTTTTCGACTGTCTTATCCCACGAAAACTGTACGGCACGCTCTCTGGTTGAATTTTGCCGCGATTTCTCCGTCTCGAAATGATTCTCAAATCGGAGAATCTTTTCTGCAAGGTCCCCTTCCCTATACGGATGAAAGTAGATTGGAGACTTTCCGCCGATTTCCGGCATCGGAGGAAAGTCCGAACAAAAAATTGGCTTGCCTACGGCCATCATCTCCAGAAGAATATTGGGACAGCACTCACACGATGAGGCAAAAACCAAAGCACGCGCCCCTGCATAAAATCCAGGAAGCTCGTCATACGAAACCGCATCGGTCATCAGAACAATATTTTCCTGACCCGTTTGAAGGATAGCTTTCTTCACAATTTCAGTGTATCCCGGTTCATGAAATCCTGTCAAAACGAGTGGATACGGAAAATGGGATTCGGAAAGGATCTTCCACTCCCTGACCAGTTCGGCTTGGGCCTTGTAATGGTTAAAAATAGAGACGTATAGGTAGAATTTCCCTTCTGTGATTCCAAACCGCGAAAAGTCAAAACTTTGTTTCAATGGATGAAAAAAACGTTCGTCCACGCCATGGTAAATAACGACCCCTTTTCGATCTAACTCGGGAAGTAGACGGACTAGGACTTTTCTGGAGTAATCCGAAATGAAGATCACTTTGTCGCATCGCTTCAATGCGCAAAGTACGATACGGCGTAAGAGGAAAAGTTTTAATCGCTGAACTGAAAAGAGCGGAAATCGCGCGCGCTCTCTTTCGTCGAATGGAAGCATATTCCTGACGATCGTTACGGAAACAACGCCTTTTGGAACTCTGTTTAGCGTTCCCCCACCGGCAGCGTAGTAGACGTCGGCATCCACGTTACGAAGAAGAGAGGGGAGTCTAAAGCACTCCCAGAAAAGTCGCAAAAAAGGATTCTCCTGTTTTTCTCCGCAATCAATAAATCGAACATTCTGTTTGTTACCGGCGGCCCTTTTGAACAGCTCCCGGTTATAAGGACCGACCAGAACGACATACTGATGAGTATCGTCTACCCGAAAGAGGAGATTTCGAATATAGGTCTGCCCTCCTCCAAGCCGTGCGGAAAGCGCGTTGATAACGATTACTGCCATCGATTCTCCGGCAAAGTGACGGAACCTCGTTGTCCCCTTCTGAACACGAAGTGACTCTCGGAACACGACGATTACGTTTAAATAATAATCTTTATCGAAAGAAAAACAATTACTTATATGTGAACGAAGAAAGCGCGAACCTTTCGGCTCGCGCTTAAAAACAATACCTGTCAGAATTCGATCATAACATCCCCACCGACAGTCCACATTTTGCTGTCAGTGAACTGATCAAAAACTCCTGAGGCATATTCGGTTGCGCTGTCGAGACTAACCATCTTCGCATCAGAGTAATCATATCGAACCTCGGGACGTAGAGTAATATTCTTGCAGACATTCCAGTTAAGTCCGAGCGAGAAATCGTAGAAGTTATCGCCGTCCCATTTGTAACCTAACAGCTCATTGACCGCGTAATCGCCGATCGTACGCGTATAATTTCGGTCTTTGAACCATTCAAATCGGAATCCGAGTGTCATGTTCGGGGTGATGTCGCGATAGATGTAGTTGACCAAGGAATACCAGTTTCCCGTATCATGCGCAACATTTCCGTAACGGTCCAATGTAGCAGCTGCATCTTTAGCGGATCCGAAGTCATGTTCAATCGCCCAGGTCCAATTGCAAGCAATCCGATGTTGGTAGACAAGGCTATAGCTTGTTTGTTTTGCTGTCTCATATCGAAGAAACTTGTGGGTAGCGGGATCAAAGATGTTGTCAGTGATCGCGTCACCTGAGTTCATGAAAAATGAAAGCGAACTGCAGGAGTTGAACTGGAACACTAGTCCGGCGATCAAATCCAAGCTCCCCTTGTTGTCGGCCCAAGCGTCTCCTCCTTGGGAAAAGCCACCCTGAAGCGCAAGTCCAGGAAAGAATTTCAGTTCGCCTAAAAGTCCGGTATATGTGTGAGGCATCCCGTAAGAAAAACTGTAGGAATGCGTATAGAAGAAATTCTTCGCTGAATGCACCGACTCGTGTCCCATCGGCGCATAAAAGTGCCCCAATTTGACATCAAAACCGGAGAACCACGGCGCGTAAATTTCTGCGTAGGCTTGCGGCATTGCCAGGCCGTAATTCTTGTATCCGCCTTCGCTGTTTCTCGTCCAATGCGGTTGTGCGTTTGCGATACGCGTTGCATGCCCACCATTAAAACCAGTTGTTTCGGATTCGAGGCCTAGTGAGCTAGCTATGATATAGTCTGTGCCATAAAGGAGATCGGCTTGAATACCTACACTCCACGCCCCTGAACGGAGAACTTTTTTTCCAAAGGAAAGGTAAAGCTGGTTCATACCAAAATCGGAAGGCGAGTCGTTTCGTGCCGAGGAATTCGTCGTTCCGAAAGCGGGACGGAGTCCCCAGTCACGGTTGTTTGTTCCTCCGGCAGAGACAGATCCTTCGACAAAGAAAGAACCTTCGCGCTCTAGATAGGGATCGTATTCGACCATTTTCGAATAGAATCGAGATTTATCAGTCGAACCATAATACTCCATTCCTTCGATACGGGCGCAACCGCCAAAAGCGTTGCAACCCGTCCCCGTAAAAGGGAGACCATACCCGTCCTCTCCATAAGCTTCGACCGGAATCGTGTTCCGTAAGAAAAGTCCGTTGTAACCGGACTTCCCGTAATTACCTGTAGAAGAGTTGATTGGAAGTCCTTTCGTCACAGGAAGTTTACCGTCCGAACTCTCGGAAAGAATTGGTTCACTTTCAGTGGGATCGGCAGTGACTTCAGGTGGAGCAGGAAGAGTAATTTCCGGAATCGGAGTGGGTTCCTGAACTGGAGTACCAGCGTTCGGTTCAGGAACATTTCCAGCATTCTCCGGCTCAGGAAGACTATCGGCATCTTGCACGCGATCAAAGAAATCACCTCCCATCTCGGCTTCGAGGAGATCTGCGTTCGAATTCAAGAACTCTTCAACATCAAGCTGTCCAGACGATTCAATTGCCCCCCCCTTTTGTTGAGGCCTGGGAACCGCCGGTACCGACTGACAAAAAGCACTATTGATACCAGTTTCAGGAAGTGTCAAAGCGACGATCGAGAGCAAGGTCAGCAACGATCTTTTCTTCCAGTATTTCATTTCAACCCCCGTAAACTCTCTGCCAACGGAAAAATTCGGCAGAATCCTCACTAAGAAGGATGATTGTTGAAGTTTAGTAATAAAATCCTCTATTATCGTTTTCGTCACTTTTGCTTCCCAACTTTTGGAATAATCGGAATATTTGGAACTTTTTCTAAAAACGCGACAATTTAGCCATCTTAACCCGCATCCGCATTTGGCCTATCTTAACTTAAATTCCTTGAAAAAATTGAATCCTCTTATATAATGAGTACGGGATTGCCGAATACTACAAAATAGTAATTTAAAACTGAGTTGGTCAAGGTTAAAATTCATCCAGACAAAGGAAATCTGTATGGGGTTATTTCGTTCCATGTTCAACTGGTTCAAAATTGCCAGTTCCCACAAAGATCGCCAGATTTTACGTTGTGGTTTGAAATTCGAACATCTTGAAGATCGTTCTCTCCTCTCTGCGGTTCCTGTCACTTGGTCTTTATCTTCAGTTGAGGGAGTAATTGATCCTTCAACATCTCCATCCGTTATTTTAAATCTCAATACTCAGCCTGACGAGGAAGTCATTCTTGGAATCGATATCTCGGCTCACAAAACCAGCACTCTCAACCCCGGACATATTTCAATTTTAAGGTATGATACCGAAACCGGAATTGAAAAAGATGTTACCGAAGAAGTCACCTATCTTAACTTGGAAGACAAGTTTGATCGGGAATCTCTAGTCTACGCCAAACTTTCTAGTGGAGAATATCACCTGACCTTCATCCCCCAAAATGGCACGGAGGGCGACTTCACCGCCTCAGTTTTTCTCGTCGGCGACCACGATGGATCCGGTATTGTTGAGCATATTGATTACGAACTCCTTGCCGCACGCATCTCTGCGATTCAGATTCATAATCGAGGAGTTTATTCTCAACCAACCATCAAGCTCTATCAAAATAAGTACGGAATTGACATTACTCGCTCAGCCAATCAAATCTATAGTTCTACTTACGATTTTAATCTTGACGGGACTTTAGACGGTGAAGACATCAAATTGGTCAATTCAAATTTTGGAACTTCCGTTATCGCCAAACTGAAAATTCGTACATCACCAATACCTGAAATCACTCCTGTTCCCTATACCGTTCCTGATATCCTAGATTCAAATGATTATACTTCCGTTGAACTCAATATTCCCAATACAATTACGGTAAGATGTGAAAGCTCCACTGTCGACTCCTTCACCGTACTTGATCAGAGTTCAATAACCCCTACACTTTCACTCACTGCCTCAGACGGCACTATCTATTCGACGCGGGAAGACCTGATTGCCCACTGGGGAATCACCGAAAATGATTATGATGATTTCTTGAATTCTCTCGCCGAACAGACCTCTCTCACCGATGGCATCTGGACCTTTAAAAATGTGGACGGTTTGTTTGATATCCTTGGGAAGGGAGACCTTTTAACAACAACGTATTCTTACACTGTCAACTCATTTGTTTATGAAGGAGAATCCTATAATACTTCGAAGAGCGGCACTATCAGTCTAAAAATCATCGGAAAGGAAGAACATAGCGATCCGGTTGGCCCTTCGTCCCATACTGCTTCGTTTAATGTCGGAACCGGCCAAATCATTTTTAACGGTTCCTCTCCTTCGCTCAATGTTCTCGATGGAGTTGTTGACCCCCTTGGTTACGATATGACGGCAAGTCTTATTTCCGTCACTTCTACAGATCCCTTGTACCCCGTTTCAAGCGATGCAATCTCGATATCTTCGAACGGTACGGTTGAACTCGTTCCGGAAATCTTGGCTGAGGATTTTGAGAATCTCAAGCGAGGCAAGAACAGTACGGTGGTAATTGCATATTCTATCTCCGATACCCATTCCGGCAGACTAGACGGCTCGATTACCCTGACTGTCACTGGTGGCAACCACGCTCCAACGGGTAAAACCTCCCACACGGCAAAATTCTCGGTTTCGACAGGTGCGGTCATCTTCAACGATCTCTACACTTCATTGAACGTCTTGGATGCGGTTACAGATCCTGATGGAGACCCGCTCGTCGCAGAAATGGCAGGAATAGTTCAGCCAGCAAAGTATACCGTCTCATTAGATGCTATATCAATTGATGAAAAGGGAGAAGTGAAGTTCAATGTTTCCCAACTTCAGTCCGATTTCTCAGGACTTTCTGTCGGTGAAACGGCGTTCTTTACGATTAATTTCATCATTAGCGATCCCTATGGCGGGTCAATAGACGGAGAACTCGTTGTCGAGGTCGATGAAGGTTCGAAGGGGCCGCAAGGAGTCACAGACCATACAGCAACGATTGATCTAAGAAACAAAACTGTAACTTATGATGAAGGAAAAACTTCATTAAATCTACTCGATGGCGTAACTGATTCACAGAGCTTGGAGCTCTCTGTTACGATTACAGATATCGATGCCGGAACCTACACACTTCCGGTTGGAGCGGTTACCCAAACCGATGGATTGGTTTCTATCAAGGTTGATGACTTTCAAGAGACATTCAAGAACCTGGCACAAGACCAAACAAGTGAAGTTATTGTAACGTTTGTCGTTTCGAACACAGCCGGTAATGATGTTGCTGGCGAACTGACAGTGACCGTTATTGGCAATTATGTCGCCCCCTACGAAACGGAAGCTTTGACAGGCACATTTGATGTCGAAACAGGAGTCGCTGAATTCTCATCCGGTGAAGCAAGTCCGGACATCCTTTACGGGATAGCCAACCCCGCAGCGAACAATATTACCGGTCAAATCATTTCGATTCTGCCCCCTGACGGATATACTCTTTCCGAAGAATCAATTCTCCTCGTTAACTCTGAAGGAGATGTTCAACGGCTGATTGTTAATTCAGAACATTTAGCCAATGACTTTGATCTCTTACCACTCGGGGAAACCGCAGAAATTACTATCGACATCTTATTGACCGACAGCTGTGGATCGACTCTTTCGCGTTCTGTTGTGATAACAGTAACCGGGGCATATGTGCCAATTCCCGAAGGTGATGTCACTATATCCCTCGTCGCGACAGTCCTTCCGACTACCGAGGGGGTGACAACCTTACGGACTGGAACCACAAACTTCGGAACGTTTTACTATTTGCCTGCAGACAATGTCCCCGTGACCGATTATCAATCTGTAGCGTTAGCTGACGAGTATTATCTTGAAGTTTGGGTCAATGACGCAAACTATTTTTCAACTGGCGAGAAAAAGTTTATATCAAGTATTCAACTACAGCTTGAATACGACTTGAACTCAACATCTCCGGTTCAGTCAATCGAGATTGAAGACATTTATGCGGGTAAATATGCCATTGATCAATACCTTTATTACGACTCGGCAGAAAACTACCTCAAAGCTTTACAAGTCGCATGGGTTTTCTCAGAAGATCTTGATTGGAATAAAATCGATCCAATCACCAATGGTGAGAACGCCTATCTACTTGCACGCTTCCTCGTAACATTAGATCGACCATATACTTCGGGTTTCAACACTTCAATAACCGGAGTTACCGATTCAGAATCACCCTTCGTCGATGGATGGTATTATGTCAGAACAGGAGAAAATTATCCAATAGATTCCTCCGAGATTATTACTGTCAACGTTGAATTTTAACTTTAACCCAAGATTGGCAAGATATGATTCAGTAATCTATCCGATTATTCTTTATCCTTGGCATTTAGTCTAATCGGGTGGATTCAAACTAAAAAGGAGGCAACATGAAGAAAAACAGCAAAATAATCATGAACGCTCCCGTCGGCGAAAAGAACATCGTTAACTCTTCGAGTTACACTAAGTCTTACATCGATCCGGTTTTTATGAAATGTCCCGAAGCGCGTGGAATCCGTATTCTCGCGGAGTTCGAGAAACCGGAAACTTATCTCCAAAAGAACAAAGTTCTTTCAACAATCATTGTTTTCGGAAGTGCCCGAATCCTTTCACCAGAAGATGCTGAAAAAATGCTTAAAGAGGCTGAAAAGAATCTCGCAGCGCATCCCCATTCTAAAGGCCTTATGAAAAAAGTTGAAGAAGCTCGGCGACAAGTTAAAATGAGTGTCTATTATGACGGCGCGAGAAAATTTGCCCAACTTGTCTCGAAACGAAATCAGTTTTACGACTTTGAAACATCAAAAGAAAAATCTCCCGAACGACGTAGCAATTTCCGCTACGTCATTTGTACCGGAGGCGGCCCCGGTATCATGGAGGCGGCAAACAGGGGTGCAAATGACGTGGATGGAATTTCCATTGGTCTGAATATCACCCTTCCACACGAACAAAAACCGAATCCTTACGTCACTCCCGATCTTTGTTTTCAATTCCATTACTTTGCAATGCGAAAGCTTCATTTCCTTTTGAGAGCAGTTGCATTGGTTGCTTTTCCCGGAGGATTCGGAACATTGGATGAAGTTTTTACCGGTCTAACTCTCCGTCAGACCGGAAAAATGCAGAGACTTCCGATTGTTCTTTACGGCCGCGACTACTGGAAGAATTGTTTAAATTTGGAATATCTTGCTGAAACAGGAATGATTTCCGAAGGTGATTTGGATCTTTTTACCTACGCCGATTCACCTGAGGAGGCTCTTGATGTGATCACTGACTTTTATGGTCCGACTCCAGAATGATCTCAGTAGGCAGATGATACCCCCTCCTAAGTTTTTGGAACAGAAGAGGGGGTATTTCCATGGATATTTTCTTAATCGTCTTGTTTATTCTCCCCGCCTTCAGCTTTCCAATCATTGATTGCCAATCCTGCCGCGCCAATATATCCGGCGTCAGGTCCCAACTTCGCGTAATCTATTCGGATACGCTCAGCAAGGACTTTAAATGTTCTCGACTTAAACCCCTGGCGGATATGTTCAATAAATCGTTCACCGATTTTTGACTTTTCACCACCGAACGTCATTGCTCCTCCGATAAGAATACAGGAAGGATCAATGGTATGAACAAGCGAAACTAGTCCGCTAGAAATATAAAATGCCGTCTCATCAATAATCTTCTGAGCAAGTTCATCTCCCGCGTCAGCCTCCTCATGGAGAATTTTCGGAATCTCGGCTTTCTGCTCAACCGAGTGTACGCGCTCACACAATGAAGTGTCGAGACCGGCCATTACAAAATCAAGTGTTCTTTTAATAAGCCCAGTTGCGCTCGCGTATGCTTCCAGATGGCCTGTTTGTCCGCAATTACACCAACGGGCGTTATTCGAAACATCAATCAAGATATGTCCACATTCACCCCCGTGACAATGCACACCGCTCCAAACATTTCCTTTCAGTATAATACCGCAACCGATCCCGGTTCCGAGGGTCATAACCACCAGACCGGGTTCCCCCTTCCCTGCTCCCTGCCAAAACTCTCCATAAGCAGCAGCAGCGGCGTCATGTGCATAGGTCACAGGAAACCTGCACTTGACTTTAAGTGAGTCTCGAACTGGATAATTCTGCCAGCTTGGGAGATTCGAAGGTGCGATCATCATTCCGGCTTCAATATCCATTGTTCCCGGCGTTGCGAGACCAACACGTTTTATCAAGCTTCGTGGAATATCATTTTGTTCAATTAAAGAGTCGATAGTTTCCGCAATGCGAGTCATTGCTGCATCAGGACCCTTTTCACCGAACGTTGAAATTTTCTTTTTTGTTATTGAAACTCCATTGATGTCAAGGATACCGATTGTTATTGAAGTTCCACCCAAATCAACTCCGATGAAATAGGGAGAAGTTGTATTTTCGAGTTTCTTGTGACGCATTATTTTGTTTCCCCGTTATCGTTCGTCGGAAGTGACCAAATCCCAAGCTGTTCTGATCTTGCTTCATTTTCAGCGTTCTGAAAACGAAGTTTCATAGCATCCGAATAATTATATTGTAGTTCAGCCCTACCTAGACCATGCCTTATCAACTCTTCATTAAGAAGATCTGTACCATCGTGGCCTAGATAGACCAACGCCAAACGACGGCCATATCGGTCAACCGGATCACCGTCTCTGCGTAAAAAAACCTGATTGTTAAAAGCGGAAATACGATTTTTCGTATAGTTGGTCGCTTCCGGGCCATAGGGTTGTGCCGGAGTTTTTGGTTTGACAGTCTCTGGGGTATCAACACCAATCAGGCGAACCCGTACTGGCTTGTCTTTTGAAATTACAACAATAGTATCTCCATCGACCACATGATCAACTCGACAGATTTCTTCCGGTTCATAATCTGGGGAGCTCTGTTCGTTCTGGTCGAAATGTGGTCTATCCGTACTAAAAATTCGTTGGAAAAAACTGGGATCTCGCGAAGAGACAAACATAAAGTACAAGAGAACACCGATAAGGAGTCCGATCAGAAATCCATCCGGTCGATTTCCTCCCTCATGTTCTCGTTTGAAATTCTCTTTGTTATGAAAGAGTTCCATTTTTCCATTCCATCCATTATGTTAAAATTCAATTCTCAATTACGGGGATGCCATAAGAGATACCAACATTCCCGTCGGCATGAGAATCAGCAATCGTCCCCTGCGAGACTCTGTAAATGTGACCGTTACCAACGGCGCCTGGTCGGCGGCGATCGGTGTATTAATCTCTGGCAACAGAATCTCTGCTTGGAAAGAACCGTCAGGATGCCAACTCTTAACACCTGGTTCAGGACCGGAATCTGTTGTTAAAAAAGAACCGTCCCCAAGAATAATGATCGAGGCAGGGTTTGAGACCCCGGTAAACGTCTCCCCCTGGTCGTTATCATCAGTTGGACTCTTCTCAAATGATTCTTCCTTTTTCCAATGACCGTCTAGAGCCGAGAAGGCTTCAATCCGGTATTTATCTGGATGCGTTACATAAATTGTCTCATTTTTTTGAGAAATGTCAAGGTCGAAAAAACTATACCTGTTTTTTGAAAATCCCTGAAAACCAGTTTTTTCATCGGGAATTCCCCAAGACGAGACCGCATTTCCCCTATCGATTCGATAAAATATTCCTAGACCTGAATCAGCAGCATAAAGATCGTATCCATCTGTCGCTAAACCAGTAATATTAGATTCGGGTTCGAATTGAATATAGTGGGATAATGTCATAGATTCAGGATCGAACAGACTGATCGAATTGGCAAAAGCAATAAACAATTTTTCATGAAAATATGAATCCGGTCTCATAACGAAGCACGAGGCTGTTGGCCGTTTATCAAGTTCAATTTCAAATCGTTTCCTTATCTGGAGTTCACCGCGAGGGGAATCAAGCAAGTGATAGTAGAGAATTTTATCCTTGGTAAGAACATAAAAATCATTGAGTATTCCTGCAGAGATGGTTATGGCTTCTATAGCATCCGTCTGAACGGTCTGTAACGTCGGCGATGGCTGCGATGATGTACGAGATAATCGGAATTCAGGTGGATTCGAAGATTGCGCCCATTTAATGTAGGCTCCGCCAAAAACAGCCAAGAAGAGCGTAACCGATGCAAGAATCAAAAGAATTCCCTTATTTGTTTCAATAGAAAAAGAGCGGAGAATAAAATTACGTTTCGGTCGATTTGAATTATTAAGATGATCAAAACAACCTTCGCTATTATGTGAAATCGTCACGAGGTTCTTCTCCTTCCATTTACTGTCAGCTTAACATTTTTAGGGGCATAAGTCAAATTGACGATAGGGGAATAGCATTTTTTTGATAAGGACTTACCCTCCCCTTTCGGTAATATCCCTTATCATTTTATCTTCTACTCCTAAACGCAACTGTTAAAATGGGTAACATAAAACACTGAGGTAAAAGCAAATGAACCACCAAAACGAAAAAATGCGTCGAAATAAGACCGGATAACAGTCTTGAAAACCGTTTGGTCAAATTGGTTTCACAAGGGCCAAGAAGAACAAACCCGGGGGATTGTTGAATTCGTGATGCTTTCCAAACTTCCTTAAAAGAACGTTTTGAAAACGTCACGTAAACGTGACTAACCGTTCGGCTGTCAAGAGAAGTCTCCTTGTCTGAGAGAGATAATAACTGGAACGACTCCATGTCTCAGAATCTCTATAACCGGTATGATATCCAGTGATGATCATAAAAACCACCTCAGTACATTCCATTCTATTTTCACAAAACCGCCGCTTCTGGAAATTGAACGGTCAATGTCGAATTTTTCATCTCACATATCTGAGGGGAATTTCAGTTCAGTTTTCTTTATCTTGTGACATGTAAGATAACAACGGGGCGGACCAAACTGCTAATCTCCAGTAGTACAACATAAAAAGCGGAAGGGCTATATAACCATATAACCCCTCCGAAATATAAAATTCCCGTCTATTTTGTGTTATCAGGAATTAATTTTACGAATATGATTGAAAGCCTCCAAATCAAGTCTTACTGCTTCCATGCGATCAAGATCAGCTTCATATTCGATCGTGTAGGTTTCGGCTCCGCCGACTGATTCGAGCAATGTAAGGGCACGAATCCAATCTACACGTCCCTCACCGATAATCTTTCCGTCTGATTCCTTGATATGAGTCGTCTTGGAACGGCCTGGATATTTTTCAATCAACGCATACGGATCAGCTCCCTTGTTAACACAGTGTCCCAGATCAATCTGAAGCATTACGTCGTTACCGCTGGCATCGGCAAAAATTTCCCAGCTCGAAAGATTATTTTTTTCATCAATGATGTCGAAATCGGGCTGATGGGCATGGTAACCAACATAAATTCCGTAAGATTTCGCGACTTCGGCCGCCTTGGCAAAACTTTCACCTGCTTTTTTCCAACCATCGATGCCGTCATTTCCCATGCCGGGACAGATGATGAACTTAGCGCCAAGCTCTTTATGAAAATCAAGAGTATTTTTGAGGTTGTCAAGATTTTCAATCCCATCGCGACCGGTATGCGACCCGTTGCAGAAAAGTCCTGCATCATCCTGAAACTTTCGAAGTTCTTTGGCACTGTATCCGCCAAAACCGGCGTATTCAACCCCTTTGTATCCCATCGCGGCTAGTTTGGCCATCCGCATCGGGGGATCGTCTCCCACCCCTCCGATGGAATAGAGTTGAAGGCACGCGGGAATATCTTTAAAAGCCGCGAAAGCCGAAGAAGTGAAAGCAAACATACCGGTCGCAGTCGCGGCGATACCCGTTTTCAACATGTCACGTCTTGTCAGTTTCATTTGAGTCACCTTTCTGTGCAGGTTATAAACTTATGGAAATTGCGATAGAACCAATATAAATCTAAAAGATAAATGAGTCAAGTTTTCCGGTTTAAAACAGGCAGAATAATATCAGTTGAGAAATTGTAACTTATTAACAGACGTTGTTTGACAACCTGGGTGAGATTGAAAATCAGTGATTCTTCGAAAATCAATGAGGGGGTTCAAGAACGCTTTGATAGACTTTCTTCTTTCTTGATTTTTCGTCTTGCCGCGAATTCTAAAATTGCGTTTAAAACAAGAACCATCGCGACCTGAATTCCGATAAGACAGGCCGTCAATCTGTTCACCTGATAAAGGAAAACGGCTCCGATACAACATATGGCCGTAGTGAGGTAGATTGTCAGAACGGCTCCGTGTCT
Source organism: uncultured Planctomycetota bacterium (assembly GCA_902796885.1). GTDB lineage: Bacteria > Planctomycetota > Planctomycetia > Pirellulales > Thermoguttaceae > RUG695. The sequence continues at coordinate 20,253 of CADBQY010000210.1, forward strand.
CGACAGACCAATTGAAACTAGTCGATGCGAATAATGATTGGTATCGCCCTCAAAAGGAGATTTCCCATTTGACAGACGAATAAAGATCACACTTATCATATCGTAAAGAGGAACAGCAAAAATGCAAAGTGGTGTTAAAATCGTCTGAGATGAAGTGCTACTGCCAGTGAATGTTGCCGAAAGGGTGATTGTTGATAAAAGATACCCAATGAAGTAGGCGCCTCCGTCCCCCATGAAGAGACGTGCTTTCGGCATATTGTGAAACCAGAATCCCATAATCGAGCCGATCAAGAGGATCAAAAAGCCCCCCATAAAAAGTTGCGGTTGGCCGGAATAGGGATTCGGGGAACAAAAAAGTAAAATCGCCGATAAGAAAGAAGCGCATATCACCGCAACCCCAGACGAAAGCCCGTCCATATTATCGAGCAGGTTAAACGAATTTGTCAGACCGACAATCCAAAAAACGCTTAACGCTTTCGTCAAAAGTGGGATATTTATGAAGAAAGTCGCTTCCCATCCAAGCATGACAGTTATAATTGCAACGATGAACTCGACGACGATTCTAATCCGCCAATCAATCCCATATCGGTCATCAATCGTTCCCAGAAGAAAAAGAATTGATGCCAAACTTAAAAGGGAGACCAGACGGCATCCACATTGAATAATCCCGTCTGAGTGGATCGTAAACGACTCGGGAAGAAAATCGCATCTCTGAGACAGCGTGCCTGCGGCAAGATATATGATCAAAAGAGGGATAATGACTCCACTCCAAATTCCGATTCCCCCTCCCAACGGTACCGGAGATGAATGGATTTTACGCGTTCCAGGACGATCCAAAAGACCGATTTTCGAAGCAGTACTTCGAACCAGGGAACAGACCAAAAAACTTACCACAAATGAAGTTAATCCGGCTGCAACGAATCCTATTAGTAGATCATTCATTCTTTTCCCAGTCGAGTACTCGAGAAACTGCCTTCTTCCAACCAGCGTAATATTTTTCTCTTGTCGGGATATCCATTGAGGGAATAAATTCCGCATCAACGGTCCAATGCTGACGGATCTCTTCCCGGCCGGACCAATACCCAACAGCAAGCCCTGCGAGATAGGCCGCCCCCAAAGCCGTTGTTTCTGTCACGACGGGGCGAACAACCCTTCTCCCAATGATATCCGCCTGAAATTGCATGAGAAATGGATTGAGACTGGCTCCGCCGTCAACGCGAAGGGACGGTTTAACATCACAACTTGGGGTGATCTGAGAGTCTTTTTCCATCGCCTCGACGACATCACGTGTCTGGTAGGCTATCGATTCAAGTGCTGCACGAATCAAGTGATTCCGATTTGATCCTCGAGTCAATCCCAAGACTGCGCCACGAGCGTACATATTCCAATAAGGAGCGCCCAATCCGACAAAAGCTGGAACAATGTAGACGCCGCCGTTATCACGAACCTTCGTCGCGAAATAGGCAGAATCGGAGGACGATTCAATCAAACGAAGTTCGTCACGAAGCCATTGAACGACAGCACCTCCGACAAAAACGGAACCTTCGAGAGCATATTCTATCTTACCGCCAATTCCGACAGCGATCGTTGTCAATAGCCCACTCTTTGAGTCCACCGGTGACTCGCCAACATTCATTAAGAGGAAACAGCCCGTCCCATAGGTGTTTTTCGTATCTCCTGGAGAAAATGCGGCTTGACCGAAAAGAGCGGCTTGCTGATCGCCGGCAATTCCGGAGATAGGAATCCCATTCCACATTTTTCTTCCGTCAGTTGCGGTCAGTGATGTGACACCGTAGATCTCCGATGATGAACGGACTTCCGGTAAAATCGAGGTGGGAATATCAAGCGCCCTCAAAATGTCGTTATCCCAGCAGAGTTTACGAATATTGTAAAGCATTGTCCGAGATGCATTGGTTACATCCGTTACGTGGACTTTTCCGCCGGTTAAATTCCATACAAGCCAAGTGTCTATCGTGCCGAAAAGAAGATCGCCATTTTGGGCTTTTTCACGCGCACCCTCAACATTGTCGAGTATCCATTTAATTTTCGTGCCGCTAAAATATGCATCGGGAAGAAGACCTGTCGCCTCACGAATATAGGGTGCCATCCCCTCAGCGCGAAGTTTTGCACAAATCGGCGCGGTTCTACGACACTGCCATACAATCGCGTTGTAAACCGGTTTTCCCGTAATTCTGTCCCAGAGGACAGTAGTCTCTCGCTGATTTGTGATCCCAATTGCGGCAATTTCACTTGGTTCGATTTTCGCTAACGACAAAGCCTCTTCCACAACGGAGAGCTGGGTTGACCATATCTCTATTGGGTTATGTTCAACCCAACCCTCTTTAGGATAGATCTGCTTAAATTCCCGCTGGCTGACGGAAACAATCCGCTGATTTTGATCAAAGATGATCGCGCGTGAACTTGTGGTTCCCTGATCGAGAGCAACAACATATTTTTTTTGCATCTTATTTAACAACCATAGAAACTAATTCGGGAATTGTCGTATTGCCAAAAAGAACTCTCCAACAGAGACACCCGAGTGGCCCACCGATCATCGGAGCGAGAATCGGAACCCAGGAATATCCCCAATCAGGATCACGTTTTATCGAAATAGGAAGAATCAGATAGGCTAAACGTGGAGAAAGGTCACGAGCCGGATTGAGCGCGAATCCGGTCGGTCCCCCCATTCCCAAACCGATTGTTAAAATCAATAGACCGATAGCCAATGCGGAAAAGCCCGGGTCAAAGTATGCAACATCTCCATTTTTGGATGCATATCCAAGTCCACAGATAATAAAAAGGAGAATTGCCGTCGCGGTCAACTCTGCCATAAAGCTCCAAAACTTGGAACGAATCCCAGGAGCGGTACAGAATACGGTTAGGTTGGCGTCAGGGTTTGTCGATTCCTTAAAGTAGGGAGCGTAGACAAGGTAGACCAAGATCGCGCCAATAAAACATCCCAAAAATTGTGAAATGATGTATGGGCAAACGTGAACCCATGGAAACATCCCGGCCATTGCGAGTGCGACGGTAATTGCCGGGTTGACATGCGCACCACTGGCACGAGCGAAGAGAAAAACGATCAGAGCGACCCCAAAAGACCACCCTGTCACCACCATGAAGTAGCCACCGTTATTCCCTTTAGTTTTGGGAAGAGCCGCATTGGCACATGACCCGCAACCGAAGAGAATCAGAAGGAGAGAGCCAAAGAACTCGGCAACATATGCCGGATTACATACGGTTGAAAGATTCGGTAAACATTCAAACATCTTGTTTCACTCCATCACTAATTTACTTATTATGCAAAATGCTCGCACCGGGTGCGACTGTTTCCATATTCGGTGTCAGGTCAATATCAATATCTCCCAGCACAAAACGAAATAGATCGGAAACAACCCCCTTATTCGTCTCATCCCACCATGATGAATTATTATGTCCAAGCGCTGAGTAAGCCACTCGCCCCTTACCTTCCATGCGAGCCCAAACAACAGGCTGAGGGGGACGGTTATAGCAACTGTTCCCGCCATCTTTATTCATTTCCGCCGTATCCATGATCATCAAAACATGCATATCAGGATTGAAATTCTTTAAACAGTACCATTCGTCGAAATATTTAATCTCGGGAAAATGGCCTTTCATAAACGGTAACTGAACCGGTTCAACGACTCTTAGAGTCGTTTCCTGTTGACTGCCATGCATTAAAAATTGTCCGCCGATCAGCTTGGTGTACTCGGTTCTGTCTTCAATGGGTTGATTTTCATTTGCCTCGCCGGGAGTTTTCCATGTATCTGTCGCACTATGTACGCCAATCAGGCCGACTCCGTTTCGTATCGAGTTAAAGAAATTCGCAACACCCTGAGGACTCATCCCTTGGGGGCTCTCCCCCCCGTCTTCGTCAAGAGCGCCGCAAATGTAAAAGAAAATCGCGTCAAACTGAGAGAGGTCGGATTCAAAAATCGAGCTGTCTTTGGTACAGACAACTTCAAAATTGAGTTCTTTTCCCAACTCAATCAAAGCGTCGCCGCAAACAGTCGTGCCGTCGTCGCGAGATTCGGTAGGAGGATGGACATAACTGTTCGAACGGTCAAAGTAGAGGACCTTCCTTGTCTTTTGTGCAGCGTCCAAAAAGGAAGCCGGGAACAAAAACAAAGCGATAGCAAGCAACAAAGCAAAATTTCTTAAATCTTTCCGTGTTTTCATAGAATACCTTTCTATATGGAACACTTGAATTCGATTAATGCATTGGAATATAGGCGTCATGTGCCAGGATTACAACTTGGAAGCTTTTCTGCTTAAATTTTGCCGAACATAATCCTCTTCCAAGCGAAAGTCCCCAATGCTCTCGATTGGTCCAGTATACAGTTTTTAGATTCGCATTTAAATACTTCAAAGATCATTTTCCCGGAGAAACGTTTTAAGTTTATCCAAATTGCCGCAAAACGAGTGGATGGCACAGGATGTTCCGGTTTCACGATTCATGTAGAGAAACTGTCCATTCATCCCTCCTTTGCTGAAAGCGTTATCAAATCCTGGTATCCGATATAGTTCAAATTGACTGTCAAATGCCTTGTTTACAAACTTTTCCGAGAGTATTTGTTTTCCTTCCCACTTACCGTTTTGAAGATAAAGAGTCCCCAGTTTCGCGACGTCTTCTGTCGAAAGATAAAGTCCCGTTGCTCCAATCGGATACCCCATTGGACATTTTGAGAAGGCAAATTCAGAAAAGCCCATGGGATTGGCAATCTCACGGATCAAAAAATCATCAAGTTTTTCCCCGCATTTGGAAGTCACAACACGTGAGGCTAGATAGAATGCGGCATCTGAATAGACATATTCCGTCCCTGGGGTATACTTGATCGGATGGGAAAGAATTAAATTCAGAAAGTCTTCATTTTGCCATGAACGCATATTTTCGACATCAATATCGAGAAATCCCTTTTGAAAACCGATACGGTGCGTCAAGACGTCACGGAGACAAACATCTTTCCATTTTGGATCGAACCCTTCTGGGTACTGATCTTCAAAGATAGGGTAAATTGGATCTTCTGTTGAGAGAACACCACGGTCCTCTAGAATTCCAATGGCTGTAACAGTAAAGAGTTTCGCAATCGAATAACAGTTATGGCAACGAGATGAAGGTTGAAAAAACCTTGTTTCAACTATTCCATCTTTAATGACACAGATTGAATAGACGGGATTCTGATCCTCCTGAGCGATTGCCGCTAATCCGTTTGCAAGAGTTCCTGCCGTGCTTCCATCTTCCGCACGCAGTGAAGAATAAAGTACGGAACAGATAAAAGTGAGAACCATTGTGACCTTACATTTCCGTTTAATTATCAAATCTGCCTCCATAAAGCTGACCTAGCGCTAGCAAGGAAAGGGGGAAGAATATTAAATCTGCACTCGATCCCGACAATGCCAAGATTTGTGTGCGAGCTCAAAACATCTTTTTCAGAATCGAGAAACTTAATCGACCCGGACATAGGAACGCGATTTGAGATATTCCGTGAAAAAATGGGATAGAATTTCATCCTGTTCGGAGACTGATCGAAACGCTTAAACTTGTATCCTAAAAGATTGGCGGGCTCGCCAGATTTCATAAAATCATTACAGTCAATCTCTACGACTGACTTCGAATCGAATCCTCTGGTATTTCTTTTAAAATCAGATATTGTCATTACCACAGAAGTCGATACGTCGTTCCAATACTCCCGTTCTCTTCTGGCCATCTCGGCTGTGAAGTGACGACCTATAAAAATTCTGGAGTCAAGAAAATATTTCCGCAACATTGAATTCTGTATTTTGTTGGTTATTTTCCCCATTCCTTCATCTTCTCATAACACCGAGCTGCCGCGTCGATTGAAGAAAGTCCGAATTTGTTACCTTCTTGCTCAATGATGTAGAATTTCGTTCTACCGATCGTTTCGCACAGGTGAAATATACGTGGCCAATCTGTCTTATCACCTTCGCCACCAAGAAGTGTTCCGTCAGGAGTAGAAGCTTTGATATGAATAAATTCGGTTCGGCCGGCCGTTCGTTGAATGGAAAGATAAGGATCGCCATTGTCATTGATACAATTTCCGACATCGAGCTCAGCTATGACTCTCGGGTCTGTTTCTCTAAAAAAGCAATCCCATGCCGTTAGACCGTTTCCCATTTCGACAAAATCACCGGCATGGGAATGAAGCCCAATTCGAAGTCCATGATCTTCAGCTTTTTGTGCTAGCCGACTAAACAGGTAGGCGGTAAAACGGTTTCCTCCCGTGTTTTCAAGAGGATTAGCTAGCCCTCCGGCAACAATCAAATTTCGATTTCCAATAACTTTGTTGTACTCCGCGACTATTTCAAAACGAGAACCTAAAAGATCCGCCATTGAAATATGGGATCCTATACACCGCAAATGAGAATCATCAAGAGCTTTCTTAAGATCTTCCGCGGAATAACCGTAAGTTCCATCCAATTCAACACCTTTGTAACCAATTTCCGAGAGTTGCTGAAGCGTACTGCGGAGATCCGATTGAGCCGCATCGTGCACGGAAAAGAGCTGAATTGCAATCTGAACGTGACTCTCTCTTGAAAACGACAAAAGAGAAGGAAAGGCAAAGCTTGCAATAGAACTACCGATAAATGTTCGACGACTGATCTTCATTTTTAAACGGCTTTCGATAGACCCATTTGTTGACTTTTGAACACGGTTGAATCAATTAATTGCTAGTTCACGTCAGTCCGAAGCATACCGATTAGGAATTGCGGTATCGACAAGCCCCTTGTGGGTTATCGGTATATAGTTAGTTTGAAACAGTTCGTCATAGGATAGTTTCCGATCGACACGCCACGTTGAATGTTCGCTAACGGTATTTCCATCGGCCCGAACCCCACACTGTTCGATGACGTAGACACAGAGGTTTTCGGAATCAACATTGACGACCAAGCGTACATGACCATCAGTTTCGTACCGGGTCATCACAGCATCTCCGGGTTTCAGCATGTCGTAAGCGGCGAAGATAACTTCTTTCCCGTTATCTCTAACAATTTCAGAAGTCAAATTAAGTGACGTCACGTCATATTCTCCAACCTTCACGATGTTCCCCATTCCAGGAAACATCAGATGAGTCGAAAGAAAAGGAAGTTCTGGGTCGATCGCTCGCCATGCGTTCGAGACGGAGCTTGAACAATCTGATCCGATATAGTCGGCCGGGCCGGTATAGACTCCATTTTGGTCTAAGTACTTCCTAAACCGTTTTGACGAAGTTTGACGGTTTCGTTGAGTATATGGGATCCCGGTGTAAAGTTCACCTTTCTTGAAGACAAAACCGTATTTTTTATTCCAGTAGGTGATGTCTTCTTTAGGGGTCCACGGAATTGTCGCCATTTCCTTAATTCTATTAACAACTTTCGCGCGGAGTTCCTCATTCGACTGTTCGTCCGATTGAGCGTTCAAATTACCAAAACAGGCAACGATCAAAAAGACAAAGACCGATACTTTCAAATCATTTTTAACAGTGAGATTCATTTTGCAATTACCCATATTCATCTTAGCCAGTAATCCAATCGCGAATTTCAATTTTTCTTTTCATCCATAGCATATAGTTCTACCAAAACTTGGTTTGGTCCAAGATTTTCCTTAACAACTATTGGAGTCCCGGCGGGCAACTCCGTCTCGCAGTCACTAAATGCTTCATATTCCATTGACCGATCCTGCTGGTTTACGATCACTTTCCCTGATCCTGAACGTTTGGGAGGAATTTTTACATAGACGTTCCCCTTTGAATTGGGAAGCGTTTCAGGCATCACCGCACCGTTACTTTTTAATGAACTGATCAATCGGTAAAGGAAAAAGACAACAACAATGGCCGCCAGACCGCAAAGGGCGGCAATGACGAAAACTATTTCCGCTCCTATGCGGGATTGGATTCCTGCCATCCCAGCAAGACCGAAAAAGGCAAGCCCTGCAGTCACGGTGCGTAGCGACAAAATCCGGACAAAATCATAGCCCGCATGATCGCCAACATCCACGGCATCGGCATCAACAGAATCAGAACTGACATCCCCCCATCCTAAACCGGCAAAAAGGGTCAAAAAGAGCTGGGCCACAACAAAGAGCGATCCAAAGACCGCGCAAAAGTAATAGATCTTTTCCACGATTTCTCTTTCTAACCAAGAGGTGCCCGTGTTGTCTTCAATTCGTCGCGAATGGCTTCAAGCTTTCTCCGGTTCGAAGCCGATTCTTTTCTCCTGTTCCGTTCGTATTCTAGCAGTAATGATATCAAATAACAAGAAGACAGAAATATTTAAGGGCTTTCCACATTAAGAGAATTTTCTAAAAAACTACAGGTTTTACGACAGACTCCTTGACGCTTGCCCTTGCCAAGCTTGGCGAACCCTCCTAGCTCTATGCAGAATCGCGGGTTTGAGGAATCCGAGCGAGACTCTCCTATTGACCTGGAATGATGTTGACTGGGAAAAAGGTTCAATCCTGGTTCATAGTCCAAAGACTGAACACCATACAGGAAAGGAAACCCGGCTTGTACCGATGTTTCCGAGGCTACGGGAAGAACTCGAGCTTCAGTGGGATATTTCTGGCAACAGTGATTGCCCCTATGTCATTGACCAATACCGCGATACCGCCGCGAATATGCGAACACACCTTAGGCGAATCATATTCCGGGCGGGTCTTCCCGAATGGGAGCGAACGTTTCAAAACCTACGTTCATCGGCAAGCACCGACATAGAGGCCGAATATGGGGGAGTTGCCGAATCGGAATGGGTAGGACATTCCGAGCGAACGGCGCGGCGACATTACCTACAAGTAACGGACGCGCAATTTATGAGAGCCGTCGGCGGGAACGGTGAAGCCGTCGGCGCGGTCGAGACGGACGGGAAGCGCGAAACCTACCCGGTCGAGTCTTGAAGCGGTCTAGAGTCTGTTTTTTTAGGCAGACACTAAAACCGACACTATAACACCGGAAAACAGGGTAATTAAACGGAATCAACGCCCCCGCCCTTATCGCCCCTTACGGCGGTTTGAGCCTTAAAAACAAGGCAAACTCATAAAAAAAGGGGTTTGAAGGAAGAACCCTCAAACCCCTGGAAATGGGCGGTACGGGAATTGAACCTGTGGCCTCTAGCTTGTCGAGCTAGCGCTCTAACCAAACTGAGCTAACCGCCCGGGAAACGGATA
>CADBQY010000211.1 GCA_902796885.1 uncultured Planctomycetota bacterium
TACGCGAATTGGTTAGCAACCTGACTCGAAATCAGGCGCCGGCTTGCCGGTTGAGGGTTCGAGTCCCTTGTCCTCCGCCTACTGGGGGCTCTCCCCAAAGGTAATAGACTCGAGGAAAAGCCCGACAACTTAACCGTTGTCGGGCTTTTCGTTCGTAAAGTCAGAGTTCTTCCAGGATTTTCATCTCAAAAATCACAAAAAACATCTGTTCTTTCCTTGCAAAACGCTCGCCGCACAATATAATGTATTCGAGAGGAATGTTTCCTTTTTCTCTGTTAAAATAGCAAAGACAGAAAAATAAACAATCTTAGGTTACCTTACTCCGCGATTGTTTATTTAGAGAAATGTATAAAGCCGTTTTAGCCCTGTTTTTGCCATTTTGTTGCCTGTGTAGAGTTTGTTTGTGTAAACTCTGCGCGTGGGATCGTTTTTTTGTCGGAGAATCGAACATGACAGAATTGAAGCAAACTCCATTCTATGAAAAGGAACTTGCGGCCGGGGGAAAAATCATTGACTTTGGCGGTTGGGCACTTCCGGTTCAGTACGAAGGGATTCTGAAAGAACACAAGATGGTTCGAGAAAAATCCGGGTTGTTTGATGTTTCCCATATGGGGGAAATCCTAATCAAGGGGGAAAAGGCTCACTCATTCGTTCAGTCTATTCTCGCAAACGATTTGGATCGAATCGAAACCGGACAAGCGATCTATTCTCCAATTTGCTATGATGATGGCGGGACGGTCGATGATCTTATTGTTTACCAGATTGCAGAAGATGAGTTTTTTATTGTCGTAAACGCCGCGAATATCGACAAAGACTACGACTGGTTCTGTTCCAATGCCCCTGAAAATCTTTCGATCGAGAATCTTTCGGAGGATATTGCCCAGCTTGCGGTTCAAGGGCCAAAGGCGCAGGAAATTCTTCAGAAGATCACCGACTTTGATCTTTCGAGTATTAAATTTTTTCATTTTGCTGCTAACGTCAAATTAGTCGGAACAGAGGGGATCGTTTCAAGAACAGGATACACGGGCGAAGATGGGTTTGAAATCTACATTAATGCAAAAGATGGTCCGGCGCTATGGGATGCGATTCTAAAGGCCGGTGGTGACGACATCGCTCCGATCGGACTCGGCGCGCGCGATACTCTTCGTTTTGAATCGAAACTTCCCCTCTACGGCCATGAAATCACAGAAGATATTTCTCCTGTAGAGGGGGGGCTCGGTTTTTTTATCCGTCCTGAGAAAAATGCAGATTTCCACGGGAAAGCCGCACTGGCCGCCCAAAAAGGGGGAGAACTGAGAAGGAAAGTCGTTGAATTTGAGATGGTCGGACGTGGTGTCCCCCGCGAAGGATATCCTGTTTACTATGATGGAAAGGAGGTTGGCTGGGTGACAAGTGGAATGTACGCACCGACCCTTGAAAAGAATATCGGGCTTGCGATTCTACCGATCGAACTGACCAATCCCGGAACTACGATTGATATAGTTATTCGGAACCGTCCGGTAGCCGCCGAGGTAAAAAAAGGAATTTTTTATAGCAAAAAGACAAAGACCAAAAAGAATTCCTAACCCGATCGGTTCGGTATTTCGTTTCCGGCTTCCAAGAATGGCTTCCTAAACAGCATTAAAAACATACTTTCAAAAGGGTGTGATGATGAACATTCCGCAAAATCTTCTTTACTCCAAAGAACATGAATGGGTTCGATTTGAAGGAAACAAAGCGTACATCGGCATTTCGGACTACGCGCAACACCATCTGGGCGATATTGTATTCGTGGATCTCCCCGAGCTGGGCACCGAATTTGACGCGATGACCGAAGCCGCTGTTGTAGAATCAGTGAAAGCGGTTTCTCCGGTTTTCTGCCCTGTGGCCGGGAAGGTAGTTGAAATTAATGCGGAACTTCTCGATTCGCCGGAAAAAGTCAACGAAGACCCTTACGCAAGTTTTCTTTTCGCAGTTGAGACAGACGGAACCGGAAAAGATAATCTCCTTTCCGCCAGTGATTATACTCCTCTTTGTGAAGAAGAGTAACCGAAATCACATATATTTCCGAGAATAACGTTTTATGCAATACATACCAAATCCGAAAAATAAAATTGATGAGATGCTTTCGGTCTTAGGACTTTCATCTCTGTCTGATCTTTTCAACGACATTCCTTTTGAGATCAGACAGAAATGTGTTTCCGTAAACGATAAGCCCGGAGAATCTGAACTTGAAGTTCGCCGCCATTTAGAGCAACTCGCCCAAGAAAATTGGTCTGCCGAAGATGCGCCGATTTTTCTCGGGGCCGGTTGTTATGATCACTATATTCCAGCGGCCGTCGATTACCTTTTAAAACGTTCCGAATTCTCAACCTCTTATACTCCCTATCAGCCGGAAATCAGCCAGGGAATTCTGCAGGGAATATTTGAATATCAATCACTCATTTGTCGGTTGACTGAAATGGATGTCGCCAACGCATCTCTCTATTGCGGCGGTAGCGCTCTGGCTGCAGCATGTCGTATTGCATCTGAAGCCACCAAGAAGCGAAAGGTTCTTCTTCCGACATCACTCCATCCTGAATACGCTCAAATTGTTAAATCGGCGGGTATCGCCGATTTCTACGAAACGGTCGATGTTCCGATTATCGATGCTGCTTCAGCTGTGCCTTCGGGGGTGATTGATCTGAACATACTTGATTCCATTCTTGACGAAGATACAGCGGCGGTGGTGATTCCCTATCCGAACTTTTACGGCTGCCTGGAACCTGTCGGAGCGATTATTGAAAAAGTTAGAGCCAAGACAAAGGCTCTAGTTATCATGTCAGTCGATCCATTTGCTCTCGCGCTACTTAAACCTCCCGGCCAATGGGGCGCGGATATCGCCGTCGGAGACGCGCAGGTTCTCGGAAACCGTATGAGTTTCGGCGGTCCCCATCTTGGTTTCATGGCGGTTACTGAAAAGCTCCTTCGGAAGATTCCAGGTCGTCTGGTTGGCCAGACTGTCGATGATCGAGGAAATCGTTCGTTTGTCTTAACCCTTCAGGCGCGTGAGCAGCATATTCGCCGTGAGAAGGCCAATTCAAATATCTGTTCTAATCAGGCACTTTGCGCATTGGCGACTTCGATGTATCTTGCTCTCATCGGACCTGATGCGCTGAAACAGGCGGCGGAAATTGCGCATAGACTTACCAATTATGCGAAACAGAGGTTTCAACAGGCCGGATTTCATCTGCGTTATTCAGCTCCTGTCTTCCGAGAGTTCGCGATCTCGTTAGACCGGCCGACAGAAGCGAACGAGTTTCTGCTCGAAAACGGTATCATCGGAGGGTATGAGCTGAACGATGCTCTCCTTTTCGCGCTGACAGAAAAGCGTACCCGCGAAGAGGTTGACGAACTGGTAGACGCGATGATTGAGTTCTCATTTCCTGGAAAGAAAACAGGTGAAGGCGCCGGGGAGAATGTCAAATGAAACTCCTATTCGAAAAAGATATCCATGGAAGCAATTCCTTTTCGTTTCCCGAGCCGAATATTCCCGATACCGTCGATGTCGCGATCCCGGAAGAATTTCTTCGTACTTCTCGTCTCGGGATTCCTGAACTTGCCGAAGTTGAGACGGTAAGGCATTATACAGCTTTGTCAAAGCTCGCTTTCGGTGTTGACGACGGTTCATACCCTCTGGGCAGTTGTACAATGAAATATTCACCTAAAATCTGTGAATCGATTGCGCAACTTCCCGGTTTTGCCGATATACATCCGTATCAGTCTCCTTTGACGGTTCAGGGGGCGCTCAAACTCCTCGACGAGCTCCAGGAAGTCCTCGCGCAATTGACAGGGACAGACCGCTTTACCTTGCAGCCGGCAGCGGGTGCCCACGGCGAACTCTGCGGGATTATGATCGTTCGCGCTTATCATAAAAGCCGGGGAACTGACGGACAGCGTCGAGTGGTTCTTGTTCCTGATTCCGCACACGGGACAAATCCGGCAACGGCTTCCGCTGTCGGCTATCAGGTGCGCGTAGTGAAATCGGGTCAAGACGGTCTTGTTGACCTTGACGATCTCAAATCGAAACTTGGTGATGATATCGCTGCATTGATGCTGACAAATCCGAACACAGTCGGGCTTTTTGAAAAGAACATCTTGGAGATATCCCGATTGGTTCACGAGTCGGGTGGTCTTCTCTATTACGACGGAGCTAATCTCAACGCGATCGTTGGAGTTGCACGACCGGGTGACATGGGATTTGATGTTTGTCATGTCAATCTGCACAAAACATTCGCAACGCCTCACGGCGGAGGCGGACCCGGCGCGGGAGGGGTCGGGGTTAAAGAATTCCTCGCACCTTTCTTGCCGAGTCCTACCATCGAACGGGACGAAGACGGTTTTTATTCTTTTGGTACAAATCTGCCGGAATCGATCGGAAAGATTAAAACCTTCTACGGAAATTTTGGTGTCTGTGTGAAGGCATACACTTATATCCGGCTTTTGGGATATGATGGGTTACGTGCTGTCGCCCAAAACTCTGTCCTCAACGCGAATTATCTTAAGAAAACCCTTTCGGAATATTACGACATTCCATTCGATGTTATTTGTAAACATGAGTTTGTAGCCACCAACGCTCGACAGGCTAAAAAAGGAATTCGCACACTCGACATCGCGAAACGTCTTATCGATTTCGGATATCATCCGCCGACTATTTACTTTCCGCTAATTGTAGGCGAAGCGATGATGTTTGAACCGACCGAGACGGAATCGAAAGAACGACTCGATGAACTTGCGTCCGCGATGAAAACAATAGCCGAAGAATGCGAAAATGAACCCGACAGGGTCAAGGGGGCTCCATATACAACTGTGATCGGGCGGGTTGATGAAACTCTCGCCGCGAGGAAGCCTATCCTGAAATACACCATCGAATGATCTATTTCGAGACTCTGTCTACCGATCCCGCATGGAATATGGCTGTCGAAGAGGCGCTTCTCCTTGAAGCTCGGGAGGAGCCCCTCTTACTTCTTTGGGAGAACGCTCCGTCGGTGATTATCGGTCGGCATCAGAATGTCTGGTCGGAAGTGAATATCGCATACGCGAAGCAGAAAAACATTCGTATCATCCGGCGTCTCAGCGGCGGCGGAGCGGTATATCACGATAATGGAAATCTGAATTATACTTTTATTGTGCCGGTTGAGAACGGTTCATCAAAATGTGCCCCTGTTTTCGATTTTAAATCATTGTCCGCTCCAGTTGTCAAAGTTTTGCGTAAAATGGGTTTAAATGCCGAATTCTCAGGGCGAAACGATATTATTATCGATAACAGAAAAATCTCCGGGACCGCCCAGGTTCGGTTTCATGGACACCTGTTGCATCACGGAACTCTTCTCTTTTCGACCGATTTGGAAAAGATGACCCATGTCCTGACAGTTGATCCGGAAAAGTATCACTCGAAAGGTGTCCCTTCGGTCCGCGCTCGCGTTGCTAATCTCTCCGAGTTCCTGCCGGAGGAGTTTGGAAAGGAGCAGTTTAAACAGATTATCCTAGACGAGCTTTCGAAAGATAATGCCATTTCTTACACGACTTTTTCCCATGAACTTATTGAGACGATCAACCGACTGAAAGAAAATAAGTACGGAACTGACACCTGGAATATAGGACGAAGTCCTCGCTCCGATTTCTATCGTGAAAAAAGGTTCAGTTGGGGTAAACTCCGTGCCGACGTGACCTTGGAAAGAGGAAAAATTGTGAATCTTAATTTCTCTGGAGATTTCTTTTTTGACGAAGACCCGCTGACGCTTGCACAGTATTGTCTAGGTGTCGAGTATACACGAGTAACCCTTAGATGTCATATCACCGAGGAAAAAATCAAGTCTGTTTTTCCGAAATTAGAAAAAGAAGAATTCATCTCCTTTCTTTGTGACTGACCGTTTACGAGCGCGGTTGTTTGGGGGAGCCTGAATGTTCCCGCTTTCTTACGCAGGCGAAAATCTGCATTGAACGCGATTCCAATGTGATTGACATGCCGGGAAGTTGTGTCGGACCGTCGAAATCTGGAAAGATGTCGTTTGGGGGATCGGCATTGGTATCGACAAAGAGCCGCCAGTTTAGTTCGTCGAGGCGAGTTGGCTTTGGAAAAATGAAACGAGCTGGATTGGGCGTGCCGTTGATAAAAATCAAAAAATGATGACGACCCGGGTGTTCCCCCGGTCTCGAGTCACCAGATAGAAGAATTGCGAGACGATTTACCCCGGAATACCAGTCGACATTTTCTCCATCCGGGGCGAACCACGCTATATCGAGGAGATTGGAAGGCCTCAGTTTTTCGCCGATCAGGTATCGTTCTCTGCGCATCTGCGGTTCACTCCGTCGTGTGCGGATCAGTGCAGAAGCGAAACGCAAAACGTCCTGATTCTTTTCCAGTAATTTCCAGTCGAACCAGGATATCGGATTGTTCTGACACCAGGCATTATTATTTCCTCGCTGTGTACGACAGACTTCATCGCCGGCAGAGATCATTGGTACTCCCTGGCTGAACATGAGAGTTGTGATATAGTTTTTAATCTGACGTCGACGCAGTCTATTTACATCAACGTTGTCGGTCTCCCCTTCGATGCCGCAATTGTAACTCAGATTATTGTTTTCACCGTCTCGGTCATCTTCTCCATTCGCCTTATTGTGTTTTTGATTGTATGAAACCAAATCGTTCAGAGTAAATCCGTCATGCGCAGTGATGAAGTTGATACTGGCAGTAGGCGGACGATTACTAGACACATACAGATCGCTCGATCCTGTCATTCGAGTGGCCAAAGAAGGGGTCATTCCAGAATCGGAGCGCCAGAAGCGCCGGATGTCGTCGCGAAAATGCCCATTCCATTCCGCCCAACGTTCTGAACCGAACGAGCCGACTTGATACGCTCCGGCGGCGTCCCAGGCTTCGGCGATGATTTTGGTTTCCGATAGACGGGGATCCTCGGCGATATCTTCCAGAATTGGTGGATTGGCGACTAGGTTCCCTCCGCGGTCGCGGCTTAGAATGGAGGCTAGGTCGAAACGAAAACCGTCGATGTGATAATTCTGGACCCAATGTCTTAGACAGGAGAAGATCAGCTCGCGCGTCAAGGGGTGATTCCCGTTCACAGTATTTCCGCAACCGCTGTAGTTGCGATAGTTTCCTTTTCCGTCTAGAAGATAGTAGGCACGGTTATCGAGCCCTTTCATTGAAAGAGTCGGCCCCCATTCATTTCCCTCGGCGGTGTGATTGAAAACGACATCGAGAAAGACCTCAATATCTGCCGCGTGCATGGCGCGAACCATCTGTTTAAATTCCCGAACCTGAGCTCCCGGTTCTTTCGAGACCGCATAACCACGATGCGGGGCGAAAAAAGCGATCGGGTCGTATCCCCAGTAGTTTTGATGATTGTCTACCGTTCCGTCTGGGGAGTTGATCGGGAATTCGTGGACCGGCATCAGTTCAATCGTTGTTATTCCCAGAGATTTCAGATAAGGGATCTTTTCGATCAACCCTAGATATGTTCCGGGATGCATCACGCCCGACGAAGGATCGCGCGTGAATCCACCGACGTGTAGTTCGTAAATGATAGAATTCGCCAGATCTCGGCGTAGATGATGTTCTCCTGACCAATCGAAGGAATCGTCAACGACGACGCATTTCGGCGGACGGGTGATTCCATCTTTGTGAGGAAGAAAGTCCCCGCAGAGCGCTTTGGCATAAGGGTCAATCAGACGCGCTTTCGGCTGGAACCGAAGTCCTTTTTCAGGAAGAAAGGGACCGTCGGCCTGAAAGTGATAAAGTTGGCCAGGTTCAATCCCTTCCAAAAAGATGGTCCAGACATCTCCCCAGCGGTTCACTGTCGGGTTGAAGGGGATCGTTTTAACGGGATCGGGATCTTCCGGCTTATCATAGAGCAGAAGTTTCATCGAGGAAGCCATTCGGCTGACGACCGAAAACTGAACTCCTCCTTCACGCAGGATCGCGCCGAAAGGAAGCTGGTAGGAAAATCGAAATAACGGTGAACTATGCATCGGTATATTAAAAATCCGATCATCGATCGGACATCAGTCTCCATCGTAATAACCATTGGTCCCCGGAGGGGTGACGGGAAAGTCATGGGGCTTTCCCATCGTTTTCATTGGTCGTTTGAATATCTTATTTCCGGAACGAACATAGAGGGTTTTTCCATCATTACCGCCAAAAGCGACGTCATCGGCTGATAGATCGCCGGGTAAGGGTAGGATGGCATCGAGTATCCCGAAGGAGATGATCGATTGAATTCCTAGAGGTGTGGCGACGTAGAGTCGATCTTTTGTGTCGATGCACATAGCGCTCGCTCCAATCTGTTCTATTTTAGGAGAGAGACGTAACGGCGCGAGACTGTAGGGTTTCCCGAGCGAACCGTCCGGATGAATCGCAAGTGCATAGATGGAATTTTTAAGTCGATCTGCGACATAAAGACGCCAACGATCGGTCGATATCGCCAGGGCGGTTATTTCCCCAAATCCGGATTTTACCACGCGACTATTTCCCTCAAGATCGGTAAATATGATATCACCAACATCCGGGTTGAATTCGCCAATGGTCGTTCGGGCGGGAAGGGGAGTCGGGAACGCGTCTTCGGTTATTTCCCAGGTGGTGCCGAATTCAACAAGTCGGTTAAGTCGTTCTTGTTGTCGGACTGGCGTTACGGGACTATTTTGCCAATCGTTCCAGAGGTATTTTAACATTCGACGAGCTACGTTTTCGTCATCATATCCCGCGCCATGTTTTCCGGTCGGAATGAATTCCGCCTGAACGGGATATCCTGCAAACTCAAAAGTGTTCTTGGCGAAGAGGGCGGCAAGATACGAATTACCTTCGTACATGTCCGGTTCGAATTCACCGTACGTTTCATAAATGCGGATCGGTCGCGGTTCCGAAAGTCTTACTCTGTATAATGTTTCTTCTCCGTTTCGAATTGCCAGGAAAGACGGGCTGGCAAGATAACAGCGATGGAAATAGTCGTTCCGAAACCAGGCGATATTCCAGGCCGAGATTCCGCCTGAAGATGATCCCGCAACCATATGCATGTCGGGATTTGGATCGATTTTCAGGTCATATTTCTGGATAAACCATGGGATAAACTCGTCAACAAGAAAATCGGGATATTCCGATCCGACTTCATCGTATTCCTCTGCTCGCATTCGACGCAGGGTTCCTCCATCAAGGGATGGACGAAGTTCACCTGCTGCCAAACCGATACAGACAGTGACAGGTGTCAACCCGTCGGTTGCCATCTCTTCGAGTGTTTTAGCGTGAACCATGTTCAGTCCATCGTGACCGACGTAGAGAGCGGACGGCCTCGAGGGATCATAGCACTTTGGAATATAGGCTACCCATCGGAACGTGGTTCCCTCTTTAATTCCGTTGGAAGTGTAGTCACCATAGAACATTTCACCGACTTTAAATTCCTCGGAAAAGAGCGAAAATGACGAAAGAAGAAAGGGAATAAGAAAGTGCAATTGTAAGCGTTTTATCATTCCATAACTCCCAGGGTTTGTATCGAGTCGAAAGGGAATTACTATCAGAACAAAGGGCATGGAGAACATGCAACCATGCCCATATGTTATCCCATCGATAAGTTTATTATAGTCAAAACAGGTAATAAGGGAAAGGTTAAAATGTAAAAGGGGCTAGGATTTGTAAATGGTGAAAAATGGAAAAAAGAGAGCTCGACGAAAGAGCCTGTCCCTTTTTCATTTTCCTAGGACGAGCGGAAAGGATATCTTATTCCAATTTGTAGCCGGCAAAGAAAAGGTTTCTAATCGAAATGGAAGCGTTTTCCGAAAAGAAACCGAATTTTCCGTCTTTTTTGTTTGAGTCCGGATAGGAAAGCCACTGGAAAACAGACTGATTATCGACGTACACCGTTATCTGGTTTTTGTTGAATAGGATATGGATTTGGTGCCACTTACCATATTCCCAAGGGGCTACCGTTGGGGGAGACGGTTTGTTGAATGTTACAGTATCGGAGATTTCCTGAAGAACTTGACCGAGGACTATATTATCGCGATCAAGGGCGAGATATGAATAATTGTCATCGTTTTCGGCACCGAAGATGACCCCAAAGTATCCCTGGTCCTCGTTCGGTTTAATCATGAATTCTACGATAAGTTCAGTCGGAATGTATTCGCCGGCAGTATAGAGAATTGTAGCCCGTTCTTCATTTCCGTTTAGAAGAAAGGAATCGTTATTGATAAATGATTTTGGGGAACTTATCCAATCGGTTCCGAATGAGTAAGATTTGAGAGAAAAAGATCCATTCGGAAACTCTTCAAACCAGGCTTTTCCTTCCGAACCAAGAATTGAAAGGGAAGGGCCTCTCATTCCGGCTTTGATACAAAGCTCTGAAAATTGTTTTGCCGCCGACTTGAAATCGGAGGGGCCTTCGACCGGCAGGTTTTGCCACTCCGCTCTCGATTTCCAATAGCCGTAGTATTTTAACCAAACGCTGTCGAGCGCCAGGCGAGATTTTCGAAGGTGATAATATTCTTTCGAATTGATTCCGAATTCCCGCTGAACTGCGTTTTCCGCAAAACGCATCTGTTCAGTCGCAGCATTGAGTGTTTCGATGTCAATCCACTGCCAAGCGTGAGCAAAAAAGCAACCGATTGATATATCGCTGTTTTCCGCCGCATCAAGGAGGATGTCCCAGTAATTCATAATATGAGGGGTAGCTTCCTTTCCGTAATAAGTTTCAGAAAAATCTTCCATCAGATCACGAGTGTTCAGTTCGGAGTTCCACATTAGTTTCATGAGGACCCAATTTTTCATTTCACAGAAGTCATCGCCTTCGCCTTCCTCGAAGAGTCCGTTGACATGATGGTCGGTCAAAGTCCGAATATTCGGTGCGAGAACGTGCCAATTCGGGTGGGGACCAATGTAATCTTCGTAGTTCGTGACATAATCCCAAACAAAAAGATTTGGGGAGATTCGACTCCATCCGGAAAGATCATCGTAGAAGTCTCTGTTCGACGGGTCTGAAAAAGGACGGGTGAAGTCGCACTCAATAGAACAAAGTCGAATTAAAATATTTTTTCTTGGTTTTACGAATTTTGGAGGTTTTCGAGTGTACTGATACGCAAGCGTTTCGACCATTATGTCCGGGAATTCCGCTTCGATGTCAGTAGCGACCTGGTTCAAAAAACGGAGAAGAGTTCCTGCGTGAGATTCTTCTTCTTCGTCAACGGCGAGGCATTTCTCGCAAGTACAGAATCCAATTTGGTCGTTTTGACTGATATCAACGATGGTCGTTTCCGGATTTTCGCGGAGTTGGGCTAAAACGTTTTTAGTCAATTCCAACCGCATTTCGTCATTTGTCAGACACAACTGAGTTTTTTCTGCGGTTCGCTTTCCATTGATTTCACTAAACCACTCGGGATGTTCGCCAAAATATTTTTCAGGGGGGATGAGCTTAAAAAAAGAATGAACCCCATTTAGAATGGAAATCCGGCCGCCATACTGAGGGTCAATATTTCCGTTTCCCTTGTTTCGAGCGGAAAATAGTGAAATCTGTGCATTTCTGTTATAGATTTCACGGTAGTGAAGTTTCGGAGCGTAAGATATTGAGAGATCTTTCGGAAATGAAAAGGCTGAAAGGTTTGGAATTCGAGTTACATCTGGTGTAAACCAACGACATCCGCACACATCTTCAAGAAAAGAATAAACGGCGTACAGTGCTCCACGGCGTTCATGACCAGTCAGGACAAGATTGTTCTTGTTGGCTTTGAGAAATATTTCGTCAAAGAGAAATGGATCCGGATGGTCGGTTTCGAGAATTCGTGTTGCGTATTTGGTTGCGCCGATGTAGATGACATGATCGTCGTAAGAAGAAACTTCCGATTCGGAACAGATCGGAAATTCCGTTCCGGTCATCAAGTTGATATGTGACTGCAATTCGTCCGCCGCAGTCTTTTCGGTCACCGTAGGAGAGTTTGGAAGTGCGATCCGCCAAAGCGGTTCATCGGCGATGAGTAATGAAATGGACGAAAAAAACATAACGATTGCCAAAGATAAAGTTTTTTTCATTATCAATCTCTAAATTCGGGTTAGGATGAAATTACCTTCCAGATAACATTCAGAATTCTAATGATTCCAAAATGGAAAGCAAGCTTTTCAGTAGGGGGGATACCAAATCAGCCGGAAATGAGTTATCATAGATGTCGTCGTTATAGGAGACGTGTTCTATTGTCCGACGCAAGTCGATTAACATGAAGGAGGTTTTATGGCTATCTCTGCAAAAATGGCAAAGGCGTTTAACGATCAGATCAACGCTGAATTTTATTCCGCTTATCTTTACCTGGCTATGTCGTGCCAAGCCGACGATCTGCAACTCAAGGGCGTCGCCAACTGGTTCTACATCCAATATCAGGAGGAGATTGCTCACGGCATGGGGCTCTTGAATTATCTTCAGGAACGCGGCGGCCGAGTTATCCTTGGCGCGATCGAGGCGCCTCGTACAGAGTGGACGGACGTTGTCGCTATGTACGAGCAGACCTGTGAGCATGAAGCGTACGTGACCTCGTTGATCAACAACCTTAAGTCGCTCGCCGACTCCGAAAAAGATTACGCGGCATCTCATTTTCTCGACTGGTACGTCAAGGAACAGGTTGAAGAGGAAGCGACTGCCGCAGAGCTCTTGGGCGAATTCAAGATGGCGAAGGATAATCCTAGTGCCACGCTACTGTTGACTCGCGAACTCGGCACTCGCGTTTTCAACGCACCGGTCATCGGTTGAGATGAAGGTGATTAAAATTCACTTTGACCGCCACGCGATGTGGCATTCGTATAGCGGTCAAAGTGAATACCGCGTCAACTTTATCCAGTTGGAATGAATTAGGCCTTTCTTCTCGAACGTTTCTCAATGTATGATTTATCATGTTGGTTAAACTCAGGAGAGTATCTCTATAAGGGAACAAAACAACGAAGACGTGAGTTTATGCGATATTCTGATGATTATCAAAATGGTCGCCCCAAAGGGTGATTTTCCTGCTCGGTTTAGCAAGGAATTCGTTTGGAAGAATTACTCAGACAATCCTTGAGAGTCGTTTCAAAGAAATTGCTTCCTTCTCACCATGTGATGATCAGCCATAGACAGAGCTTTTACTAGAAAAAGAGATACGAACATGTCGAATTAAAAGCAGAGTTTTAAAATTGCTGCGGTGTACTGCACGAAAACATTCCAATTGAAAATGGTAATTCTCCGGGAAAATAGAAACAGCAATGGCGCTTTCAACAGGGGCTCGTCGAAGAAATATTTTTTAAAGGACCGTTGGTTTTTCTTCAAGACCGATGTAAAATAATTCCACGATTGTTGGAGAAGCGGCAAGTGTTTGTGACTAATGTCTGTTTTCTTAAGCTGCTTCTATAACGATCTATCCCAACTTAATAATGTGAGGATAAACAAGCATGAGTTTACTGTCATTTTTACGATTCTGCCTTACGACGTTGATTTGTCTCGCGATCGCCTCCGCCGTCCTATCCGAGTCTGAATCGTCCTCGTGGGGAACAGCGGGAACTCCGGCTGTGGTTCATCCTGCGGTTCGTTCCCAACTTTCCGATACTCTTTCCCTGGACGGCCAGTGGGATTTTATCACCGGAGCCGGTGCTGTGAATTACAGATTGGGAGTCGGTGATCCGGCATGGGGAGCAAGATCGTTTGATTGGTCTGCCGCCCGAAAAATCCTAGTGCCGGGGAATTGGGAATCCCAGGGAGTCGGTGATCCCGCTCCGAACCGTTCCTGGGATTGTGAGTGGGATCGGGTTTTCTGGAATTTGCGTCACGTTTACCAGGGCCGTGCTCTGTACCGTAAAATTACGCCAATTCCCACCGAATGGGCCGGGAAAACGGTCTGGCTGAAAGTTGGCGGGGTCCGTTCCGAGGCGTACATTTGGGTGAACGGGAGAAAAGCCGCTTATCTAAACAACTTTTGCGCTACAGAGAAGTTCAATATTACCCAATTCGTCCAGCCGGGAGAAAATGCTGAAATCGTTGCGCAGGTTCGGAACGATACTCCGTCGCGAAAAGGCCTTCTGTCGGTAACCCACTCGTTCGGCGGGTTTTATCGGAGCATTGAACTGGAAGCAACGCCGATAGTCTACATCGACGACGTCTGGGTCCGAGGCGAGATTGAGGGACCGCTGGCGGAGGTTCACGTAAGCGTCGCTTCTTCGGATTCGGAACAGTCCGAGTTCCATGGTAAAATTCGAATATTGTTTCGGGATTCGGGAGGGAATCCGATCTGTGAGTGCGAAAAAGAGATTGATCGGACTGGCGAATATGTTTTCCACGAATTGATCCCGCATGGTCGGCTCTGGTCTCCGGAAGAACCGAACCTCTATCTTGCAGACGTCATTCTTCTTGACAGCGACGGCAACGCCGTACACGGATGGACCGAACGTTTTGGGATTCGAAAATTGGAGGTTCGCGGAAAACAGTTTTTCCTCAACGGATATCCCTATTTCTTTCGCGGCTTGGGCGATCATCATTACGATCCGATAACTCTGACCGAGGGGCCCGATCGTGACCGTTTCATTCAGCATCTCCTGCTCTATAAGGAGGCGGGATTCAACTATGCGCGGCATCACACACATACCCCGTTGCCGGAATATTTCGAAGCCGCTGATGAGGTCGGTTTTCTGCTCCAACCTGAGTTGCCGTATTATCACGACACGACCTGCGAAGGTTTTTTGTTCGACCCGTTGCGCGATCTAAGCGAATTACACCGGAATTATAGAAGATACACATCTTTTGCGACCTACTGCTGCGGCAATGAAGGCTGGCTCGGCACTCCGCTCGACGAAATTCTTTACAAGTGGGTGAAAACGAACGATCCGGACCGCCTTATTATTCATCAAGACGGGGGTCGGAACATCGCGGGAGTGAATTCCGACTTTTTGACCGGAGACGACAAGGAGCCCGGATTTACATCTGCGATGATTCGGCCGTGGCCCGCTGGACAGTTCGATCATCTGAATGCACCGTTCGTCGCCCACGAATACTTAAATCTCGCGATTAAAATGGATCCGCGATTGGAAGACCGATTTACCGGAGTCCGTCTTTCTCCCGTTCATACCGATAGCTACCGTGCTCTTCTCGCCGAATGCGGCCTGGACGAGGAGTGGGGTGTTGCAACGCTCCGTGCCGCGGCAAAACTTCAGGCCTATTATCAAAAACAAGGGATCGAATCCGCCAGACTCGATCCTGAATGCGACGGGTACGACTTCTGGTCGATTACTGACGTTTCCATTCCTTCCGGTTCGGGAAATGCCGTTGCCGCCCAGGGATACTTGAACGCATTCTGGGAACCTCGCCCCGACGGTATCCCGCCGCGCGAGTTCCGGCTTTTTAACGGACCGACTGCTCTGATTGCCGTCTTTGACCGAGAACAACCAATTTTCACTTCTGGTGAAGAGACGAACGTCTTTTTCAATCTTTCGCATTTCGGATCTTCGCCGATCCCTCCAGGTGGCCTCACGTGGACATTGAGCGATTCCGAAGAACTTTTCCTAAATGGCACTCTTCAGCTTCCCGCTTTCGAACCGGGGACCGCAGGCAGAATTGCCTCGCAAAAAATTGTTCTTCCGCAGACCGACAAACCGCGGAAGTTGGTGTTTCGGATCGCGCTTGACCAAACGGAAATTTCGAACTCTTACCAGTGCTGGCTCTTCCCGCACAGGGAGAAGATGTCGTTGGACCGTTTCGTGATTTCTGATTCCATCATCGGGTACTTCAACGATTTCTATGAGAACGTCCGCCTTTACGGCGATCCGTCTATGACGCCGGAAGATATCCTCATCGCCCGCCCTGACGATCCTGTCGCAGTTGAGGCTGTGCGGGACGGAAGATCTGTCTTCCTGATCGCTCATGCGTCTCTCGAACCGGATGTTAGTCTCGGATGGTGGGCTTTGGGAACACAGGTCGGTACCGCTTTCGCCGATTCTCCCGCTTGGGGCGAGTTTCCCCTCGACTCTTGGATGAATCCTCTCTGGTTTCGGATGATTCGTAAAGGCGCCTACGACCTGCGGCAAGGGATGCCGATTCCCGGCTTGAAACCGCTTGCTGTCGGAGAGGGACGTGACAGTTATTACCTGTATCTCGGAGAATCGTTTGAAGACGGACAGCATATCTTGGCCAGTTACGCACTCGATCTCTTTAAGGGAACGCCCGAAGCGCTTTGTTTGCTCGACGCTCTGTTGAATCGTCTCGCGAGTATAGGGAAAGAAGGGGAATAGCCGCAGTCGCATGGCAAACAATCAGACAAGGAAAACAGATCAGGTATCGAACATCAAGAAAGAAAAGAAGGTGGATAAAAGTCTCCGGAGGGAGGGACTGCGATAGAGATTTTGTAAATTCGTTTTTTATGGCAAGAAGAGATCGTGTTATGAAACGACTATGTTGAGGGATTTACCCCGTTCGAATTTGCTAAACTCGAACGGACAGCCATGTAATGTCATGTTATTTCTTTAAAAGTTGTGGATATCCAACAGGTGTTCATATCGTCTTGTCGGAAAAATGTAATCATCGTTGTTGGAACTAACGATTGTTTTATCAATTCCATTTGTTATAATCTATATGTAGCTAGGGGACGATCAACGATAAATCAGAAGTGAGGAAAACATGCAGAGACGATCATTCTTAAAGAAGGGCATTGCCGCAACAACATTTACTTCACTCATGTCTTCCTTGGCGTTGGGAGATAGTCGATCGGAAGCATGGGAACCGTTTACGGATAAAAAAATTCGGGTGGGGTTGGTCGGCTACGGCCTTTGTAAGTTTTCAGCTCAGTTTGAATTTCAGCATCATCCGAACGTCGAAATTGCAGCGGTCAGTGACCTTTTTCCTGATCGTTGCGCGGAGCTTGCCAAATACGTCGGCTGTGAGAAAACCTATCCTTCTCTCGAAGAAATGGTTAAAGATGATTCAATCGACGCTATTTTTTGCGCAACAGACGCACCAAGCCATGCCAAACATGCCATCCTCTGCATGGAACACGGAAAGCACGTATGCCATGCCGTTCCCGTTTTCTATGGCGATATCGACGATGCCGAACGACTGCTTGAATGTTGTAAAAAGCATCCTGACTTGAAGTATGCAATGTTCGAAACAAGTTGTTTCCATGAAGATCTATATGCTATGGAAAAAATTTATAATGCCGGCGTTTTCGGAAAGCTTCTCTATTCGGAAGGAGAATATGCGCATCCGAAGAGTATTGGTGCGCCACATCTTGCTTCCTACAATGACTGGCGGTCGAACGGTGCTCCTCTTTGGTATCCCACTCATGCTACTGCCTACTATGTCGGAATTACGCACGGTAGTCTTCTTGATGTCAGTGCAATCGGGATTACTGACCTGACCGGAAACGAAAGTCCGAATAAGATCGGTAATGTATTTGAGTCCGAGGTTGCCATCTGTCGCACAAGTGAAGGTGGAATTTTCCGACTTCTGAAAACCGATTCTCAAGGAGAATATTTGGAAGCAGGGCGTCTTCGAGGCCAGTATGGCGGCTATGACGGGCACAACGGTCGAATTTCTGGCTTCGTTGGTGATGAAACCGGAAAAGCAAGAATGGACGAAGCTTTGAAAAATGGTCTCAATATTAAACGCCCCCCCCTCCCACCAGGTGTTGAAAGCGGTGGTCATGGCGGCTCGCACGGTCAGTTGGGAACCGATTTTATTGATGCGATTCTTCGTAATCGTCCGCCACGGGTCGGGATTATTGACGCGCTCAATATGACCGTTCCGGGATATTACGCTCACCTTTCGGCCATGAAAGATGGCGAGACGATCAAAATCCCGCAGTATACACTCTAAAATCACACGGAAAACCAATTTAAGGGGGACAACATGGAACCGAATTCGCTCATTTTTGTTACCGGAGCAAGCGGTTTTATTGGTACGTCTCTTGTCAAGCAACTCCTTGCCGCTGGACACCGTGTTCGTGGGATGAGTCGAAAAGTTCCGGCATTTCCACCCGGTTTTAAGGGGGCAAAAGAAGAATTGTGGGAACATCCAAACTTTGAGTATTTTCAAGGAGATATCTCTGACCTTAATTCTCTTCGTGCCGGAATCGAAAAGTGTGATTATGTGATTCACCTAGCCGGATATGCGAAGAATTATTCGAAGGATCGTTCTCTTTTTTATAAGGTCAATGTTGACGGAATGAAAAATGTTTTTATCGCAGCTAAAGAGAATGGTGTCAAAAAGATTGTCTGGACGTCGAGTATCGTAACATTCGGTCCGACAAGAAAGGGGGAAATCGCTGATGAATCTTCTTCGCGGATTACGGATAAATTTTTTACAGAATACGAAGAAAGCAAATTTCTTGCCGAAAAGGAAGCAGAGAAATGGATCGCCGAAGGATTTCCACTGGTTATTGTGAATCCGACCAGGGTTTACGGACCCGGCCAACTATCCGAGGGGAATGCGCTTGCACGACTTATCGACGACTACGATCAGGGACGCTTTCCGTTCTTGGTAAACTTCGGCGTCAATATCGGAAACTATGTTTTGGTTGACGATGTTGCTCGGGGGCATTTCCTGGCTCTTTCGAAAGGGCGTCTCGGAGAAAAGTACATCCTTGGCGCTGAAAACGCATCGCTCAAAGACTTTTTTACGAAAATAGACCATGTGACCGGCAAAAGACACCTCAAAGTTCCCCTTTGGAAGTTCTGGCCTATACTTGTCGGATATTTACTCCTCTGGTCGGCCATTCTTTTCCGTTTTTACCCCCGGATTACGCCTGGCTGGGTCAGAACATTTGTTGTCGATTGGGCATACTCCTGCGATAAGGCAAAAAGGGAACTCGGATATGATCCGACCAGTTTGCACGACGGACTAAAATTGACTTGCGATTGGCTCCTCCGCCGGCGCAAGGCATAACATTCTCACTACCTATTGGGCCATCTCAGTTTTGGATAGAAATAGAATATGAGTTTTTACATAGGAAGAAGGCTCATTTTGCTTGGGGCAAGTGGCGAGTATTCACGCCTTGAGAAAAAACAAAGCCTTTTTCCCTATTTCTGAATTATTCGCTTCGGATATAATAGACCGAGGTTTAAGTTTCAAATTCCTTCACCCCAATAGAACATTTACAGACACCATGGTAAACGATTATTTCTCCGCCATTTCGACCCTTAAAACCGATACCGAGAGTTTTTCCTACTATGCTCTCAGTGCCCTTGATCATCCGGGAATGACGAATATTTCGCGTCTCCCGTTTTCGATCCGAGTGCTTCTTGAATCAGTTCTTCGTCGTTGTGACGGACATATGGTCACCGAAAAAGATGTAAGGCGTCTTGCCGCGTGGACTCCCGAAACGGCTCGCGGAGGAATTGAGATACCGTTTATGCCTGCTCGGGTCATTCTGCAGGATTTTACCGGTGTTCCCTGCGTTGTTGATCTGGCCGCAATGCGTTCGGCAGTCAAGAGATTGGGAGGCGATCCCAATAAGATCAATCCATTGATTCCGGTCGATCTTGTCATTGATCACTCGATCCAAACGGATTTTTACGGAACTTCGCAATCACTTGAAGAAAATATTTCTCTTGAGTTCGAACGAAACCAGGAGCGCTACTCGCTTTTGAAATGGGCTCAGGAGTCGCTCCATAATTTCAAGGCAGTTCCGCCGTCGGTTGGGATTATTCATCAGGTGAATCTCGAGTTCCTTGCGAGGGTCGTCATGACTGATAAGTTCGAGGATGGGACAATGATCGCATATCCCGATACTGTTGTCGGAACGGATAGTCATACCGTGATGATTAACGGACTCGGCATTTTGGGCTGGGGTGTTGGCGGAATTGAGGCGGAAGCTGTTATGTTGGGGCAACCGTACTATATGCTTGCACCGGAAGTCATCGGATTCGAGTTGACTGGGCAACTGCACGAGGGGGTGACCGCGACTGACTTGGTTTTAACGATAACCGAGATTCTTCGGAAAGAAGGAGTGGTTGGAAAGTTTGTTGAGTATTTCGGCGAGGGAGCTTCATCTATGCCTGTTGCCGACCGTGCCGTAATCGCCAACATGGGACCGGAATACGGCGCAACAATGGGATTTTTCCCCGTCGACGCTAAAACAATTGATTTCTTGAACAAAACGGGACGTTCTTCGGAAAAGACCGCATTGATCGAATCTTACTGCCGTATACAGGGGCTCTACCGAGAAGCTGATTCGCCAATCCCGAATTATTCTAAAGTCCTTAAACTTGATCTTGGTTCCGTTCAACCGTCTCTTGCCGGCCCGAAACGCCCTCAAGATCGTATTATCCTACGTGATATGGGGGAAAAGTTTAGACAATCGTTAATTGCTCCGGTTAAAGAACGCGGATTCGGATTGTCCGAATCGAATCTAAATACGAGAGTTGAAATTGAAATTAAGCGTCCCGGAAGCGATATCGCCGAAAAAGCCGAGCTAAGTTCCGGTTCTGTCGTGATCGCCTCAATTACCAGTTGCACCAATACTAGTAATCCTAACTTGATGATCACCGCCGGACTTCTTGCTAGAAACGCCGTGAAGCGAGGAATGAAGACGAAACCGTTTGTAAAAACCAGCCTTGGACCCGGTTCTCGCGTAGTAACGGATTATTTAACGAAAGCGGGACTTCTGACTTACCTGGAAGAGCTTGGATTTAATGTCGTCGGATACGGTTGTCTGACCTGTATTGGAAATAGCGGGCCACTCCCGGAACCTGTCGCCGAAGCTATCAGCAAGAATGACTTGGTTGCCGCGGCGGTACTAAGTGGAAATCGAAACTTTGAAGGACGTGTTAATCCGTTTGTGAAAGCGAACTATCTAGCCTCGCCTCCTCTCGTTGTTGCTTACGCTTTGGCAGGAACGGTTGATATCGATCTTACAACTGAACCTCTTGGTATCGATAGTCATGGTAAACCGGTAATGCTCTCAGATATTTGGCCATCGAATAAAGAAGTTGACGAAACCGTCGTATCTTCGGTTCTGCCTGAGATGTATATTGATCGCTATGCTGACGT
Organism: uncultured Planctomycetota bacterium; assembly: GCA_902796885.1. GTDB lineage: Bacteria > Planctomycetota > Planctomycetia > Pirellulales > Thermoguttaceae > RUG695. The sequence continues at coordinate 21,006 of CADBQY010000211.1, forward strand.
CTATACTTCAAATCCCCGCTGGAATTCCGAATCGACAATTTCATCAGAACTATACACATGGAGTCTCGATAGCACCTATATCCAAGAACCACCTTTCTTATCTGAAATGAAAAAGAACCCAGCGCCGATTCCGTCGATCGTTGGTGCACGTGCCCTTTTGGTTTTAGGAGATTCCGTCACAACTGACCATATATCTCCAGCCGGCACTATCAAATCAGATTCCCCGGCAGGCAAATATCTGATTGAACATGGTGTTCAACCGGCACAATTTAACAGTTATGGGTCCCGCCGCGGGAATGATCGTGTTATGACACGCGGAACATTTGCCAATATTCGGATTCGGAATCAGATGGTTCCCGGAACCGAAGGCGGCTGGACAAAGTTCCTCGGAAAAGAAGATTTCGATGGTTCTATCGAAACAGTCTACGATGCCGCGATAAAATATGCCGAAGAAAGCGTTCCTTTGATCGTTCTTGCGGGTTCGGAATATGGAACTGGAAGTAGCCGTGATTGGGCCGCAAAAGGAACGTCCCTTCTTGGAGTGCGCGCGGTCATCGCTCAGAGTTTTGAACGTATTCACCGTGGAAATCTTGTCGGGATGGGCGTTTTACCTCTTGAATTTCTGACAGGAGAAAGCTATCGTTCTCTTGGATTGACAGGATTTGAAAAATTCGATATCGATCCCTTGCCGAACGATTTTGAACCGCGTTCGAATATATGTGTTACTGCCACGAACGCCAATGGAATCGTTACTAAATTTTTCGTTCGCGTCCGTATCGACACTCCGGTTGAAATTGAATACTATCGCAACGGCGGAATTTTACAAACAGTTTTGAGGAAACTGGTGAGTAAATGAATATCGAAATTTATGATCCCCGATCCAGATTGTCTTCGTTAACCGATAAGATTGTTGATTCTTATCGGACGAATACCCGAACGCACCATCTTGACCACTGTCCCTTACCGAACAGAAAGGCCGTTGTTGATGCGATTCACGATCTTCTCGAAATAGTCTATCCGGGATATCGGTCTCGCGATCGACTTAATATGGAAAACGCGACTTACCATGTCGGAAATCTCGTTAACCGCCTTTTAGATTCTATGACAATTCAAATATCTCGCGCGTTTTGTCATGGTACGCGATCGGCGGATGTCTGTACTCCTGACAAAAAGGAATCTTTTTTGAAGCTGGGTGAGGAAAAGGCTGTCAGCTTTCTTGAGCAAATCCCTGTGATTCGTGAAATGCTAGCCAAAGATGTAGAAGCCGCTTATGTCGGTGACCCTGCCTGCCGGTCTTATGACGAAGTGATTTTCTGCTATCCCGGTCTCTTAGCAATCACCATTTATCGTCTGGCTCACGCTCTCGATCGTCTTGAAATCCCTTTGATTCCCAGAATGATGACAGAGTGGGCGCATGGTCAGACTGGGATCGATATTCATCCTAAAGCTGAGATTGGTGATCATTTCTTTATCGATCACGGAACTGGAGTCGTGATCGGGGAAACATGTGAAATTGGAAATTGGGTAAAAATTTATCAGGGGGTTACCTTGGGGGCACTCAGTTTTCCGAAAGACGATTCCGGACAACTTGTTCGTGGGAAAAAGAGGCATCCCACTCTTGACGACAATGTTGTCATTTACGCAAACGCTACCGTTCTTGGTGGCGAGACCCGTATCGGACGGAACGCCACCATCGGTTCAAATGTTTGGCTTGTTTATTCCGTGGCCCCAAATACGACGGTAACGATCGAAAAACCGAATTTGGTCGTAAAGTGATCTTGCGCCGAGATTTCAAAAAGACGATACTCCCTTTCATTCCTAGAAAGGGAGTATTTTTTTGGGGTCGTTACTATGAATTCTCTCAAAAGAACCTGTCTCAGTCGTCGTTCTTTCGTCGGCCTGTCGTTTTCGTCAATGATCATTCTTTTTTGCGGTTGTTCGCTAACTGGGAAGAAACATGATAAAGTTATCGAAGCTGCGTCTCCGACTGACGATTACGGACTGCGCCAGACGACTAAAAAGCTTATTGTTAAAATAGACAACATGGAGTACTTGCGAGAAGATAAGAAAGAGAATCCTGAATCGACGATTTGTTTCTTGGGAATTACCGATCCCAGAGGCAATCAGATACCGGAGATCAATGAAGCCGTTCGTGCTCAGTTTCGCGAATCAACATCTTATCGTCTCGTGGCGGAAGATGAAATTGAGCGAGCAATAAAAAAGGCTGAAATCAAAAGAAACGACATTTTTATTCCAGAAGAGAGAAAAAAGTTTGCATCTGCTCTTGACACTTCCTATCGATATCTTCTTTCAGGTCAGGTAATTTCAATTCCGAGAGAAGCGAATGAGATGGGTAAGCCGTTCGGAGACCAGATTGTTTTCGATCTGGTCAACGCTAAGGATGACGAGAAGGTAATTATTCAGGATCGGCTCGCTTCATTTTATACCGAAGCTCCACGAAACAAAGTCATGGGGCTGTTCTGAAAGACAGTATAAACTTTAAAACTGACATGTCGTTTTGTTCTTGCAGTTTTTTAAACTGCCAAGAATTATTCGTTCCATTCTTTTTCAGAAGGAGAACGAGCGGTCTCTTTGGACTCCGCCGGCACCGATGCGGAAGAGCTTTAATTCTCTCTTTTCTGGTTTAATTGCGGCGATGTCGACAAGCGTCTGGTTACTGGCATCGAATTTCGTATTGATTGCGCCGTTAGGCATGTTCTGTTCCTGAACTGTTCCGAATCCTTGAGTTATCACATGATTGATCCCGTTAATCGTCCCCTGGTTGTCATAATGGCTGTCACCGGTCAGAGATCCGGCAAGACGACAATCGCGGTTTCCTGTAAAATCCCACGTCACTCCGTCAGACTCTCCTGATTGACTATGGAGAAAACCCAGGAGGATGGCTTCCCAGGTTTCACCGCGATTGGCATGGATATGTGGCGCGCTGAGCCAGATTCCTACTGATCTGTTGACACAGAAATGTTGACAAATAACGGCGGTCCATCCCAGAGGTAATCGAAGGTTGTCGGCTAAGAACTGAAGTTGTTCTCGAGAGTAGCCGTAATAAGCACCATCGCTTGTGTTCAAGAAAAAAACTCTTGTTGTTTTTTCAGGTATGTCATAGTATCCGTAATCAAAGTCTGGCCCGGTTTTAATCGGGACACCTCTCCGGAGAGTCGGTAGGTTAAAAATTTCGCCAAATACACGGTTCGAAATCGTAAATTGGTCAGGTCCGTGATCGTGATTTCCGACACAAAATAGAACCGGAAGGGATGTAAAATCCTGATAGACCCGTAACTGCGCAGCTAGCCTCCAAATAACATCCTCCGGTTTACTTGGAACGTAATCAGCATATCGGTCGATACCAATGTCGCCCAGATCAACCAGAAAGTCAGCATTAAAGCGAACAGCGGCCTGTTGAGCAATGTAGATGTGATTTTTATTGTCTGACCAGTCTATTTCACACGGATCTCCATGTGTCGTGGCGTTGCGGTGAGTTTCGGAATGAACATCGGTCACTATAGGAAAAACAACAGTTTTGTCGTTACCTTTCCAGGTCAAGTATCGGGTTAAAGTCGATTCAATCTCTTTTTCAGCCCAGTCTGGAATTGATTTCAATTCGCTGTTATCGTTGGCATCGGCAGTGATAGGCTCTGCAAGAATGATGAAAAAAAAGATAGCGGAAAACAGATATGCCCAACAGATGAAATATTTACTTTTTTGTGTCATCAATGGTTCCAAATCTTGCTATGCCATTCTAAAGCGGTTATTTTGGTAAAGGACAAAACGGAATACCAGGCAGGACGTCGCCAAAACATATTTTGAAGACATCCTGATCGAACACCTCTGTCCAAAGATCGAAAGATTTTACAGACCGGTCTCTTTTTCAATTAGCGAAATCTTATTAAGGCGTTCTTGATGGCGACCGCCGTCATATTTGGTTTCAAGCCACTTTTTCACCATTTCCACAGCAACCGGTGCACCAACAATCTCCCCGGGAACGCAGAGGATATTAGCATTATTGTGACGTCTGCTCAATTCGCACGTTTGAACATTACTGCATGCCGCAGCACGGATGCCTTTGAATTTATTCGCCACTACGCACATCCCAATCCCCGTCGCACAGATGAGTATGCCAAAATCGGCTTGTCCGGAACTGACCGTTTCGGCAACGCACTCCGCAATATCGGGATAATCGACTTGATGAAGAAAAGGAGTCTCGTCGGACCCTTTGGTTGAATCTTTGATGTGGGGAATGAGATCTTTAATCTGACCTCTTGGAGACGACGGGGCCGGCGGAACGACCAACACAGCACCGACAATTGACGGGGAACCGGCGTTTAGATGGACGGCATTGAGATTTTCCAATGCAGTCAGTTCTGTCCCGTTTTCTGGGAACAAAACGCTGGTCAGAACAGCATAAGCGATCTTTCCTCCCCGATGATCACTTCCGAAAGCAATCCGCATTTTTGTTCCTTTTCTTCTAAGGAGGCGAGTGTCGATAGGAATCGCTCCGTACGAGACCCGGCAACGGAGCGATTATACCACCAGGAAAACATTTCAAAAGGGGGTTCATCCGGTTTATAGATGGGGGGTGAAAACTGAAGATAGGACATAATGCATTTGAGAGGCAATTTGTTCCGGTTTGGTTTCATTTCGCCTGGAACGTGCATTCTGCTTCCAGAAAAGGATCAGATTCGGATTGTCAAGAACCTGGTTGAGCGATTCCTTGATCGCAGAGACTGATCCCGCGGGAATAACTAGTCCCGTATCAAATAAATGGGGAACATCCTGACTTCCGCAGGCATCGGTGACAATGGCTCCGATGCCTGCGATGAGAGCTTCCGTTACCACCATTCCCCAACCGTCATTGAGACTCGGAAGGATTAATAAATCATGTTGAGAAAGAATCTCAATAATGTTTTTATTGGGAACAACTCCCGTAACGGTAATGCGTTGATTCAAGAAAGGATCAGACTGAGCACGAACCAAAAGACCTTCCGGGTCGCTTCCGACCAATGTCAGGCGGATTGATTCAGCCGAGAGCGATTTAAGAGCCTCAAAGAGAAGATTAATTCCTTTGGCTCGAATGGCATCGCCAACATAGATAAGTTTAATCGGCAGGGTCGGTTGAGACACGGGAGGAAGAGGTGGATAATTGCCGGGATAACTGTACATTGACGTATGGATTTTATCGCTAGGAAAACCAAGTCGCGTATAGGCTTCGGTTCCCATCGATCCCATTGTAAAAAAAGCGGAAACCTTTCGCCGTATTCGAAAAATAAGAACTCTATAAATCAAATCTTGGATAATTTTCTTTAATCCAAAAACTTTGGTTGGGGCTTCTTGGCAAACTACAAATCGAGAAGAAGAGGATTTAAGTAGATATGATAACGCGTGATGAACCCCAAGGCTACTGCGAAGTCCGCATAGAACATGAATCGCATTGGGGTGTTCGTTTATGCAGGATCGCACAAAAAGCTTAGGATTCTGATAGTCAGAGAGATAAAGAGTTTCAACTCCTTTTTCAACCGACCAACCAGAATCACGTATTCGTTTTTCCGGCGTAGGTGTATCACAAATTAAAAGAACGTTGTAATATGATTCCAACGCCAGATAGAGACGATGGTCATGGAGTGCTGGATGGTTTTTCCAAAAGACAATAGTTGGTTTCATTTCTAACGTCTCTCGATAGATATGCACCCTTTAGTGATAACGATTTGTCATTGGAAAAGGTATGACCGTTTTCCGTTGCGGAAAATAGGGATGTGAGTCTGAATCGTACTCTATATCGTCATCGTTTTCATCAAAATCGAAACTGTCGGTGTCGCTGAACTCATCGTCGTAATAGACAGTTTCATCATCTTTAAAATCATCATAACTTTCGTCAATTTCCGTTTCGCTTAAGATAAACCCTTGCACAATTCCTGCATAAGCGCAACAAATGACAAAAGCATGACCTTCGATGCCATAACTAATCATTTCAATTACAGCAATATTTCCCAATGTTACAACTAACCCTGGTAAAAGCGAAAAATATCTTGCGCTGGACTGTATGAAGAGAACCAGTAAACCAAGATCAAAAAGAACATAAAACACGAGTCCTACGATACCATAACTAAGCATCGTAAAAAGAAAATCATTATGTGCCCGAATCTGTTTGCTCTGGGTGCGTGTACCGGTAATCTTTTCATCGGGCGGAAGTGATTTGAACGTATTCCAGGCTCTTTTATAGAGATCTATTCGACCAGAGCCAGATTCAATATTCTCAATTCGACGATTGAAAGTTTCTTGTTTCATTGAGACGGAATAGGCGCTAGCACCGACTAAAACCGCCAAGATGATACCGATCGCATAGAAGTAAGGGATTCGCTTAACCCCTTCAGCGAAGAAAATGTAGTAGGTTAGAAAAGACAACAGTAGCGAGGAAGCAAGACAAAGCATCGCTCCACGTTTCATCGAGTTTATTACTCCGTAAATAATTAAGAGAAAGAGAACAAACTTTAGTAATCGATACTTAAGATCCCATACGAATGGAAAAAGACAAACAATATAGTAACCAGCATAGATTCCGCTTTGTAATTCTTCGGAAGAAACCGAACTGACGTTCAGAGAGGTTAGCTTATGTCCGGCGAGAAAGAAAAAAACGAGCATAGCCGGAACAAACTTCAAGAATGTTCGGTATGACTCAGGACGGGCCTGAATATGGACAGAGCAAAAGAGGAAAACGGCGTACCACTCTATAGTGTAGCATCCTGAATAGAACTTTGTTAAAAGAAATGGTCCAAGCTGATCGGTCATTCGGTTGAACGAGAAAACTGGAAAAAGCATCAGAATGGCAGATAGAATTGCTCCGGCAATCATCGTTCCACGGAATCGGATCCTATGGAACGAGCTTCGGAAGTCTACAATCGTGCAAACAAGGCATGTCGCCATAATTGCAGCATGCGTTAACTTAGGGACTGTTCGGTCGAACGAATCGCCTGTTGGAGGAAAGAAGTATTCAGCAAGTCCCCAACAACAGAAGAAAAAAGCCAAGATGGCAAATGGTCGATCGAGTCTGGTCTCCGAAATATCTTCTGTCACTGTTTCCATGTTACGTATTCTTTCCAAATTAACATTACCTTTGCGGACTTGTTAATAGAAGGGATTCTTTTAAGATATTTTGGCAACGTTCTCGCTCTCTTTTGAGTCGAACATGAGTCTCTGGACATAGTTCGTCGAAAACCGAGCGTGGAATTACCTCATCCGGAGAGATTAACCGATCTGACATATTTAATATATCGGCTAAAGTTACAATGCGTGAGTTAACATTTTCTAAACCTTTTCGGCAAATAGTTAAGAAGCGTTTTCCGAAATTAACAGCAAACGCGGTTCCGTGAAAGGACGAGGTCACAATAAAGTCCGCACGATCGACTAATGTGAGGAACTCTGCTGGCCCGACATCAAAAAAATTTTTCAAAAGGGGGTGCCAGATCAATCGTCGAGCGGAATCAATGAAAATCAGAGGAATTCCGAGGCGGGAACTGATTGTTTTCGCTACTTTTAAGCAGGTGATGGTATCTTGAATCGAAAAGACGAGAAGATACTTCTTCGGTAGTTTTTTACCGACATCCAAAGCAAATTGCCGCCAGAATTTCGCAGTCCAAAGGAGTGTTGGATCGAGAACTTGCGGAATGTCGCGACCGACAATGTTTGCGGCGAATTGCGCACCATCAGTTTCACGAACAGAGAGGAAATCGAAACGATTTAGGTATTCTTTAATTGCCTCTCTCGATTTTTCGTCAAAATTGATATTACCAAAACTCGGAGCGTAAGCAATCCGGGAGGCCGAATCCGGAACGAAATCAAGAAAATAATAACCTAGAGATGGATTGCGCCAGATTTGATCACTGCCGCATACGAAGATCTCATACAAATCCGCCTTTTCTTTTAGTTGTGAAAATGTCGGAATCATTTCGGTGCACCGAAGGCGTTCAGATTTCCAATCGTTGAACCGAGCATTCAGGTTATTGATTTTTTGAGAGAAAAAGAAGTTCGATATTTCGGCGTAGATCCGACGTGATAGAGTAAGGCGTGACTTCGTATTTAGTGTGGTGGGGGTATAATTAATGATCTGACAATCATAACCGTTTGTTCGGATCGCTTCCTGAAGGGCAAAGGCCTGTAATTGCGCTCCGATACTGAGAGCTGTGTGGAATGTGACCAGGGCGACTTTTTTCATTTTTCACCTCTAGTGAAGAAACCGCGGATGATGCGATAACATTTTTCAACAAACGGAATTCTGTGAAAACGGAATACCCAAGCAAGACGCATATAAGTTTTGGCCTTACGGAGATATTCGGGACGATTAACCCGATTTGCAAAACTAACAATTTGTTGGAAAGCGTCCTTTGCAATGTCAGTATGATTATAGGATAGAACTCCTCGAAGTGTACAGAGCGCGTTGTCAAGGAGGAGTTTTTCCGAAGCGGAAGACAGTGCATCTGAATCAATGAAGGCGTCAATAAGGCGTTTTGCCGTCAGTGTCCTTTCTTTTGCATACTGGGGATTTCGATTTACCTGGGGGGTTAGTTGATCGTTTTCGATGCCTGAAGGATTCCCGCTGCGATGGAAAACCTGGACTTTTGACTTTGCCCAAGAACCAAAACACGGGCGGGTTAATATCCGATAATAGCAGACTCTGTCTTCGCCAACACGCTGATCTTCAGGCCAGTGGTTCTGGTAGCGGTCAAGAAATGATTTCCGCCAACAAAACGATTCGGTTTGAACCCGAAGTGACTTTTCAATGTAGTGGACTTTGATTTCATCGTCGTGAAAGTCTGGTTGATAGGAGTGATCAAGGAGCTCGTCAGTATTCATTGAAAAGTAGATACACTGAACACCTAGAAAATCGAGTTCAGGATCTTCACGAAACTCGAATGCCGCATTTTCGCAGAAATGTTCTTCAAGGAGATCGTCAGAGTCAAGGTAGAATATATAATCTCCACGAGCGGATTCAAAACCGATATTTCGACAAGCACTAGGACCTTTTCTGCGTTCGGCAGGCCGTTCTAGAAGGATAATTCTGGGATCTTGATCGGAATATTGACGGACAACTTCTCGTGAACGGTCAGTTGAGCCATCATCGACAATAAGCGCTTCCCAATTGGTCTCGGATTGAGCCAAAAGTGAGCCGATTGTATCGACAATAAGTTTTTCCCGATTAAAGAGGGGGATAATGATTGAAAATACGGGATTCATCTTTGATTCCTCGCAAGACCATGAAAAAGTAACTCTATCGCTTCGCGAATTGAGAGTGCGAGTTTAGGTCCCAAAAGAGATTGTAATATTCCTTTTAGAACGGTTGCGA
>CADBQY010000212.1 GCA_902796885.1 uncultured Planctomycetota bacterium
ATTGCGATAAACTCCCTGCAATTGTCGGCGAAGCTCATGAATCTTCCCCTTACAATGCATCGTACAATACCCACCAAACTTCTCCATAGGGTGCTCTTCCGAATGGTGAGTAAAAGCATCAACAAAGCCGTCCACAATCGCTTCGGCTATATACCGATTAGGAATACCCCGATTCCGATACCGATAATAAAGAGGCCAGGGATTAAAATGCTCCCTCGAAACCAAAGAGGTGATAGGTTCAAAAATCAACGCAACATCTTTTAATGCGCCACCTTCCATAACTCAATACTCCTGTTAAAATAGGAAATATGAGTCAAGAAGATAAATATCAAAATAGGAAATATGAGTCAAGAAGATAAATAAAAAATCAATCAAATACTAACAATACTGTTAATATTGGCAAGATAGTAAAGATAGTCGGATAATGTATCTTATGTTCGGTTGGAGGGGTTACAGAACCTTGTTTTTATGGATCCTGCGAAAAACCGAAGTTTCACTAAATCTCTTTTATTTAAGTGAAAGGCTTATTTTGGTCATTTCAAGCGAAAGATATTTTCGTTATCTCAGACATCGACATAACTCCGCATATTTCATTGGAGCATGAAATCATTTCCCTATGCAAAACTTTGAAAAGATCGAATCAAGAATATCGTCTGCATGCACAACGCCAAGTATTTTACCAATATCATCGAGAGCGAGTCGAAGCTCGTAAGCGATAAGAGTTTCATCCGCACTGTTGAGAATTAACTTTTCTGTTTCTTGAAGGGACTTCAGCGAACGCAGAAATGAATCGCGGCATCGTAATACGGTTCCCTGAACCATCTCAGCATCTTCTGATTCAGTATATATTAAGTTTTCTGAAGCTCGACATAATTTTTCGATTCCTTCATCAGTTTGAGACGATACGAGAAATAAGTCTTCTCGTTCTGGAAAACTCGATCGAAGTTCATCATCGAGAAGATCAACTTTGGATATAATAATAAAAACATTTTTTCGCGGCGGTGGAAGGATTTGATCGCCTTTTACAAAAAGTTCAGCACTCATGAATTGGTAACAAAGATCGGCGTTAAGAAGAATCTCTCGCGTCAGGACACGGATTTTAGATTCAAATTCATCTCGATTTGTCTTGGAATTGGGTAAATCCGAAACTGGACGGTTGGCGTTCGAAAGGCCAGCTGTGTCGGTCAGAAGCACCTTATGATCTACTAATATGATTTCTTCTTCAAGATAATCGCGTGTTGTGCCGACGACATTCGAAACGATCGCACTTTCCCCTTCTCCATTTCCTCTCTTGCGATGTACTAGTCTGTTAAATAAAGAACTTTTTCCGGAATTAGAGTATCCTGTCAAAATGATCCTTGGTAACTGTTGATGATCGCTTCTATTAGTGATTTGTTTCAATCTATCATCAATAATTCGTTCTGCCGACTGTACGCGGGCGAGAAGTTGTTCTGATGAAATAAAAGAAATATCCTCATCAGCAAAGTCGAATCCTGCTTCCAAGTGTGCGAGTGTCTCTATAAGGTTTTCGCGAAGAAGCGAGAGCGACTTACTTAAATTGCCGGAAAGCTGTTTTAGAGCGGTTATTAATGTGTCATCTGTTTTAGCATCAATCACAGCTAAAACCGCTTCCGCTTGTGTCAAATCAAGACGACCGGCTAGAAAAGCGCGTAATGTAAATTCTCCGGGATGTGCAGATCGGATAGAGCCAGTTGAAAAGAGCGTCTGAAGAACTTTTTCGATCAGAGCAGACGATCCGGGAATGTGAATTTCTAAAGATTCCTGTCCAGTGTATCCCCTTCCCTCAGGCCAATACCAGATAGTAGCCGGTAAGGATGCTCCCCAATCCTGAAGTGAAAAAAAGGAATCTACTATAAACGTTTCATTGCGGTTTGATTGAAAACCGAATAGATTGAAAAATTTTTCGACTTCGTTGAAACATCCCGGTCCCGAAACACGTATGATTCCCCTGTGTCCCTCACCTTTCGGAGTCGCTTGTGCCGCTATGATCTCGTCGATATCAAAAGCCGATTTTCCCATTCCTTAAACCTAGAATTTCTCAGAGGAATTTACGTCGTTTAAAAGCTTCAGGCAGGAATTCGATGATATCGCCAGCCGTCAGGGAAATTTCTCCTTTCGATTCTGCTGCAAGATCCCCCGCTAAACCATGAAGAGCGACGCCTAAGACTGCCGCATCAAAAGGATCCATCTTTTGTGCAAGCAGTGCGGTAATAATTCCTGTTAAAACATCCCCTGCACCTCCGGTTCCCATACCTGGATTTCCTGTTTTATTGATGTAGACATTATTCCCATCTGTGACGACAGTTCCAGCCCCTTTAAGAACAAGAATGATTGGATGATTTGTCTGGTAGATGTCGTGCATTAAGCGAACGAAACGAACCGCAATATGACGACGATTCTTTGGATCAGAACTGATACTTTCACCTGACATTCGATAAAATTCTCCAGGATGTGGAGTTAATATCCGTGCTCCGGAAAGCTGTCTTTTCGAGTGGATTCCACTGTCATTTTGTTTGTTGTTCGTAGAAAAAGATTCCTGAGATGACAATCCGTTCAACGCGTCAGCATCAAAAACAGCCGGAAGAGGTAGTGAAGTAAAAAGATTTAAGACAATTTTGCTAAGTCCAAGAGAGCGACCTAGACCAGGTCCGATACCGACGGCTGAAGTTGAGGACAGGTTAGAAAGAATCCGAGGGAGCCCGTTGCGAGAGATACGTCCGGACTTATCGGCAGGTAATGGCATCACGGTATATTCGGGACGAAAAGAGGCGACTGTTGACTGAATTGGAGCAGGAACAAGAAGACGGACTAGGCCAGCTCCGGATTTAAGTGCCGCTATTCCCGCTAATGCGGCTGCTCCACTCATTCCAAGGCTTCCTGCAATTAAAAGAGCAGTACCGTATGTCCCTTTATGACCATTAATATCGCGTTCAGGGAATTTAGGAATCAATGAAATAGTGTTAGTCATCGGTCACTGTTTTTTCTTTTCCAATAAAAAAATGACTCTTCTGTCTTGTTATAACAGGAATAACCATTTTTTTCGAGAACGCGTTGTGCTGAGAGATTCCAACTTTCAATTTCTGCCATTACATAGAGAACATTCTGTTGGCGTAATGCCCAATTGGTCATTGCTCCGGTTGCTTCGGTCATAATCCCTTGATCAAAATATTCGGGGTAAACAAATGCATGTGCCAGTTCAACACCGCCAGAGTCGTCAGGAGCCCCGTTGAATGCAAGACAACCTACAGTTCGTTCTTCGTTTCGGAGACGAATATGCCAGACCGTCCACCACGGAAATTCTTCGGGATGAACAACCATCTGGAGTGCAAGCCATTGGATTGCAAGTCTAAAATCTTCGTTAGGTTCTTCGCCAGTGACGGTAATTCCCATCTGTACTTCAAGTTTATCTATTCCCCCCATAAGTGCTGAAAAGTCGGAATCGCTCAGAGGATGGATATGGAGTCGTTCAGTTATTATATCTTCCGTTGGTGTCATTGTATCCCATCTTAAGGGGTGTCCACTTAACCTTACCAAATTATAGTCCCAATCGTTAAAATTGAAATAATCCATCTTGTCTTAACTTAATGATTGTCCCAGCTTAATAATTTTCGACTTTACGCCTTCAGGCTCTTTGCATCAATCAAATTTTTAACGATAATATCAACTTACAAAGATTCGGTTAAAGAGTCTCAAACTAGAATTGAGGAAGAAGGATATCCTTGCTGATTTTAATGAAAATTGAAACGAAAATGAATTTCTGCCTTGTTTTTTGAGAGGAGAAAATAGATGCTTCATGCTTTGATTCTCGCGGGTGGTATTGGGAGACGACTTTGGCCTGAAAGCGACGAAAATACTCCAAAACAGTTTCTGTCGCGCGATGGGAAAAACTCTCTTCTCGCTGAGACAATCTCGCGTTTACAACCACTGATTTCACATGAACATATTTTAATTTCAACCACCAAGAAATTCTCCCGTCTGACTGAAATCATTGTCAACGATACCCGAGTTTCCCTGATTACTGAGCCAGTCAGTCGAAATACAGCTCCTGCTATTGCTCTCGCAGCTTTAATTCTTGTTCGTTCTGATCCCGAAGCCGTTATGGTGGTCCTTCCGAGCGATCATTTTATCGATGACACAAATGCTTTTTTACAAGTTTTGAAATTGGCGGATACTTTAATCAAGGAAGACTCGACCCGACTTGTGACTTTCGGGATTACTCCTCGCACCCCTGCGACCGGATACGGCTATATAAAGGCATCGAAACCGCTTCTTAGTAGTGAATCGATCCGGATGCACACCGCAATAACCCCGCTCAGTGTCGATTTTTTTACAGAAAAACCAGACCGAAAAACAGCCGAAAAATATATCGCGGAAAAAGGTTTCTTTTGGAATTCAGGAATTTTCGTATGGAGAGCCGAACAAATTCTCGATCTGATTGCCCAATACGTTCCGGAACTTGAACCTTTTGTCTCGAAAACTGCAAGGACATGTCCTTGTGCCGTTGACAATCTCCTCAATGCGTTTTCTTCTCTCCCATCCATTTCTGTCGACAAAGGGGTAATGGAAAAGGCTTCGAACGTTCTCCTCATTCCGGCTCCTTTCAGATGGAGTGATTTGGGAACGTTTGAAACGTTCTCAAAAGTCGATAATGCTTCAGTTGACATCGATAATAATTCCGTTCTTGGCGCAACCCTATTTGCTGAACAAGCTTCGAATAACATTGTCAGGGTCTCTCTTCCCAGGGGAAATGACTCATTTATCGTTGCACTGGGCGGTATCGACCGGCTTCTTGTTGTCTTAAAGGATAACAAACTCCTTATTGTTCCCCAAGGACGGGAGGACCTTATCCTGCACTTAGCCAACAAAAACGAGTCAAACTGAATATTCGATTCTTCGCCGTTTTTGAAATTTCTTCAGTGTTCTGCTTTTCAAGCTCTCGATCTGTTTTTATTGTTGACTGGTTTCATCCTTGCAGGTATCCGCTTGCGGAGTATAATCATATCGATATCAATGATTCGTTTCGCTGACCGATACGTTTGAGAACGAATCCAACTCAAAAACTTGAAAGATAAAAAATGACCCAGTATCAAAAAGCTCTTGCCGGTGAAATTACCCCTGAAATGGAAATTGTCGCGAACAATGAACATCTTCCAGCGGAACTGATTCGCGAAGAAGTGGCTGCTGGGCGTCTTGTCATTCCAGCGAATAGAATCCATCTCAAAAAGGGGCTTGTTCCCGTAGGTATCGGCATTTCGGTTTCTACAAAAATCAATGCAAATCTGGGAAACTCACCGGTTGCCGGAGATGTAGAAAAAGAACTCGAAAAGGTCCACTGTGCTGTCCAATACGGTGCGGATACGATTATGGACCTTTCTACCGGAGATGAGATTGACCGTCTTCGTCAAAATATGATCGATAATGTCGCTGTTCCCGTCGGCACGGTGCCAATTTATCAGATATGTGAAGAGCTTGATGATATCCTAGATATGACCCCTCAGAACATTCTCGATGCGGTCGAACACCAAGCCCAACAAGGGGTTGATTACATGACGATTCACTGTGCTCTTCTCCAGCGCCATCTTCCTTTAGTAAAATCGAGGATTACCGGAATTGTCAGTCGGGGGGGCTCACTAACCGCAAAGTGGATGGCTGTTCATAAGGAAGAAAACCCATTCTACACCCATTTTGGCGAACTCTGTGAGATTATGGCCGACTACGATGTCACTTGGTCCCTTGGAGATGGTCTGAGACCTGGCTGTCTACATGACGCAAGTGATGCAGCCCAGTTTGGTGAACTATCAGTCATGGGGGAATTAACCATTAAAGGACGCAAGGCTGGAACACAAGTTATGATTGAAGGTCCCGGCCATGTCCCGATGGATCAGATTGAAATGAATATCAAGCGTCAAATCGATGTGTGCCACGGTGCGCCATTCTATGTGCTTGGTCCCCTGGTTTGCGATATTGCCCCCGGCTACGATCACATCACATCTGCAATCGGAGGTGCAATGGCTGCGATGTACGGTGCTGCCATGCTTTGCTATGTCACGCCTAAAGAACATCTCGGGCTTCCGAATTCGGAAGATGTCAGAAATGGAGTTGTGACATTTAAGTTGGCCGCTCACGCTGCCGATGTCGCACGACATCGCATCGGCGCTCGCGATCGTGACGATGAACTTTCTCGAGCTCGATATTCGTTCGATTGGCAAAAGCAATTTGAGCTTTCTCTTGATCCTCAACGTGCGTACAGCTACTATAAAGAAGCGCGCGGAGAGAAGGCATGCCCTAATCCTGATGATCCAAATAGAGAGAGGTTCTGCTCAATGTGCGGTCCGAAATTCTGTGCAATGAAAATTACAGATGACTTAAAACGTATTCTCGAAGAAATTCAGTAATAAATACATCCGTAATCCAATCATTACGAAAAAGGAACCGGAAGATGCTTTTCAGCGCTTCCGGTCTTCCTCTTACGTTGAACACCCCAAATATCAACTTGCTATAACGCAGATTTGATGTGACCTATGTCCAGATCAATGTAGACAGGTCGATGATCTGAGGCGATCGTTGGAACGACGAAGCTTTTTAAAACCGATTCTTGGAAGATCGGTGAATTGACCTGTATCATGTTAGTTGGATCAGCGATCATAATGAAATCGAGACGTATCTTCGGTTCATCAGCAGGAAATGTTTTCTCGAACGGGCTGAGGACTGTCCAATGCTTACCGAAAAGCTGGTCGATCTCGGTGTCATCAGACACATTAAAATCGCCTGTTAGAACGATCGGTTTATCGTATCGGCTGATTTCATTATTAATGATCGCGGCAGATTCCACTCTCGATGAATATGTCAATGAAAGATGTGTGTTAAATAACACTATATCACTCAGTTCAACTTCTAATAACACGCGCGGTTCTTCTTTTCCCGGCAAAGGCACAGTTCGAACAGAAATGGCTTCCTCGCTAGTAAGAGCACCAACTCCGTATTCGCCTTCGGCAAAATCTATTGCTTTTCCGTAATATGAATGAAGACCGACCATTTCACCTAAAAGATAAATCTGATCGGTTCCATGTGAACGTTTATTGTTTCTGTCAACTTCTTGAATAGCCGCGATATCTGGGTTCAAAACTGAAATAACATTCCCTGAGAGGTTCGGATTGAGACCAAATGAATCGTTTAGACCTCGGCAAGCGCGTATATTATATGTCATGATCCGTATCGTTTCCGAATTCTTCTTAGGCGCCAGACCATCGGGTACGCCGGTCGATATTATCTGTGCCATAAGAGATGACGAAAAAGAAAGTAAACAATAAAGCGTCAATAGTTGAAACGATGTTTTTTTCATATTTTATCCTTTCAGTATATTTAACACATAGTAAAGTAGACGGTCCGTGTCAATTTCTCCGACTTCGTCATATATTGATCTTGGAATCGGAATGACTGCTTTTTCCTCGTTAAGAACGCGCAAATCTATTTTGCGGGCAAAGAGATCCTTTTTAAGATTATTGACGAGCTGCAATGATTTAAAAGAAAAGGCAATATAACTTCCTTGGGGAAACTCGACAAGGTTGACCGTTCGTATTGAATGTTGCCAAGCCGCGACTCGGATTTTTGCACAGATGATCAACCTTTCAACCGGTCTTGGGAGTTTGCCAAAACGGTCGTTAATCTCATTTTGAATTGAATCGGCTTCTTCTTCCGTCGTAATTCGACTGAGTCGTCGATAGAGATCAAGTTTATCGCGCACCTCTGGCACATAGTTATTGGGGATCATCACTACTCCGGGGAGATCAACCGCGACTTCAATTTTAATTTTCTGAGGCATCTGTTTTAGAAGGCGAATAGCCGATTCCAAAAACTCGCAATACATTTCATAGCCGACCAAATTAATATGACCGCTCTGTTGGACTCCAAGGATGTTTCCTGCTCCTCGCAATTCGAGGTCACGGAGTGCAAGTTGGAATCCGGCACCTAGTTGGCTATATTCTTCAATCGCCTTAAGACGTTGCATCGAATCATGTGTCATCGGAGCGTTGGGAGATAAAAGAAGATAACAATAGGCTTGGTTCTTAAATCGTCCGACACGTCCGCGTAGTTGATGCAATTCGGCCAGTCCAAATCGATTGGCATGGTTAATAAATATGGTGTTTGCATTTGGAATATCGATTCCGTTTTCAATGATAGTGGTTGAAAGAAGAACATCATATTCTCTATTGATAAACTTCCTTAGAACTTTCTCGAGATCACCATCTGACATCTGAGCATGTCCAACACCAATTTTAGCCTCAGGGACGATCTCCATTAACTTGTGAGCAAATAAATCGATATCTTTAACTTGATTATGAAGAAAGTAGACCTGTCCCCCACGACTCATCTCAAAGAGTATTCCTGAACGTATCACCTCGGGATTAAATCTAAGTACTTTCGTTTCAATAGGCAAGCGGTCATCGGGTGGTGTTTGAAGATTTGAAATATCACGAAGGCCAAGAAGAGAAAAATGGAGTGTACGCGGAATCGGAGTCGCTGTCATGGTTAAGACGTCAACTTGACTACGAAGGTGTTTGAGAAAATCTTTGTCACGTACTCCAAAGCGCTGTTCTTCATCAATGATTGCGAGACCAAGGTTCTTAAAAATGACATCTTTTTGAACTAGACGATGAGTACCGATAATGATATCAATTTCGCCGCCACGTAATTTTTCAAGAGTCTGTGTAATCTCTGCTTTGGAACAAAATCGTGAAAGTATGCCTAAACGTATAGGGAAAGACGACATTCGTTCCGAAAAGACATGAAAATGTTGTTCGGCGAGTATCGTTGTTGGCACGAGCACCGCAACCTGATACCCTGCATTAACTGCTTTAAACGCCGCACGAATTGCGACTTCAGTTTTACCAAATCCAACGTCACCACAGAGAAGACGGTCCATTGGGCGGGATTTTTCCATATCACTTTTGATCGTCTCGATCGCCACCAGCTGGTCTTCAGTCGGTTGAAACGGAAATGATTCATCAAAATCGAGTTGCCAATCAGTATCTGGAGGAAATGCGATTCCTTGGAGAGCTTCTCGTTTCGCTTGGAGCTCGATCATATCGGCTGCCAAATCAAAAACCGCATTACGCACCTCCTGTTTCTGTTTATTCCATGCCTTTCCGTTTAATTTCGCAAGTTTGGGGCGAAGTTGAGAAGTACCAACATATTTCTGAATCAGATAAATTTTCGATGTCGGAACATAGAGAATCACATTGTCGGCAAATTCAAGTTCGAGATGTTCTTCTTCTTGTCGCCCCTTTTCAAGCATGATAAGACCTCGAAATCGTGCCAGACCATGTCCTACATGGATAACGAGATCGCCTGGTGAGAGATCAACGAATGAATCGATCGACTGAGACAATGTCCGAGCTCGAGAACGTCTGACATGCATCCGACGAAATAGCTCATCAGACCCGATTAGAACAATATTTTGTTCAGGCCAAGCAAAACCATGAGTTAGAGATCCAATCATCCAGTTTACGCGCCCCTGTCGCATTACTTCAGACTCGGAGAGCGAATCCGCAACTCGACGCTGTTCCGCCTCATTTCGGCAAACAATATCAAAGTGAATTTTCTCAGGGTATCTGTCAATTTCCTTTCTCAGTAACGTGGGTTTTCCCTGCAATCTATTGACTGTTTGAAAAAGAAAAGAATAGGAATGAGTCGCGAACTCATTTCCGCTACTAATAGTAACCAGGTGCAACGTAGCATAACGATAGAGAGCATTGCAAACTTTTTCTATCGAAATAGGTTCTTTTGAAGTATCAAGATGCTCCATCGCTTGGATGTCATTTGTTGAGGTTTTGGTGATCGAAGATTTATGAGCAACATCTTTATCCTTATTCTTTTCCTGAAAGAAACGATCGATTTTTGTGGCTTGTCGAATGACATC
This sequence comes from uncultured Planctomycetota bacterium, assembly GCA_902796885.1. Lineage (GTDB taxonomy): Bacteria > Planctomycetota > Planctomycetia > Pirellulales > Thermoguttaceae > RUG695. The sequence continues at coordinate 9,941 of CADBQY010000212.1, forward strand.
GCCTGTTTCGAGCATAACGACAATTGTCGAAATCGGGAGATGATCAGTAAAATGACCGTTTACCTTTCTGTTCGGTCGGAGCCCAGATATCTCCACGAAAGGAATATCCTCAGTCGAACGTTGAGTTTTGGTATCAAAATATCGAATTGACTCTATGTCGTCATCGAAGAATTCAATCCTGACCGGACGAAACCAGTCTACGGCATAAATATCGAGAATACCACCTCTGACCGAAAATTCTCCTGGGAGTTCGACTGCGCTGGTTGAGTGAAAACCGTGCTGTGTCAGCCAAGAGAGAATTTCACTGCGATCATAAGTTTTATTGACCTCAAGAACACGGGTGCCAGCTTCAATATCATCTTTCGTCGGCACTGGCTGACGTATCGCGGCTAGCGATGTCACGAGGATTGCAGGATGTGTTTTAAAAGAATCAGTTTTTAGGGAATTTGTTCTTCGTTTGATATGGTTTTCTAAAGGAGCAAAATTCGTCTCGTTCGAGGGTGAAATTGAACTTAAACCGAAATCAGTGGCAGATCGAAGACGGAGTTCCTTTAAAACACTTAAACGCTTACCGAATATCCGATCTTCTGAAAGAAAAATTTCACTATCCCGAACACTGTTCTCTGTGAGAAAAGAAGGAAGAACAGGATAGGTTAATATTTGTGAATCGGTAAATAAAGTCAAGTCATCGGCGGCCGTTTCAACGTCACCGATGTTCGGACAGATCAGAAGCAATAATTTACTCGAATCTTCTGCCAGAACTGATGAGATCAAAAGTGATGAGTTACCGATCATTCCGTCAAATAGAACGGATTCACCTACAAGGAGTGAAGAATACCCTTTGGTGAAAGAATCCGACAAACGGATTTTTTCTTTTAATTCGGTTATTTTGGGATTCATAACTAACCATTCTCTGTCTGGTCTGAGTAGTCCATTATAACGCAACCATTCTTAATCGCAACATGAATTCCGAGAAGCATCATCTTGAAATTTATTTGCAGAGAGGATAAAATCATCATGAAAAGAAAAATCTAGAAAACAAGAAAATGACAGATAGGCAATTAACATCGGTTCTCATCGCCCTTGGATCGAACCTTTGTCAACCTGCTCTGCAAATAGAGCGGGCGTGGCGTGCGATCTGTGAAAGTTCACAGATCGAAGCGATAGCGATAAGCCGGTTCATTACGACCAAACCAGTCGGAGGACCGCCAGAACAGCCAGATTTTCTGAATGCTACGGCGCTTTTGAGTACAGATTTTTCACCCTTGGAACTACTCGATCTATTTCACCGGATTGAATTACTAGGTGGTCGAGAGCGCCGTGAATTTTGGGGGGCACGAACCATCGACCTTGATATCCTTCTCTACGGGAGCAGTATTATCTCCACTTCGCAACTTACCATTCCACATCCCAGAATGGCATGGCGACCGTTTGTTCTGGAACCGGCCAATGAAATCGCACCCAATATGTTTCATCCGGTTTACAAAACGACAGTTCGCGATCTTCTTAACCTTGCAAGATTGAATTTTCGCTTAGCTGAAATGAATACACTTTACAATTTGTTTTAATTGCCGACTTCTCTTATCTGAACAAGTGCAATTCGATTCGATTCAGAACATTGAATTAATTGGGAAAGTAATGCAGAAGACGGCGTCAGGTCGATTGCGATCGCCTGAATATTTGACTTATCAATTTCTTGTATCAAAGATTCAATTTCTTCCCCGTTTTCATCGCCAACGAAATAACCTAAAATAAGAGTAAAACCATCCGGAGCGAGTTTCATTGTTCTTGTTATAACTTTTGCGGATGATTCAACACTCGATCGAACGGCTATTATTGAACGTTCACGAACGGTTACTGTCTGACCTACCCCAAATCTGGAAAGTGATCGCATAACTGGAATACCAAAAATAATATCTTTTAGTTGACGTGTTGACAGTTGAGTCTTTGTGAGTGTGTATAATTCATATCTTGAATCTGATGAGATAACATGGTCATCGATGATAAGTTCCGATTCCGCGATTGATGCGACAGCAATTCCAAGCTGATTTGCTCTTTCAATAAATTTAGGTCTCGGATCGACACAAAGCGTTCGATTTGCTTCGATGGCAAGAATGTCGGCACCGGATAAAGCCATTATTTCTAATGTTTTTACACCGACGGCAGGCACATCAAAGCGCATATCCTGATTCGGTTTTGAGAGTTTGATGACAGTAAATGATTTTCCATCCGCCTCAATTCCCGCACGTGCAATTGTTTCATCGGTCCCATCAATCCCCTCGATAGCAAGAATTTTTCCATTGCGTACCATAACTGCCTGCCCAAAATCAAGCCGGCCGATTTCTCGTACAAGGGGCCAAGCCAGGCGCACGTTGTTGTAGTCGATATCTGATAATTTCCGGTGAGTTAATAATCCTTGTGGTATTAAAAGTTCAGGCACAAGATTTGTCGCGGGAACCAGTTTTATCCCCCTCTTTTCAAATGCTTTGACAGCAGCCAATAGAAGGGTGTCATCTTTCAAATCCGACTTACCGGCAAGAAAAAAAGGAAAGAAGTTCAGAAACGTATAGACATCGGGAAGATGGCGCCAGATTAACCCTGGACGCAAAAGAAACTTTTTAAATATCTTTCCTGCCATAGTAGCTTCGGTCACTCGATATTTTCGGAAAAAGCGGATGGCCGTCCCGAAACGGCCAAGTCCCATTTCTCGATAAACATCACAGATTCCACGAAGCTCCAGGCTTGATGCATGCCCCGTGACACCGAGACAATATACGGAATGCCCTTCTTTTTTAAGAGTCCGGGCAATAAGGATAGGATAATTCCCCCAGCCGGCAATCAGACCATAGCGTTTTCTATCAGATGTCTCGTTGGGAGATGTCATAATCTTGGAGTTTTGCTTCTAAGAGTGAAATTCGATCTTTCATATGTTTGGTCTCTTTCTGAAGCGCTAAAAATTCTTTTCGCATATCAGGAAGTTTAGCCAAAGCGACCTGCTTTTTCATTTGTTCCTTTTCAGGTGTTGCAGGAATGCCAACTATACGTGCACCAGCTGGAACATCGATCATAACCCCGGCCATTGCGCCTATAACCGCTCCATCTCCGATCTTGAGATGATCTCGAACTCCAACCCTCCCCGCCATGACAACAAAATCCCCTGTGACAGAACTTCCGGCAATCCCCGTATGAGCACAGATCAGGTTATGACGACCAATCGAACAGTTATGTCCGATCTGAACCAGGTTGTCAATTTTTGTTCCACTTCCGATAAAAGTCGAGTCATAAGTGCCGCGATCGATTGTCGTATTGGCACCAATCTCAACATCATCACCAAGTACGACATTTCCATATTGGACCGAAAGCGTATGTTTTCCGTCTGAAGAATCGTAACCGAATCCGTAAGAGCCTATGACCGCAGAAGCATGAATAATGCACCGGTCACCCACGCAACAATTCTCGTAGATAGAGACATTGGGGAATATTACGGTATCGTCACCGATTTGCGTTCCATCAAGGAGACAAACACCCGGATAGATCACGCAGCGTTTTCCGATCCGGACGTGATTGCCGATATAGGTTCCGGCTCCAATTGAAGCCCCTTCTCCGATTTGAGCCGATTCTGAAATTATAGCTTTTGATGAAACTCCTTCGATCATATTTCCTAGTGGAGGACGGAAAAAAGCGGCTATTCGGTTGAATGCGTCATTGACATCATCAACTTGTATCAATGCAATTCTTTCCGTTTCGTTAAAGCCTTTCGGAACGACAGCACAGGCGGCCTTGCTATGATCTAGGATCTTTTTTAATTTAGGATCAAGCAAAAACGTAATTGACTCAGAATTCGCCAGATGGGCTGGGGTTGCCGACGTAACCAAAATCTCACCATTGCCGATCAGAACGCCGTTAACAATTTGAGTTAATTCAAAAAGGGTTGCCTTCATAGAGATTCCCTCGAATAAAAAACCGGTTACACCCCGTTAGGAATGAACCGGTCTTTTCATTTATATGTCGGTAATGTCAGGATCAACCGGCAACGATTTCCTTGACTTTGATTTTGATGTACTTTTGACGGTGACCTGTTTTTTTACGGCTATCTTTACGACGATAGAACCAACGAATCACAAGTTTGGGACCCGAAAACTTGCAGAGAACCTCTGCGACGACCTTTGCACCGTCAACCGTCGGCTGACCAACCTTGATACCATCATCTCCGCTGATCAGAAGAACCTGATCGAAAATGATATCCTCACCCGGTTGGACATCACGAAGGTTCACATAGAGTTCTTTGTCGACTTCAGCCTTGTACTGGTGGCTGCCATCTTTGAAAATAGCATACATGATGCAATCCTTTCTCTTGTCCGTATGGACACTTTAACAGAATAAAACTCTATGCGGAGGCGCGTTTTTCCCCATCCAACCCATAGGGCCAGATATTCCGCAATCCTGACGAACCACAGCGAACATAGCGCTGTCCAATTGGGGCCCTTTTCACCTTAACCGAAAGCAACGGAAGGTCTAAGGAAACGACAATCCTTAGGGGATTATCGTCTTTTTTTCAAATAATTCAAGGGGTGGCGGAAGACTGTTCAGGCAAGCTCTTCACGCTGACCGGGTTCCCCATCTTGTTGAAGCACTCGATTCGGAGAAATTCCGGCCAGGCATCGGGATTCCCCTTTAAAACAATCTCGATGCCGGTTTCTTCTTCGATCTGAGCAAGAGCTAATCGTTTCTTATTGTTGAGATATTCCGAAACTTCGTCAGCGACATTGATCCGAACCTGAACAATATCATTATTCTGAGAGAGGATTGCCAGATCTCGCATTACATCGATCGCCATACTTTCGATCGATTTCACGACACCGCCGCCATGACAACATGGACAATCACGGTAAATGCTTCGTTTAACTCCTGGACGAACTCTTTGACGGGTCATCTCTATCAGTCCGAATGGACTAGTTCGGAGTATCTTCGTCTTGGCACGGTCGCGTTTGAGAGCATCTCTAAGGGTTCGCTCAACAGCACGCTGATGTTGTTCCAAATCCATATCGATAAAATCATTGACAATCACCCCCCCCAGATCACGTAGACGAATCTGTCGGGCAATCTCTTTCGCAGCACGAAGATTCATTTGGAACGCGGTCTCTTCAGCTGAATCATTCGTTCGAAAAGAACCGCTGTTGACATCTATAGCAACAAGGGCCTCAGTCTGATCGATCACAATCGAACCTCCGTCGTTCAACGGAACTCGACGTTGATGGATCTGAGCAATAGCGTTTTCAATATTATATTTGAGAAAGAGAGGTTCTTTCCCATCATAGTATTCTAGGCTGTCCACTGTTCGAGGCATCACCGATTCAAGGAAATCTCTGACACGATCGTAGGCTTTCTGTTCATCTATCACGATCTTATCGATTTTATCTGTCGACATATCGCGGATCGTGCGAATAATCATATCGCTGTCTTGATATATATCAATCGGCGCGGGAAGAGTCTTGATCCGTTTAACAATGACTTTCCAAAGACGCATCAGATAGGCCATATCCTGAGCAAGTTCTTTGCGCGAACGATCAGCTCCAGCAGTCCTTACGATGAACCCAAGTCCTTTGGGAGGATTAAGCTCATTCATTATCTTGCGCAACTTAAGACGGAGAGAATCATCTTCGATCTTGCGAGAAACTCCGACATGATCGAGAGACGGCATCAAAACCAGGTATCGTCCGGGTATACTGATATAGGTCGACAGGGTTGGGCCCTTGGTTCCGATTCCCTCTTTGATAACCATGACGATCACTTCATCGCCTCGATGAAAAACATCTTGAATGAGCGGTTTGGTATGTTGTCTACCGGCATTTCGTCCTGTGTTCTCTTCAGCAGACGGATCATAATGCGCAGCCTGTTTAAAATAGTGCGGTTCAACATCACTGATATGGAGAAATCCGTTACGACCGATTCCGAAGTCGACAAAGGCGGCTTGGATGCTCGGTTCAATATTAACAATAACTCCCTTGTAAATGTTGCCAACATAATTGTCATTAGCAGATCGCTCAATATAGAGCTCTTCAAGAACATTGTCTTCGACAACAGCAATTCGACTTTCTTCTGATTGTCGAACATTCATCAACATCTGTTGACCCATTTGAATTAACTCTTTTCTAAACGGAATGGGAAAACAGCGTTAGAGGAGAGAAGTCTCTTTACGACAGGGAAAAATAGTCTTGAACAGAAGGTCATCCAAACCCAAATAGGAAAGGTACTCCCGTACCCCCGCTTCTGGACCGGCCTGTGAAGCAAGTCGAAGGATGATTCTGTCATTTTCCTTCCTTAAAAGAATGAGAGGAGCCTTAAGATCGACTATTTTACCATTCGACTTGGCAACCTCAACACACTTTGTGGAAAGAAGGCATTCAAGACGTGATTCCCAGTCTCGATCGAGATCGGCCGGAATTGGAATTTCATAAAGAAATGATTCCGCCGTTGACTTCTTTGCAACTTCGGGGAGAATTTCCGCCGAGTTGAAATGGAGTCCTTCGACCGAAACGCCGTTCAGGCGATCGAGTATTTCACCAACTGAGACTTCAGTGTCAAAAATCACTTCCATCACTTCGTCATCGCTTGCCATTCCCAGAGCCAATGCAGAGACATAGCTTACCTTTTGTTTCGGATGAAAACCTTCGCTCATCGCTACGGGGAGCCCGCTACGACGAAGAAGACGTTCCATCATGTTCAAAAGGTCTCGATGGCCGATAAATCGGAGAGTGCCCTTTTTGCTGAATCTCAGACGGACCCGTTCGCGCACCATCACTGTTTTCCTGTCAATGTCCGAACCCGTTCTTTCGGACACAGGGAAGTAATAGGTAATGTTTACCAGACACCGCTCCCCGTTTCAACCATTGGTTTGTTTTCCCGTTTCATCGGGGTAGGGTTAAGTGGTCTGACAAACCCAAAGTATTTAGTCATGTTTCGAGATCAAAAGCGTCACCGACATATTTTTGGGTCTCCGCTTTAAGGTAATTCCGAACATCACGAGCTGTTTCCATACGCAGAGCCGCTTCTGCGACGTGAGTGCACTCGTTAATCGAGACTTTACGGCAGAGAGCTTTGATCTCGGGAATTGATTGGGGGGCAACGCTAAAATCGCGTAACCCCAATCCCAATAGAAGCATAGTGTAGATCGGGTTGCTCCCCATCTGTCCACAAAGCGAAATTGGTTTTGCGTACATGTTAGGAACGCGAATCGCTTCACGAAGAAGACGCAAGAGCGCCGGATCCTCATTATTGTAGAGACGCCCGACCCCCTCATTACTACGATCCACAGCAAGAGTATACTGCACAAGATCGTTAGTTCCAATACTGAAAAAATCGACCTCTCGAACGAATGTGTCGAGCATAATGACAGTTGCGGGAACTTCGACCATCATTCCAATAGGAATCGATTCGTCAAATGGGACACCGAGTTCGTAGAGCTCTTCACAGACATCAGAAAAGATCATCCTGGCCTGCCGATATTCTAAAACGGTCGATATTAGAGGGAACATGACCCTCACTTTCCCGTATGCGCTAGCCCGAAGAATTGCGCGTAACTGCTTGCGAAATATTCGCGTATTCCGAAGCGAAAGTCGGATGCTCCTGACGCCCATAAAAGGGTTTCGTTCGATCTGCTTCGACATAGCGAGATCCGGAAGCTTATCAGCACCCAAGTCGAATGTGCGAATCGTCGTGACGCGTCCATTCATCGATTCGATGACTTGTTTATATGCTTCAAAATGAACATCTTCGGAAGGGAGACTAGCTGCTGATTCAGCTAGATAAAGAAACTCCGTTCGATAGAGTCCAATTCCTTTGGCGCCATTTTCAAGACATATTCGTGCTTCGTAGGGGAATTCTATGTTGCCATAGACATTGATCTCAACGCCATCACGAGTGACGGACGGTTTTTCCGTTTCTGTTGAGTACTGTTCAAGGAGAGTTTTATTCCGCTGAATCTGTTTTTCATAACTCTGAATCGTAACCTCATCAGGGTCAAGAATTACAGTACCGTTTTTTCCGTCAACGATGATCTTGTCACCATCATCGATTTCATTCAAAAAAGAACCGACACCTAACACGGCGGGAATTTGAAGTGCCGAGGCAACAATTGCAGTGTGACTACCCTGCCCTCCCGTTTCGGTGACAATAGCAAGAACATTATCACGGCTTAACGTGCAAGTCTCACTTGGCGTAAGAGTATTTGCAACCAATATCACCGGATATTGTAAATTCGCAATACTCTCACGACGAATCCCCATCAAACGCCGAAGAACGCGTTTTTGAATATCATAAATATCATTTGCGCGTTCCGATATTCCTCCGTCTCCTGGTATGTTCTTTAACCGCTCTGCGTGTCGATCAAAGACTTTCGAAACGGCAAACTCTGGCGTAAAATGGTCATTTTTGATATGTGAGATAAGCTCATTTCGAAGCTTTTTGTCTGAAATGATCTGGAGGTGGGCACCAAAAATATGACCGTATTCTGCCCCAAGTTCTTTGGAAACAGAATCACGATCTGACTCAATCTGCGAAGCCGCTTCGCGAATCGCCTCTTCCAACCTGAATATTTCACGTGTAGTGTCTCGCTCTTCGATAAAACGATGTTTGATACGGCATTTTCCGTTATCAAATGCCATCACTTCGCCGATCGCGATGCCGGTTGAAACGCCGATTCCTTGACAAATTTTCATCGAAGGTTATCCCTCCGTAGCAAACTCGTCTTCACTAAACTTCGTGTCAAAAAGTGAGGTGAAGCGGTCGGCAATCTCCGAAGAATTTGGTCCCCGTACCGTTAGTGTCAAGACGGTACCACACGGAGCCATCATCGAGAGAAGATCAATCATGCTTTTACAGTCCGCAGTGTATGAACCGTTAGTCAACGAAATTTCATCCTCGTATTTCGATGATACTTGACAGATCAACGATGCGACACGGAGATGAAAACCGGACTTGTTTTGTACGGTCAGACTCCGAGTCACTTTGTCAGTTGAAAGAGGATTATTCATTTACCGTAACTGCTATTATCTGCTTCTTCTAAGAGCTGCAGAATATCTTCCTTTGTGCGCGACTGCTTCAGAAACTTACAGAATGACTCGTCTTTGAGTTTGAGTGTGATATGTTCTAGAGCGCGCAGGTGTTCGCTGGGACAGTCGGGAGGCGAAATCAACAGAAAGAATAGGTTGACTTTTTCGCAATCTAGGCTACAGAAATCAATCCCCTCGGGGCTGATAGCTATCGTTCCCACCAATTTGCTGACACTGGGGTGTTTGGTGTGAGGCACTGCAATCCCATGGCCAATTCCGGTTGAACCGAGATCTTCGCGGCGCATAATCGCTTTGACGATACTCTCATATTCCGACTCCGGAATTTCGCCGGTATCCTGTATCGATTTAACCATTTCACGAATGACGCCTGGTTTATCCGTCGCATCAATATGCGTTCTGATCGAATCAACCAGAATAAAATCGGAAAACTTCATAAAATACTCCTAAAGCTTTAATTATGCTGAAAGTCCGGCATCCTAAGCCGGAAATAAATTTTGAGGGTTGATGTCACATAATCAAAAATTCAACGGTGATCCGTCAGCTTTTCTTTGAACTTTTTCATCTGCTGTTGGATTTTATCGATGATCTGATCGATACAACCGTACAACTCTCCTGAAGAATAAGAGGCCTGGAATTCTTTTTTGAGTTCCGTAGCGACAATGATATCAACAGAGGGAACATCGGCCTTTTCCAAATCAACCGTCACATCAATGCGACTGACTCGTTCAATAAATTTGCCGAGCTTTTCGACTTTGTCGATAATCTTTTGCTTGGCGGCATCCGAAAGTTCGCCGTGCCGCGTTGAAACGTTGACCTGCATTACCGTCTCCTTCTAACTGGAAAACATAGATATCTTAAACGGTTACCCACCCCCATAATGGTATTATATCAAAGAATGGGATTAAGTTCCAGTGATTGTTAGAACTAATCCCAAAAATTTTTATCGAGAGTAAAAAACCTCTGTCGAAAGGCATGTCCCCTTACGAACTTCTTCAGCAATCGCGTCCATTTCAACTTGGTTTAAGGCCGAAATATTTGATTCCACCGGGGGACGAGCCACAGTGTAGAGTTGAAGCCCCGTAATGTTTCCCCCCTTGGAAGCGATGCGATTGAGAATCTCAATGTAAGATGCAATCTCCTCGCGAGAAGGAATCGTTTTATCGTTGCGCAAAAACATTGTTTGAATTTTAATCGGCCATCTTGAGGATGCGAAGATCAAATTATCAATAATCATCTCGAATGGAATTGAAGAACGGTTAATACTGTGGTAGACATTGGCATTTAACCCGTCAAACTTTGCCCATATTTCTCCGTTTCTCTCAATTATCTCGTCGCAACCTCTAATGGTTTGTGGATTTCGAAAGGTGGTCGAGTTTGTGATGAGTACAAGTTTAACCGATTCATGGAGCAAGTCGTCGCGTTTTTGAGCGACCAATCGAACTGCGTCGGGAAACTGAGGAGACAAGGTCGGCTCACCATCACCGCTGAAGGCAAAGTCACGGAGAACGCGTTGTTCAAACGGTGTCTCCCGAAAACGTTCTTCAGAAAAAATCTCTCCCGAGAGAACGGCCTTTACGGTCTCTTCGACCTCTTTGTTTAACTTATCTAGGTCAATCTTGGGGGAAACCGTCGAAAGGACCGCTTTTTCCAAAAGGCGATGATAGTTTACCTGACAATAGGTACATGCAAAATTGCATTTTTTTGACGGACTTAAGTTTATTCCGATAGAAACCCCACCTGAACGTCGGCTTACCACCGGATAAACGATATCCTGTTTGCGGTAAAAAGATGGATGGTTCTGTGTGGGGGAAAGCTTCATCATCCGTTACCTGCTAACGCTTTTCCGACTAATCATTGAAAAAATCCGAAAAAAGAAAGAAGCGACCCAGAGTGTCCGAGCCGCTCTTTCTTTTAAGGGAAATGGAGTCCAAATCAGAACTCTTTTTCATCAATCCAACTCATCATCCGACGAAGTTTTTTACCCGTCTCTTCGAGCAACGAATCATGCTGCATGGCTCGTAGGCGCTTGAACATCGGAGCTTTCGCCTGATTTTCGAGAAGCCATTCTTTGGCAAAACGTCCATCCTGAATTTCTTCCAGAATCTTACGCATTTCTTTTTTCGATTCTTCGTTGATCACGCGCGGACCACGAGTGTAGTCACCGTATTCCGCAGTGTTCGAAACCGAGTAGCGCATATAATTCAGTCCTCCCTGATAGAAGAGGTCAACAATCAACTTGACTTCATGCATACATTCGAAATAGGCCATTTCCGGTTGATATCCGGCTTCGACAAGAGTTTCGAATCCAGCAGAAATCAAAGCCGAAAGGCCGCCGCAAAGAACGGCTTGTTCGCCGAAAAGGTCGGTTTCGGTTTCTTCCTTAAAGGTGGTCTCGATTACGCCACCACGCGTACCGCCAATACCTTTGGCGTAAGCAAGGCCGAGCGCTTTTTCGCGATCGCCTGCGCCAGGTCCGAGAGCGATCAGACAGGGAACCCCGCCGCCTTTTTCATATTCGGAACGGACAAGATGACCAGGTCCTTTCGGAGCGATCATAATGGCAGAACACCCTTTGGGGATGTCAAACTGACCGTAGTGGACATTGAAGCCGTGGGTTGCCAGGAGAATATTTCCGGGCACGAGATTCGGACGGATTTGTTTTTCGAAGATACCGGCCTGAAGTTCATCCGGAAGGGTCAGGACGATGATATCTCCCTGCTTGACCGCTTCTTCGGTAGTTAGAGGCTGGAAACCGGCTTTAACGGCGAGATCGTAGTTGTCAGTTCCTTCAAGTTCACCGATAACAACTTTACAGCCACTGTCTCGCAAGTTTTGGGCATGGGCATGACCTTGCGATCCGTAACCGAGAATCGCGATCGTTTTGTCTTTCAACAGCGAAAGGTCAGCATCCTTTTCATAATAGATTGTCGCAGCCATTGCAAAGCTCCTATTCCAAAATGGTTGTTCCTAAAATCGAAAAAACTCGTTTATGTTGAACAAAACATGGTTATCAAAACCATGCACTATTCACGAACCTCTTAATCTCCCAACTTTGCTTTCTGGAGCGTTTCGGATGCGGCGGCACGCGCCAGGGCAATTCTTCCCGTGCGAACAAGCTCGACGATCCCGTATGGTCGCATCACATCGATGAAAGCCTCGACTTTTGATTCGTTACCGGAGACCTCTATCATGAGATAATCGGGAGTCACGTCAAGAACACTGGCTCGAAAGATTTGCACCAGTTCGAGAATGGAACTGCGAGATTCCTCACCAGCGCTTACACGAATGAGCATAAGGTCACGTTCGACAAATTCGTGAGCGCTTAGATCCTGGACATCTACAACCGTTACCAACTTGGCCAATTGGGCCCTGACCTGTGAGAGAATATAGGTGTCGCCGACAACGACAAAGGTCATTCGGGACATTTTCGGATCTTCGGTTTCTCCGACAGCCAAGCTCTCAATGTTGTAGCCACGGGCGGCGAGCATTCCGGAGACATGCGAAAGAACTCCGGGAACGTTCTGAACTAATGCAGAAATCAAATGTTTCATTACTCTTCTTTGGCTTTCGTTTCGCGGAAATTAAGACTCAAGCCTAAATAAACTAACATATTATATCCTGAAAAACTATTGTGACAAGGTAGAAAGAATCGACAACTAACAGCAAAACGGTGTGGAAACGATCAATCCCGAATATCAATAACTTGGGGTATAATATCGGTCTGAACTAGAACTGACACCGGAACCGTAGATATCTTTCGAATTGGATATGCGGTTCTGCCTATCTGATTCATCTACAGGTGAAACCGTCCGGAACAAACTTCGCGAGAAGATATCGTCGGCTTTCTGAAAGATGTCATCTTGGGCCGAACTCTCAGCGGTTGAAACTTCACTGTCAGAAAAACGGGTTACTGATTGTTCATGTTCAACGTAATTTTTGGCAGAGTCGCCCGAGCGAGTTGGATCGAAATAATCCGGTTCTTGTGAATAATTATCGTAGGAATCACCAAAAGAAAGATTCTTTTGGAACCCATTAAAACTTTTTGTAAGCGAATCAAGCTCTCCTATTGTTTTTTTTAAAGTATTAGCCTTTTCTTTTGCTTTTTGAAATGAATTAGCTATATCTTCTTTGAATGTTGATATCTGATAGTTCGTCGATGTCCTTTTGACGGCATTACCATCACCGGCAGCTTTATGAAAGTCATCAAGAGCGGATTTAACTTTTGCTGTCTGAGCGTTATCTGGAATAATTTTTTGTATCTCACAAAGTAGCTGAATCATCATTCTTCCGCTTTGAGACCCGATCACAAATTTTTTAGATGTTGATGAAAGGGTCACTGCGAAGTAGGTAACTACAAGACAGACAATTAATCCTTTGACAAGGCCGAAAAGAGCCCCAAGCTGACGGTTGGCTTCTTTGAGAATACCTCCGACTAACATCCCGCTAAGAACTTTTCCAAGAATCAGAACACCAATCTCTACGGCGAAAAACGTTGCGATGGAAGCCGCTTTACCGCTAAGCGCGTCACCCAGAGGAAAATATGATTTGAAATTTACGGAATAGCGGGACGAAACATACCACCCTGCCAGAAGAGAAACTATTGAGGTAATTTGAAGAAATATACCGCGTTTTCCACCCATGAAAATACAATAGAGCAGAAACAAAATGACAAAAACATCAAAAGTTGGGAGATTTTTTACGGTTTCTATCATTGTAAAATCCGATTGAAAGGGCACGTTTCCGACGCCAAGAATATATCATCTGGCCTACGGTTAGAGTTTCAAAACAACCCGAATCCGTTGGATTTTATTAAATATTCCTATTCCAGACAAGAGATTTTTCCGTGTTTAATAGATTTATAACCAAGGAATAGCCTAGAGGCTCATTTTAAGATTGACTCCATGCTAGGACTTAGTTACAATCATTCGTTTTTAGCACATTAGGATGTTGACCAGGACCAACACACAGGGAACAAATGCCAGACTACAAAACCCATGTTACGGCAAGTTCGATTTGCGGAACCGCATTAGGAAGCATTTCCTTTCTATTCGGTCACATCTCCCCGATAACCTCGATTTACGGAGGTGTTCTCTGCGCAATCGGAGGAATCGTGCCGGACATTGACAGCGAAAAAAGTACTTCTTTTAGGAAATGTTTGGCAATCATAGCCGGTTTTTCATCCCTTCTGCTTGTTAGCAGGTTGCGAGACTACTTTCTTGACCCACAGGCTGTCGCAATCATCGGAGGAGGAAACTTCCTTTTCGCGTGGCTTTTTCTGGGACGGGTGATCCGAAAAACGACAGTTCATCGCGGGATGTGCCACAGTATACCTATGGCACTCCTTACTGGCGAGATCACTTTTCTCCTCTCATCCGGCGTAGTGAACGAGCGTCTTTATTGCGGTGGCTCTATGGTTGTTGGCATTTTAGTCCACTTGATCCTCGATGAATTCTGTTCAGTTCAGATAAAAGGTGGTTCCGTCAAAATCAAAAAATCACTCGGTTCGGCATTGAAAATCGTCAATTTCAACGATAAAAAGGGAAGTTTTATCATGCTCGGAATTCTCGGTTTTTTCACAATGTTATGTGTCAACGAACCGGTATGGACAGCAGACCTTCCAGAGAAAGGATCTGAATACTTCACCCAAAATGGAAAAGAAGAACTCCGTCTGATCCAGAATAATAACTCTGAGATCTATGATCTCTCGGTTGTCCAGTGGGCACTCGATAACAATCTGCTCATAAGGCCAAAAACAGACGACAATCGTAAATGGAAAGAGATTCAAAACATTCTCGCTAAACTCAACCCGAAAGGTCCAGAGCCTCCTTCAGGAAAACATCAAGAAGCTTTGGATCATTCCAGTCAGACGGCAACAATGGTTCTGGAATTTCTGAGTGGCGAAACGGACAGTAACATTGGAACAAACGGCTTCACGGATGCTAACCGAGCTAACCACAACTAGCTTCAAAGATTTTGGAATATTGGAAGTACCGTTGATCGAGCAAACGCAATATCCCTTTGTACCTATTTCCAAAACGAGGAACGTATTGTTCTTTTTTTCAGTCGCTCTCTTTCTGTCCCTGTTTTTCCATTCATACCTCTCCGCGCAGGGTTGGCAAGAGTACGCCGAACAGATACGTCACGAGAGTCAAAATAAGGATTTGCAAAATGTCGAACCATCGATTCCAGAACCCACCTTCTCTGTTTCAGGCAATTCAAATGGATTTAATCCTGACGGGATCGAATTTTTAGCCGAAAACATTGAAATGTCTGATACTCTTCCAGAAACGCCTCCTCATTTGCGTCCGAATCCCGTTAGCACCGATCCTTCAATCATTTCCGATGCCTCATTATTCGGGCTCTGCCAAGCTGCTTCCGGAATAATCTGGGCAGTCGGAGATCGTGGAGCTGTCTGGATGAGCTCTGACAATGGTGAGAAGTGGTTTCTGGTCCGAGTTCCAACAACGGCCAATTTGAAGGCGGTCTCATTCTCAGACGCTAACCATGGCTTGATTGTCGGAGGAAATCTGATCCCGGGAACAAAGTGCTCACAAGGTATCATTCTAAGAACAGAAGATGGTGGTCGGAATTGGTCCGTCGTCGAAACGATCGGAATTCCGTTTCTCTATGATGTCGCTTATTCTGAAGACGGAATTGCCGAAGCGTGGGGCGATTCTTCGGAACTCTATCCCTCGGGGTATTTTCAGAGCGAAGACAATGGCCGAACCTGGTTTTCGCCTTTTAAGACCGTCCGCCATCCAGGATGGATAAAAGGTAATTCAGAAAACGAGTTTTTTTCGGGGCTAAGCCGTTCAGGAAAGCCTTACCAAATCGATGGAACTTCCTGTAATGAAATTGGGGCATTCCAAAACTGCGACTTCCTGACCGACTTTACCATGTCAGAAAATGCGGCCCTCTTTTCAGCCGGTCTCAACGGACTTCTTCTTTGGGATGGAACAAGTCTTCCGCAACAAATACCTCTCCCCTCTGAAAGTGATCAATTTGAATTCAATACCGTTTCGTTTAAAAAAAGCCGAATCGATATAGCCGGAACCCCGGGGACAAAAATCTTTTCAAGTACAGATAACGGGAGATCCTGGAATGCAACGGAAACCGGCATCACCCTTCCAATCCGAAAAATACTCTTTTCAGACTCCCAAAATGGTTTTGCTGTCGGCGATCTTGGAAATATTCTCGTAACCCATGACGGTGGTGCTAATTGGACGGTAAAACGTGAAGGGGGACGACGCGCCGCCTGGCTCGGTCTTTTTGAAAATTCAGAACTGATTCCCTACCACTGGACGACTGCGTTAACTCTAAAAGACGGATTTTTAGGAGTAGCGGACATCTTAACTCCCTGTGACGAATCATGTGGTGAAGAGGTTCTTCCGGAGGAGCGGCTGCGCGAATCTTTCATAGCGACTGGCGGTTCATCTTTCCATTACGAAAATGATTTCGCTCTTCCTTCTCCAGAGTTGAATCTATCACTCGAGAATATAAAATCTTTATGGAGTAATCGGACTAACGAAGCCCCCGAAATCATGCTGAAAAGACACATTGTTCGGATGATTCGTATCTGGCGTCCGACCCTTCTGGTGCTTTCTGAAAAAAATGATCCTCCGGCATTTTTAACCCCTCCAGTTCGTTCGCTTGTTACTGACGAATCAATAGAAAAAAACAGAATCCGTCCGACTGCCGGTTATTCGACAGCGAACGTCGATCCAATTAAGTTGGCGCTTATGGTTGAACAGCACTGGGATATTTCAAACAAGGTTCTCCCAATGAGCGATTTGCAATCTCCGATCTCTCAAATGATTCGCGATACCATCTTAGAAGGAATAATCGAGGCTGCCGATCCCCAACGATTCCCAGAACAAATTAAGAATTTAGGCCTTCTTCCTTGGAAGGTTAATCGGGTAGGAATTGCGACAGACCGCTCGTCTTTCCTGTCAGTCAAAACGGAAGACTATATCTCAACTCACGGCCGAACCATTGACGAGGTATCGCTTTTAGCTCAACGGATTGCCTCCCCGCATAATTCACTTGAAGCTTTTCGCGGTTTTGAATTTATTTCATTGGAAGGGGTCGATAATCCTGATATCAATTCTCAACTGGACTCCCCCTTCGTTGACCTTAACATACCCCGTGGGAGTGAAATCAGACGACGGGCGGCAGTTCATCCTATAAGTGAAAAAAAAGTTCTCCCGATCATTCATCAGAGACGCAAGCTCTTAGCTCTTGCAGATCATCTCACGTCCTCATCCGGCAGTCGTGTCGATATGATTCGCACGAATATCGACACAGCGCTCCAAGAGACTGACACAGAAACTGCTGCTGAGGTTCTACTGAGACTAGGAATAAATCTCTCTCACGCAGGTGATCCAGACACTGCGGCAGAATATTGGGAACGGTTAGTTTCAGAATACCCCGAAACAACTCCTGCTCGCGAAGGAGCAGTGCGTCTTCTCCGCATGTATGCTGGATTGGAGCGTATTCGGCGAATATCTCTTGGCCGAGCCGCAAAAATACAGGTCGGCACTATCACTCAAAATTCAAAACCGGACGAAGTTGAACGTCCACTTCCGGGAATTGTCGATCATTGTGCCGACGCGCTACGTATTGGTACAATGATCCGTGAATATTATCCCGAACTCTATATGACTGACGAAGTCCGTTTTCCCCTTGCTTCTGCTCAACGCCGAGGAGGTGAATTCCAAAATGCAATTGGTTACTATTACAACCGTTCACTCCTTTTTTCCGAAAATGACTTCACGGCACGTCACGCCGCCGGAGAATACGCACTTTTGAACGACAAACAGGAAAAAAGTGACTTTCCTCTCCCTGTCGGTTCCTGTTATCCTGCAGTGTCGGTACCACTTCTCGACGGAATCCTGGAAAATGAGGTTTGGAATGTCGCGGAGCCTTTTCAGTTAGCAGGAGATCCTAACTATCCACAAACCTCCATTTCTCTCCTAAGCGGAAAGGAACATCTCTTTATCGGCATCGTCGCTCACCAGACGGATGTAACGGCGATACAACGGAACGGACAAAGGGTTCGCGATACCGATCTTTCCGACTTTGACAGGATCGAGATTGCACTCGATCCTGACCGCGATTTTATCGATTTTTATCATCTGACCTTCGATTGTCGCGGTTGGGTATGCGACTCATGCCACAATGACAAAAACTGGAATCCAGAGATCTATATTGCCCAAAAAACCACAAATTTTGGATGGGTTCTCGAAATTGCGATTCCATGGCGCGAGCTTTGTGATTCTGCTCCGAATGCTGGAAATGTCTGGGGGATTGCAATTCGTCGGGTCGTTCCCGGAATAGGATTTTCAGCTTGGAGTGAAATCGGCAAAAAATGTTTGAAAAAAGGTTTCGGTTATCTCCGTTTCTATTGACTTACCGTCGAGGTATTGCGTTTGCCGTTAAATCCTGTTAAAATCATTCGTTCGGAAATTTTCCGCCTGGGGTTTAGAAATATGCCTTTTAGACTTGAAAAACCGTTTGAACCGTCAGGAGATCAGCCCAATGCCATTCGTTCTCTGATAGAAGGGATCGAATCAGGACGTTCTTCTCAGACTCTTATGGGGGTTACCGGCTCGGGTAAAACCTTTACGATGGCTAATGTCATCGAGCATTTCCAACGCCCAACCCTTGTGATGTCCCATAACAAAACCCTTGCAGCACAGCTGTATGGTGAGTTCAAAGCCTTTTTCCCAGACAATGCTGTTTCATATTTCGTCAGTTACTACGATTATTATCAACCGGAGGCCTATATTCCACAACGAGATATCTATATTGAAAAAGACTCCAGCGTCAATGATGAGATAGATCGTCTTCGTCTTGCTGCGACAAGCGCCCTTTTAAGTCGTCGTGACTGCATTGTTGTGGCCAGTGTCAGTTCAATTTACGGTTTAGGTTCTCCGGATGATTACCAAAATCTGATGTTGCCTCTTCGGGTTGGAGCGGAACTGAATCGAGACGCAATGCTCAAACGTCTCGTTGATATGCTCTACGAACGAAACGATGTCTCCTGCGACCGAGGAAATTTCCGAGTGCGCGGAGACTCCGTTGAAATTCGTCCCACTTACGAGGAGTTCACCGTGCGAGTTGAGTTCTGGGGAGATGAAATTGAACGGATATCGATCGTCAATCCCCTGACTAACGAGACGATCGACAAACAAGATGAATTCTTTATTTACCCTGCAAAACACTTTGTTCTTCCACAGGAGAGAGTCAAAGAAGCCATAAAACGAATCGAATTTGAATTAGAAGATCGGATCAAGTTCTTTACCGATCAGGGAAAACTACTAGAAGCGCAACGTCTCTCGGCAAGAACGCGTTACGATCTGGAACTAATTCAAGAGACTGGTTTTTGTCCGGGGATTGAGAATTATTCCGCCCCGCTTGCCAATCGAGCTCCCGGTGAACCTCCGGAAACTCTTTTTGATTATTTCCCAGACGATTTTCTCCTATTCATTGACGAATCCCACGTTACGATTCCCCAAATCCGAGCAATGTTTTCAGGCGATCAGGCACGTAAAAAGAATCTTATTGAACATGGCTTTCGTCTACCGAGTGCATTAGACAATCGCCCGTTAAAATTTGAAGAGTGGGAAAAGAAAGTCAACCAAGTTATCTACGTTTCAGCAACACCAGGTGATTACGAACTTGAAAAGTCGGAAAATAGGGTTATTCAACAAATTATTCGACCAACGGGTCTTGTTGATCCAGTCGTAGAAGTTGTCTCAGCGTCGATACAAATCCCCCATCTTCTCGAACAATCACGACAGCGAATCGCATCCGGTGAACGAGTCCTGGTTACTGCACTAACAAAGAAGCTTGCGGAAGAAGTTGCCGAATACTTTGTTCAGCAAGACATCAAATGCAGGTGGCTTCATAGCGAACTTGACGCTTTCGAACGCGTCGAACTCCTTCGTGATCTTCGTTGCGGCAATTTTGACGTGCTGGTTGGAGTTAATCTTCTTCGCGAAGGTCTTGATCTTCCCGAAGTTTCGTTGGTCGCGATTCTCGATGCCGACAAAGAAGGTTTTCTGCGGAGTGAAACCTCTTTGATTCAGACTATTGGGAGAAGTGCTCGAAATGTCAATGCCAAGGTAATCCTTTATGCCGATAAAGTAACCGATTCAATGAAAAATGCGATTGACGAGACAAATCGACGACGGGAAATCCAAATAGAGTATAATAGGGAAAATGGTATCACGCCAGAAACAATCAAAAAGAATATTCATCGTGGCATTGAAGCCGACGCCGAGGCTCACGCACGCGTTTCGGCTGTTATTGATGACGCCGATGAAGATCTTTTCATAACGCGCGAGTACATTAATGAATTAGAACAGGAGATGCTTGATGCTGCGGATCGACTTGAATTTGAAAAAGCCGCCGTTCTACGCGACCGGATCAAACAAATGAGCGAATTTATCGGTAAAAAGGCGTCTCTGTTTAAGTCTGCAATGAAAAAGGGGGCAAAATCATCTCAAGGAAAACGCGGGTACAGGAAAAAGTCAAAACCGTTCTCTAAACGCGTCCCAAAGCCTGAGAAGGGGTAACGAAATGTCAGCAAGTCAAAAACAGGGAGATATCTACGCCAACGTTCAACGTTGGACGGCTAAAAATGGACTGAGAATTTACCGTATCCGTCATCAGCCCTATCCGTATCTTAGTGGCTATGTCTATTTGATTCTTGGTAATGGCTTCCCACCGACAATGTTCGATGCTGGTAGCGGTGAAGGCACATCGTTTGATGATATTATCAAGGGAATCGAGCAGGTACGTAAAAACTGGGGAGAAAAAATCAAACCGCAACAAATTGAACACATTATTATTTCTCATGCGCATATCGACCACTTCGGCGGAACTCACCTATTTAAAGAACTGGGAGATCCGAAAATCTACGCCCATCCCTATGATGCGCCGATTGTCGAGTCGTATCGCGAACGAACAACGATCGGAACCTTTGCCCACGCGAATTTCCTACATACTTGCGGAGTACCCGAAGATGAAATCGAACCGGTTCTCAAAGCGTTCGGGTATCTCCCTGAACGGACAAAGCCCGTTCATGTGGATGACGTCCTCGAAGATGGCGATAAGCTAAACGATCTTGAAATTCTTCATTTTCCTGGACACAGTGCTGGACATATCGGTATGCGTGTCGGGGAGTTTCTCCTCACAGGCGACCTGATCCTTTCTAAGACTTTGACTCAAAACTGGCCGGCGACTTTCTTTCCCTTTTGTGGTTTTGCTCGAACGGTTGAATCAATGAAGAAACTGAATCGATTGACTGAAAAGAAGGACCCGCCTAAAATCCTTCTTCCCGGTCATGAAGACCCAATCTATGAAATTCAAAACAGGATTCAGATGGTTCACAAATCTGAGGATCGCCGGAATACGCGACTTCAGCGTCTTCTGACCGAAACAGAAAAAGGGATGACAATCAACGAACTTGCCAAAATGATGTTTTGGACAGCTCATATCAACCGGCGTTTTTTTGCGCTGGCTGATGTCGCAGCTCGACTCGAATATCTGATGCTTTGCGGATTTGTTTCGGCCGTCAACTATGAAATCCTTTTTCCGGGTGAGACCGCACTGCGTTGGAGACTTACAAAATAGTTAGCTTCTTTCCGGAAATTTGTTATAATTGGCATATGGTCGCAAGTACAAAGTGACAAGGCCATGATTTAGCAAAGATAGGAAATATGAAAGTTTTGTCCCTTTCCAAAGGAGTTTTTTATGAAAAAATGGTCGGTGGGAGTTTTTGCATCGATTGATGCAGGTCTCGGTGTTCAATTGGAAGTAGCTCGTGATCTGGGAATCCACACAGTTCAGCTTCATACCCCAGCGAAAACCTCGCGTACGCCCGATAATGCGAAGGCGTTTTTGAGGAAGTTAGAAGAGTACGGCATTACCGTGACATGCGTTTTTCTCGGTTTTGAAGGTGAAAGCTATGAAACAATAGCGATTACTGCAGAAACCGTTGGACTCGTTCCCCATGAAACTCGAGAAACGCGTCTTCAAGAATCGTTTGAAATTGCCGATTTTGCTAAACTTCTAGGGGTAGATGCCATTGGTTCGCATATTGGCTTTGTTCCCCACAAAGATGATGTCAAAAAGTATTCAGAAATCGTTGAAACCATACAAAAACTCTGCGACCATCTTGCCGCTAACGGCCAACGTCTTCATCTCGAAACGGGTCAGGAAAAAGCCGAAGACCTTCTCACTTTCCTCAAAGACGTTCAGCGCGACAATATTTTCATCAACTTTGACCCTGCCAACTTGATTCTTTACGGCATGGGAAACCCGATCGAATCTCTCAAAAAAGTCGGTTCTTATGTTCGGAGCGTCCACTGTAAAGATGCCAAACCGACAAACGGAACCCCCGGTGTCGACTGGGGAACGGAAGTTCCATTCGGAACAGGTGATGTGGATGCAGAGCTCTTTCTTGCGACGTTGAAAGAGGTCGGATTCGACGGCCCGATCACAATCGAACGTGAAATTCCGCAAGAGCCACAGCGTCAGAAAGACGAAATCGGTCAGGCTCTTCACCTGATCTATTCGATTGAAGACAAACTGTTTGCCTAAGGGCCTTAAAATCAGGAAAGACAGGAGTTAACTATGCCTAACATTTCTCTTACCTTCCCGCATAAACTGGGAAAAGATGAAGCAGTTGCTAGAATCCATAAAGCGATCGAATGTGAAAAAATCAAGAAGTCAAACATTGTATCCAATTCAACTGAAAAATGGGTGGGGGACGATCATGTTGACTGGACGATGACAATCTTCTCTTATCCGATTTCCGGCACACTCGACATCAAAGAGGCATCGGTAGACGTGACACTCGATCTGCCAATGGCGGCCACAATGGTCACTGGAATGATCAAGAATCAGCTCGGACAAGAAATCGCCGGGATGCTGCAAGATTCCCAAAACGAGAATGCCTGAGCATGCGTCGCTCTTTCCTGACGCGTTTATCGCCTTTCCGCGGTCTTGCCGCCCATCCGTTCGGTAAAGGTTTAGAAAGCCAAAAAGATTTTCGGATCTTTACCGAAGGATGTCCGACATCGTTAAAACAATGCTCTTCCACCGACGAGTCACTTTTCGGTCCGTTAACAGTTTATCGCCATCGCGCAATGGCATGCGATTTCGAAATCTCTCTCAATGAAAGTGACTCTTCACGTGAGGAGGTTTTCGACGTCTTTGATCTCATTGATCAGGAAGAAACAGTTCTTTCCGTATTTCGGCCAACGAGTCTTTTAAGCCGTATCAATATGTTGGCTGCCGAAATGAATGTTCAAGTTCCATCAAAACTTTTCAAACAACTTCAAATTTGTCGTTCTCTTTGGAAAGAAACTGATGGGGCGTTTGATATTACATCTTCGACTCTCTGGAAGCTGTGGGGGTTTGCAAAAGGTGAAGGACGTGTTCCTACTGAATTTGAAATCAACAGCACGTTAAAAAATGTAGGTATGAAACATGTACTCCTTAATGAAAAAGACCATACCGTTGCATTCGATCATCCAGGAGTCGAAATTAATTTCGGAGCAATCGGTAAGGGATTCGCGCTCGACATAGCATCGTCCTTTCTTGCCACATCATCACTAGAAAATTACCTTATTCACGGAGGATTGAGTAGCGTTATCGCAAAAGGTGGCCGAACAGGCGATCATGCCATCGATCATGACGGCACACTTTCCCCATGCTGGAGTATCGGAATTGCCGATCCGATTGAGCCGCAACGTCGTCTAGCCACCCTTAGGCTTATTAATGAAGCGATCGGCACAAGTGGTTCCGGAAGACAGTATTTCTTTCATCAAGGAAAACGATTTTCACACATCATCGATCCGAGAACCGGTTTTCCCTCAGTCGGCATCCTCTCGGCAACCGTCATCACCCCACACGCAGCGTGTGCTGACGCTCTTTCAACTGCATTTTTTGTAATGGGGATTGACAATACTGAAAAGTTCGCGCTGAAACATCCTGAATGCCGAATTCTCCTCATTACCGAAACAAAAACGAGAAAAAGGGAAATTGTCACTTTTAATATGGATAATTCCCATTTTCATCTCATCTAAATTGTTAGACACATCAATTACAATCAAAATATCGGATGTTCGAAGCCATAACCAACACCACGAATTCGTTTATTCGATTTCCATGAGTCGGTTACTTCCGAAATTTCACTTGGAGTTTCGATCGTAAAGTCGAATCGGAGCTCCCAGCCAGAAGGAAAATCGCCGGTTTCTTCAAGAATATTTAAAGGCGGATAATAGAATACGGATGTGCCGCTGATTGGCGTGGTGATTTTTTTCTCAGGAAAGAGTTCTTTATTCCTGAAGAGGAGGAACTTGCGTCCCTGAGATTCCAGTACGACTTTCTTACTGTCAAAAATTGTTTTTCTCGTGTACATCGCTATCGGATGTCCATAAACCGAGAGGCCCACCCTTCCGCCTCGATCGCCAAGGAGCGGGATAAGCCTTTCTCCCAACCTGAGAAGTGTATTACGAGATAATTCATTTGATAAGTAAAGAGTCGATAAATGGGGAAATTGTTCAAGAAGGAAAAGGCCGGATTCGTAATTAGTCACATTGAATGAAGTGTCCGCAGTAAACAAAATTCCACGTTCCTCGTAAAAAAGAGCTTCGGTGATATTCCCGGCAATCGGCTGAAATGAGAAATGAGGATTCAAATCCTTCTCGAAATCAATCAGTTCTTTTTCCATTCCACTTTCAATCGCTTCATCTTCATACCTAATCGGTGATGGAACTCGATACATTGTTGTTATCCCGCTTGAAAGAACTGCGTTCCCTTGTGCCCAAGTCCTTACCGCGGCAGCATAAGAGAGAGGAAGAGGTTTGGCGATTTTCGTAGCGCATCCATGATCTACGAATTCAGATGAAACAATGTTCGCCATGGTGTTGATTGTGGAAGAATTTCTGCGATGGACGGCAGACAAAGATTTCAGTTGATTAACAGCGTCTTGGCGAAGCTTATTCAAAAGTGATTTTGGGAGAAAGACATCGGGATCGTAGTCTAATTCCAGAGACTGCAAACCGAAAGGAGATGTTCCGAATCGATCGATCGCCGATGTCAGAGTCGACTCGTCAAGACGCTGATTATGTGACTTTTCGAGAAGTTGATCACTTTCTAACGTAACCGACTCTGTAGGATATGACGAATCGACAAGCGTAAGGGTCAGGCGCAGTGGATATCCGATTTTTGCCTTGAGTGCCAAGGTTATCGGACGACGTCGTTTTGTTGTTTTAAAAAGATGTGCAGTTTCTTTCAGTTGGCTAAAATCTAGTGTCTTATATAGATAACTTGCGAAAGAGGGAACAGGAGCACCTAGAGTGACGACACTTCCTACATCGGCTCTCGATACCTTTTTAGCATGGTCACCATACAGTTTAGGCTGCAAGAGTATCGTGTTAACATTTGATCCTCTAAGCTTTTTGAAGTTCTTATCCAAATAGACAACTCCATCACCGTTCACCAGTGGCGCCGTAAGGTATATTCTCCCATTTTTTATTTCTCCTGCGGGAATCCCGTAGTGCGAGCTATAACGTGGATTTAAAATTTCAGGATCATGTTCATGCAAATAACCTGGACCATATCCTCTATTAAAAATGCGTTCAATCGGTTGGAGGTCCCCCTGTGACGTACCTTTGTCAATTGTTCCGAGACTATCAATTAAAGTGCGATATCGACGGACAGCTTCAAAAACATAAGATGGAGATTTCATCCGTCCTTCGATTTTTACCACGTCAATCCCAATCTTCGAAATATCTTCAATGTCTTTCTGCGAAAAGAGCTGGTCCCGTAAAGAAAGAAAGTACCCTTCAGTTGAAGAATCGGCACCGTTATCCGATTGCAAGACGTAGGATTGTCGACACGGCTGGGCACAGGAACCGCGATTTCCGCTACGTCCCCCTACGTAGGATGAAAGATAACATTTACCGCTACAACCTAAACAAAGTGCACCGGAACAGAAGATTTCAAGCTCGATATCTGGAGAAGCCGATCGAATTGAGGCTATTTCATCAATTGAGAGCTCACGCGGAAGGACAACACGGGTCAGACCACATTCCGACGCGAATTGAACTTCTCGTGCATTCCCCAACCCCATTTGAGTCGAACCGTGGAGGCCAAGATGTGGGTATCGTCGTTTCAAGAACCTAAGAACACCCCAATCCTGGATAATGACACTGTCAAGACCGGCTGAAACAAGTCGATCCAGATCGGGAAAAACGGCTTCAACCTCTCGCTCTGACATCAGTGTATTCAGAGTCAGACTCAGCTTTACACCAAGTTGATGTGCGTCATAGAGGGCTTTGATGAACTGGTCAGTTGTAAAATTTTCGGCATAGAGTCTTGCACCGTATCCGGCCAGCCCCATATAGATTTCATCAGCTCCGGCGAGAATCGCGGCATCGAATGCCTCACGTCCTCCTGCAGGTCCTAATATCTTGATCGTCAAGATTTTCTCCGTCTTTTCCCTCGATAACCACTCAGCGTCATTTCCATCTCTCTCTTTCCATTATAGCATAATTGGCATACCGAATAGATTAAGATCATCTATAAAGTCCATTTTTACCCGAAAGAAAGTAACAGATAACTGAAGCAATGGCATAAAAAATGATTCCTTTTCCTCCAAAAAGCTCAACTCCTAGCAAAACGGCAGCAATTGGAACTTTAGCTGTCGCCGATAAACAACCGACCAATCCAACGGCTGCTCCCAGATCGGGAGGGAAGCCGAACAAAGGTGAATATGCTGCGCCAAACGTTGCACCTACGAATATCGCCGGTATAATTTCACCACCCTTGAGACCGGCAGCTAGTGTCATGGCGGTCAGAATCGTTTTCCAAAAAAAATCAGTATACCCCCCCTTTCCAAGAAGAGCATCATTAATAGCTTCCGTTCCTAGACCGTTGAACTTATCGGTTTTCAAGAAAAAAGTGAAAATAATCACTCCGACAGAAAAAAGAAAAGCTCGAAGATAATCCCATTTAATATAGACCTGTGCTATATGCGGAACTCCTTTGATCATCATGCAAAAGAAGTATCCGACAGGAGAACAAACCGTAGCCAGTAGAGCAGCACGAAGAAGAGAACCCGCGGGAAGAGCTTCCGGAAGATAGTATGGAAGTTGATATGGTTTCCATCCTAAAAGACAAACGACCATAAATGAGATGATCGACGTCGTAAAGACAGGAATAAATCGGTGAAGGATCTGCCTACTTTCAGTTATCTCCAAGACGAAAAAAACCGCAGTAAGCGGCGTCACAAAAAGAGCAGAAAACGCACCTGCCATCCCGCAAAGTATCGCCACGTCTCTTTGTGCCTTGGACATTTCCCGCGCCAAAACTAATCGGATAGCATGATGACGGCGTCCTTTTTGACCGGGATAATGCAAAAGGGAGACTATCCGATCTCCTAAGACTCCTCCCATTTCAAGAACAGCCCCCTCTCTACCCGCAGAACCGCCGGTCAAGTGAGTTAAAATAGAGGCAAAAAAGACAAGAGGGATTTGAATACCTTTCAAAGAGGAATTGTCACGTATCGCCGAGATTACTGTTTTGGGACCGTTTTTATGTTCTTTCAATCCGAGCTGATAAAGTACCGTAACAAGTACCCCCACTACGGGCAATAAAAAGATCAATCTCGGATACTGATGTCGAATAGTGCCGGCCCACGTTATCGAGAGTCGAAATAGATATCCCAGGAATCCCGCACCGATCCCGATCAGGATAAACAAAGGGAAATCACGTAACAACCTCAAAAGCTTTTTGACTTCGCTCATCATTTCAGACGAACCACGAGATCTCCCAATTTTGCACCGGCGTAATTAGAAATATACGGACATTTTGATTTGAACAGGAAAGCAATCTTTTTTGGTTGCCAATCACTCTCGTTATCAACAAGGGTTTCATAATTCGCAAGTCCCTTTGCGATAACTAGATCAGCAGAACAAAAGCATTTAAGAAATTCCTCGGAACATTCGGAAAGGAACGTCCCAAGCCCATCATTACCATTTGAAATTACGGGAATAACCTCTGTCAAACCGCAAAAGCGAGCGTCATCAAGAGTTGCATCATTGAGTATCGGGACCCCACGAACTGCCGCGATTACAGATTTATGATATGTCTTTGTCAAAAGTTCAACAAGAACGCGATCACAAACGATCTCCCCTGCATTATCAACCAAAAGAAAAATCGACTCGGCACGTTCAACCGCCCGGGCAAATAATGTATAATCGCCGGCAATCTCCTGGTCGAGCGCCGTAATGAATGCGGCGTCAACATCATCTTTTCTCAGTTTCCCTAGAGCCGCATCAATCGAATTTCCCGCAATTGATAATTTCACAGCCATTAAAAGTGCATCTTCTGCTTCAAACACATACTTTCGTATGAGAGGAAGATGTTCAAGCATTGACCGATTAAAACATTCCTTTTCCCTATAATAGGGATCTGGATTACAAGTAATCTCTTTGACTAAACGGTGAATCGCTCGACCAATCTCGGGCGGTGGAACGTCGTAACCCTTCTCTAAAACAAGTTGGGTTGCACGTCGCAAAACGACCCTCTGCAACGACTCATCGGTCGTGGCATAACGGGCAGCTTCCAACGATTGGCGTAACAAACAGAGGTAACAATCAAGTGCGGCAGGCATACCTCCATTATATATCTAATTTCGAATTGAGTTAGTGGGGCGAATCAGTAATCTTTTTCAATCGAAACATTTTGAACCTTCATCAAATTCTTGTCTGTCAATTTTGGAGCTACGACGTAGTGTCGCCCATCGCGCAAGATTTCGATTTTTGGCATTTCATTGATCTTAGAAAGACTGATCATGTACTCAAAGTGTTGTTCATCTTCGATCGTCTTGTTATTATAACGCAGAATGATGTCACCTTCACGTAGACCGGCAACAGCTGCTGGCGATCCCGGTACGACACTTGACACGCGAGTCCCAGCGGCGCGTTTAGCACTTCCGGCAATCGAAGGCAAATCGAGTAGAATTCCTCTTTCGATCTTTTGGGCGGGATCAAAGAGACGGTCGAGCCTCAGTCCTATGTAGGGGTGTTGGTAACTCCCGTCACGGATCAGCTGTTCTGCAACGTGAATCGCATTATTTATCGGAATTGCAAACGAAACTCCGGCACTCTCACCTGTTTTACTTGCAATCGCAATCATTACACCAATCACTTCTCCGCGCGCGTTGATCAGCGGACCTCCCGAATTTCCTGGATTGACAGACGCATCTGTTTGGATAAAACCCTGAATCTGGTTGTCTGTACCAAGATTGATCCCGTGTCGATCCAAGCCGCTAATTATCCCGCTTGTGACAGTACCTTCCAGACCGAAAGGACAACCAATAACCCAGACAGATTCACTTACCGCAACCTGATCACTGTTGCCCAATGTCGCCGGATTCCAAGAAAGAGCGGATTCTGATGAATGAAATAAATTGTTCAGTGATTGGACATCGGCCGTTTGAAGTGATTCGGGGAGAATATCACGTTTATCGAGTTCGAGAACGGCAAGATCGAATTCCACGGAACTAACGACACGCTTGGGATGAATTTTTCGCCTATCATTCAATATGATATTGACTTGTTCATTAGAAACAGGATTTCCTGCAACGTGGTTATTGGTAATAACGTAGAAATTACCAGGGCGGGTCATGATGATAAAACCGCTACCTGTTTCTTCGACTTCACGAGGGCCTTTGTTTCCGAATTTCCGAATTTTTGCCTCAATCTGGACAGTAGCGAGTTTTGCAACTTCGAGACCTTGAGCAATCTCTTCCTGAGAGAGTTTAGAAAATGCAAATTTTGCTCCGCTGGAATCTACTGAACTAAATTCCGGAGAAGTGGAAGGAAACGACTGAGTCTGAAAGCTAGCTTGGCGAATCGGATCCGCATTTGCATTGACCGACGTTGTCAGTTCGGTCGAAACAGCTCCGCGAAGTTCACGTTGTTTGTCGGAAGACTGTAAAAAGGGATAGGCAACATTTTGGACAGAGTCATTTTCAGTTCTTTTTTCGGATTTTGAAGACGAAACATCACGAAATATATCATTTTGATTTGCAGAGACCCGAGAGAATTGGGGCATATCGCGGTTACTTTCAGGAGAAAGAGTCGCGGTTACAAAGGGATTGATCGCGCCATAAGATATAACCGATCGTTTGGCACACCAATCACGATCACCACAGAAAAACAGCGCTATGATGAATGAGAGGCAAAAGATAAGGATAAAAGTCCTTCTCAACATCCCTCCGCCATCTAACCTATAGCAATAGTAAAAGAAATAGGCAGACAAGCCTACCAACCCACCAATGAGGATCCATTCAAAGGGGCCAAAAGACAGCAATATGTTGTTCATGGCAATCTCCCATCCGTGCCTTTCATGTTCAAAGATCCCGGCATCCATTAAAACCGGTTTCATTGGAATTCCCCTAAAATCCATTATAGTTGGATACGTCGGTATGCGCAACGTTTCATTTTGAAAAAGCTAAAATTTCGAAAAATTTTTAAAACAGCAGCTTGGAATACCGTTTGTGCCAACAAGCCAAACTGCGCAAACGAGTAAATTTAGGAGAACATTAGGATAACAAATTGATCGAATGACGATTCTAATGTAGAATATAGGTGAGCGATGTTGATTGATTACTCTAAAAAGTAATGTTACGATGGAAAACATAAGAAACAAAACGTTAGAAAGATGTCATCTCAACAAAAACCAAAAGACCTGTTTGACCTTTTCTGCGATTTTTGCGTAGGGCATGCTCAGATTCAGATTTTTTTTCAGTTTCTCCTTGCTCTAACGATTTTATTCGTTTTTAAATGCGTCTGGCATTTGATTCGTCCTTCGCTTGTCGAAGAGGTCGATTACCGTCTTACCGCTGACCGTATCGAACTATCCTCTCGTCCACTTTGGATTCCCCCTTCCCTCCAAAGTGATGCGATCGCAAACAATTCAAGCGTTTTCGATAATGAACCACTTTCACTTTTAAACCCCAAACTTGCCGAGAAACTGATGAATGCATTTCGTGCCGAACCTTGGGTTCGGGAGGTCAATTCAGTTCGTCTCGAATACCCGGCGACGGTCCTGGTAGACGCTCAATTTCGCAAACCTGTTGCATTCGTCGAAAAAGAGTCCACTTTCAAAGATGGCGTAAGTTCTCGAATGGCATACCAAATCGATGCCGATGGAGTTCTTCTTCCAACCGATTTTCTGGCCGCCGTTGTTTCTACCAACCCGAGTTCCATCCATGATTATCTGTGGATTCAGGGAATACATTCGACACCTATCGGGGACTACGGCAAACCTTGGAATGATCCTATCCTCGAGGAAGCCGCTCTTCTCGCCGATTTTCTTCGCAGTAGCTTTAGATCACTTGGAATTGCCAAAATCCTCATTCCTGATGAGAAGGAAAACAATAATGTCCCCATAGAAGAACTATCTTCGCAACGAATTTGGCATCTCGAGACGGTAAAGGGGCATGAGATTATATGGGGGCCCTTCCCTATGTCGGCGGTCATTCGCGCTCAAAGCGGTTCACGTGCCGATTACGATGTTGCTAAAGGAGAGGCGTTTCTCCACGAAGAGCCGAAACTTATGCGTCTGATCAACTTGTCAAAAGGGAAAACATTAGATGAACTTGACGAAAACTGCTTTCCGATTGACCTGACTGAAAGCGAATGATTGCTTTTCGTCTTGTCTTTTCGCATGATTTTTTATATGATAACGTGAGAGTGGAGCGTTGGCGACATGACGAGGTTCATCTAGAAAAGCGTTGGTCAGCGTGTGTTATTTATGCCCTCCAGTTAGTCAGGGGTCGATATTATAGTGCCGATTCCGATTCGGTCATTTTAAAAGGAGTCTGCAAGCCGTGTTTGTAGCCGTTTCAACCCGTTGTTTTCCGAATCTCACCACTCAAGTCGCTCTCAAGAAGCTCTCTGATTTGGAATATAATGCTGCAGAAATTGTTATTGGTAACCAATGCTCAGATGTTAAACCTGATTGGCTTCAGCAGGATGTCGACCAGTGTGCCCGTCTTTGTCTCTGCTGCAGATCTATCCGTCCGGTCGCTTTTTTCTTCGATATTCCGACCGATGATCCCGAATACTTCAATAAATTCGAACTCTGTTGTCGTCTGGCCCGGAGTATTCGCGTCGTGACAGTAGCAGTTCGAAGCGCCCCGCTCGGAAGTCCATTTAACGAAGAGGTTGAGCGATTACGTAAAATTTGCGAAATAGCTATTCGGGACGGATTGGTCATAGGCCTCACCACCGAAAGGAATACCATTTCTCAATCATGCGACTCCGTCAAAAGCCTCTGTAAAAACGTGCCGCATCTCGCTGTCACCCTTGATCCCTCCTGTTTTATCTACGGATCGGATAAAATCATTGATTTCGATTCACTTCTCGAACATGTTTGCCATATCCGATTGCGCGATACCACAACTGAAAATTACCAGGTCCAGATCGGACAAGGGGTTCTAGAATATAACCGCCTTGTCATTGGGCTTAATAAAGTACATTACCGAGGTGCATTTTGTGCCGACATCCCACCCCTTCCCGGGCTTGATCAAGAAGTTGAACTTCGTAAGATGCGCCTTCTTTTAGAGAGTTTGCTCTGAGGAATGCTATGCTCATTCTCGCCTACTTGGTTACTGCCCTATTGGTATTTTTTCCGGCCATCGGCTTTCTCTTTCTGAAATCAACATCAAAGGAGACACGTCATGCTAGACCCATCCGCCGAGTATTATTTTGTCTTTACTTCCTTCAAATTACAGGATTTTGTAGCACAGCCGCGATGTTCCTCTCCACCAATCGAGGATATGGCGAGAAGATCGTCCTTTTTTCTTTCTTAGCCCTCTATGGTTTTGATCTTATTGCAGTGATGTTAATCGGGCTTCTCCCCGAACCGTATCAATCGGACCCGGTGGTTGCGCGACTTTTACAAACCTACATAATATTGTTTATCTTCCTATTTCTGGCAGGAGTCTTGCTGGCGCCGTTCTTAGGCTCTATGCCGCTATGACAAGTTAACCGTTTACGAAATGATAGGATTTAACAAAGGCGTTTCATGGATAATCAGATCGCTCTGCGTAAAGTCAACGTTCATAATCTGAAATCGATTAATCTTGATCTTCCCTACAATAAGCTTACCGTCTTCTGCGGATTAAGTGGCAGTGGGAAAAGCAGTTTGGCCATCGATACTCTCTATGCCGAAGGGCAACGCCGATACATTGAAAGTTTTTCCACTTATATGCGGCAATTTCTCGAAAAACTCGAGAAACCGGATGCTGAAAGAATTGAAGGGATTCCTCCGGCAATCGCAGTCTCTTCCCGTTCAAGTTCCTATGTGAACCGTACGACCGTCGGGATTGCTACTGAAACCTCAAGTTATATGCGCCTCCTCTTTTCGAAGTTGGGCCGCGTTTATTGTCAGTCATGTGGACGCGAAGTCGTATGCGACACCCCTGACCGTCTGGTCAAAACCTTTTCAAGTCTTAAACCGGGAACTGAGTTTTTGATCGCTTTTTCTCCGCCGATCGATAGTTTCCGGGCCGCGTCTTATGAAGAATTCAGTAATCGTTGGCGTAAGAACGGTTTTGTGCGCGGCATTATACTGGGAGAATCGTTCCGTTTAGACGAGGAGGGGATTCCTCTTGCCAAGTTCGCTGAAGCTCGTCTTCTGACTCTCGCCGACCAATTCGATGAAGAAAGTGAAAAAGAAGAAGCTTCATTCTTCTTTGACTCGTCGGAAGACTCATCCGGAATAGAAGAACTTTCAGAAGAGTACGAACAACGCGATAGGAAAAATAATACGGCAAGTCAACCCGAGAATAAAATTCTTTCGATTGAGCTCGATGGCGAATCGCAACTTGACCGCTATGTCAGAATGCGTAACGAAATGCTCAAGCCGGGTGGTCCTCCTCACCTATTTTTTGTGGTCGACCGACTTATGTCCGGCACAAGTGCCGAAAGCCGACTGAGAGCGTCCCTCGAATCAGCCTTTGAGTTTGGTGGCGGCAGATGTTGGATATTTTTCAAACAATTCGATTTCGAAACGCCTCGTACCGGCACCCCTTATACAGTTGACGGTAAAAAATACACACTTCGTGGATTTTCACGTCAATTGCGTTGTGAAGATTGCGGAATCGAATATCCGAAACCGGAGCCGAAACTATTCAGCTTTAACAGTCCTCTTGGCGCATGTCCCTTATGTGAAGGTTTCGGAAACCTGATGTTCCTAGATATGGATCTGATCGTACCGGACAAATCAAAAACAATACAGAACGGAGCGATTCTTCCTTGGACAACTCAGGCGTACAAGCATAAGTTCGACGAACTTATGGGACTAGCTGATCAATTGGGAATTAGAATCAATGTTCCATTTTCGGAACTGACACGTCAAGAACTTCTGATACTTCTCAACGGCGATAGTCGTCTGAAATATGAGGGACTCAACGGTTTTTTTCGGCAGATTCAACGACAGAAATATAAACTTCACATTCGTGTTTTTTTGAGTCGTTGGCGAAGTTTTCGTGTCTGTCCTTTATGCGGCGGCGCTCGTCTCCGCCCTGAAGCTCTAGCGGTTAAGATCGGGGGAAAAAGTATTTATGACTTTTCTTCCATGAAGATTTCTGATTTTCTTGACTTTCTCAATAATTATCAGTTTACCGACTGGGAAAATGAAGTCGGTCAGACTGTCATTCAACAAGTTCTGCATCGGCTCCACTATCTTGACCGTGTCGGTTTGGGATATCTAACCCTGTTACGTCAGATGCGAACCCTCAGCGAAGGCGAACAACGTCGAGTTGCACTCACATCTGTACTCGGATCGACTCTAGTCGACATGCTTTATGTCCTCGACGAACCGACAGCCGGTCTCCATCCTCACGATACAGACCGTCTTATCGGAGCAATACTTGAGTTGCGCGACCGCGGAAATACCATTGTGGCCGTGGAACATGAAGAGGATATCTTGAAAGTTGCCGACAAAATCGTTGAAATTGGTCCGGGTGCCGGTGATTCGGGCGGGAATGTCGTCTTTACTGGCACTTACGAGGAAATCCTATCCGATGAAAAGAGTTTAACGGGAAGCTTCCTGTCCGGCGCGCGGATCAGCGCGATCACTACAAACCGCCGAATTTTGGAACATGGTTTTCTCGAACTGACCGGTGCCCGCGGAAACAATTTACAAAATATTAACGCTGTCTTCCCGCTTGGCGTTCTCTGCGTCGTCACGGGAGTCAGCGGTGCTGGAAAAAGTTCGCTGGTACAGGAAACACTCTACCCAGCAATCTGCAAAAAAATGAACAAAGACAACGTTCCCGACGGGCTCCCATTTAACCGGCTACTAGGTGTCGGTCAAATCGATGAAGTTCTAATGATCGACCAGATTCCTATCGCTCGTTCACCTCGCTCAAATCCGGTCACCTACTTGAAAATATTCGATGAAATTCGTAATCTTTTTGCCGATACCCAAGAGGCAAAAAACAGAAACTACAATGCCGGATATTTTAGTTTCAATGTTGATGGTGGCCGTTGCAATACGTGTAAAGGAGAAGGTTACCTTTCGATCGATATGCAGTTTATGGCCGACATGTACGTTAAATGTCCTCAATGTGGAGGTCGGCGATACCAACGGGATATTCTTGACATCCTCTATCGCGGGAAAAATATCGCCGAGGTCCTAGAAATGACCGTTCGGGAAGCTTTCGGTTTTTTCCGAGGCCAATCCAGAATTCAGCATAAACTCAAACCTCTCATCGATGTAGGATTGGACTATATCAGACTTGGTCAACCTTCCAATACGCTTTCTGGTGGTGAGGCACAACGGATGAAACTAGCCGGTTATCTTTCCACGGGACATAAGGGACGCTGCCTCTTTATTATGGACGAACCGACCTCAGGACTTCATTTTGCCGACATCGTCAAACTCCTCGACACTTTCGATGTTCTGGTCAATACGGGGCATTCCCTTATCATTGTCGAGCATAACCTCCAGATGATGAAAGCAGCCGACTACATCATCGATATGGGACCGGGAGCAGGCGATGCCGGCGGACGAATCGTGGTCGAAGGAACGCCCGAACAAATCGCAAAAGATCCAAAATCTTTAACAGCCAAATACCTCGCGAAATATCTGTCAAAGTAGTCTTTTTCTCTCATCTTCAGATCATTCAGTTTTTTTGTTATAATTTAAAACGTGAAATGGTTATGCTTCCGTCATCTCTGAAAGACGGTTGATTAATATTTTTGTTTTGACTGTAGACTTCGGAAAGACGATTCTCGCATGCAATCCTCCGA
The DNA here is from genome assembly GCA_902796885.1 of uncultured Planctomycetota bacterium. Lineage (GTDB taxonomy): Bacteria > Planctomycetota > Planctomycetia > Pirellulales > Thermoguttaceae > RUG695. The sequence goes on from CADBQY010000212.1 coordinate 46,362, forward strand.
ACACCCAAGTAAAGAGGTGTCGCCGAATAACAACTTATTCAGACGGATTATCTTTGGATGGCGTTTCGAAAATTGCCGTCAGTATGCCAGGCGAGGTCTACCTGACGCGCAGTTGCAGTTAGCCTTTTTTTATCTGCGGGGTGAAGGCACTCGTAAAGATCCCAAGGTTGGTGAACATTGGCTTCTTAAAGCGGCAGCTCAAGGTAGTTCCGCCGCTCAAACCTGTCTGGGAATTCTCTATACCGGAAGCGAAGGGCTTCTTCCCAAAGATGAAGAAGAGTCATTAAAGTGGTTTCGCCTCGCCGCAGAACAGGGAGATGAGTTTGCCCAGATTTCACTGGCAACCGCTTTAATACGCGGTTCAGGCACCGAACGCAACTTCTCTGAGGCGGTTCTTTGGCTCCGCCGTTCCGCAGACCAGGGGAATGTTGACGCCCAATATTTCCTCGGTCAAGCATATAAAGATGAAAACAATCTTGACCGTAATCTTACATTGTCCTTCGAGTGGTTTAAGAAAGCAGCTGAGCAAAACCATCCAGGAGCGCAATATGAACTGGGAAACTGCTATGAGACAGGTATAGGAATTGAAGCAAACGCCATCGAAGCGTTACGTTGGACAAAGCTTTCAGCGGAACAGGGATATGACGAAGCGCAGGCAAAGCTCGGTTTCTATTATCTCTGCGGGTATGGAATTCCAATTGACAATAAAGAGGCCTTTTCCTGGTTTCTGAAATCAGCTAATCAGGGGCTTCCAACAGGAGAATATTTTCTCGGTGAATGTTATTTCCGCGGAATCGGTACTATGATCGATATTGTGCAGGGGCTCGAGTGGATCCGCCATGCGGCGAGTCGTAATTTTCCTGCCGCGCAATTTGAACTCGGTAGAATCTATCTATATGGAGAGGGAGTCCCACAAGACAAATCTGAAGGAATTCATTATCTTCTTGAGGCGGCGAAAAATGGTTATCCCGCCGCTCAGGATATTCTCGGATGTTGTTGTTATTTCGGTGATGGGATAGAAAAAGACGATCACCAGGCTTTTTACTGGTTTCAAGAGGCAGCAAGCCGAGGAAACGTCAATTCATTCTATAACCTGGGCGACTGTTATCGCAAAGGGATCGGCACTAAAAAAAATCCGACCGAAGCTATTTTATGGTATAAGCGTGCCGTGGAACAGGGACATCCTGGAGCTATGTTCGAGTTAGGCCGTTGTTATCAGAACGGCGTCGGAGTCGAGCAGGATCTTACCGAAGCCGCCAAATGGTTTAAACGTGCTGAAGAACTCGGCGTCACGGAGTTGGAGGACAATTGACGTGTCCTGTTTAGAAATCTTTAAGGTGAATGTTGA
>CADBQY010000213.1 GCA_902796885.1 uncultured Planctomycetota bacterium
GCGGAGGACAAGGGACTCGAACCCTCAACCGGCAAGCCGGCGCCTGATTTCGAGTCAGGTTGCTAACCAATTCGCGTATCCTCCAAATCGTACGCCATTGTATCAGAAGAGCCTAAAACGAGAAGGGGGGGAGACTTTTTAACCATAACATGAGCCTCTGTTCTCCCTCTTCGGTTGACACTTTAGGCCAATATTTCAGATCACGACGCGCCTTATCAATGTTAAACCAATACGACTGGGAGAGCTGAGTGGCGAGAAAGCGGGTAATCGGCGGTTCGGAACTTGGTCGAAAGATAGTGTAAAAACCTTCAAAAAAAGCCCCAAGACAATATGCCTTTTTAAACGATAGCTTCTTTTTAACCGAAGGAATCCCAACCATATTAAGAATCTTGTTTACCCATGACCAACAGTTAACCGGTTCTCCCTGGGAGATGAAATAAGCATTTCCTTGGACGGCCACAGGATTCACTTGAAGTGCGTTCAGCGCAAGTATGTGGGCATCGGCGGCGTTTTCGACATAGGTGATATCAAGGAGATTGTCACCATCACCGATTTGATACAGGTGACCTTTTCGCGACTTTTCAATGATACGAGGTATAAGCTGCTTGTCTCCCGGTCCCCAGATCAGCCGAGGACGAATCGCGCAGGTCAACAGAGAGAGAGAGTTTGCCCCTAGAACAATCTCTTCAGCGATTCGTTTCGTCTTAGCATAGTGAGAGAGTGATTTTTTAGGATACGGGCAAGTTTCATCAGCCCCCTCTAACGATTTGCCTGGGTCGACGACACTTGGACTGCTTGTCGCGATGAGGTACCTGACGCCCGCTCTTCGACATCCCTCAACTACAGATTTTGTTCCATGGACATTCGTCTTTAGGAAAGTTTCATACCTCAGTTCCACTCCTTCATGGGCTGCGGTATGGATCACAGCGTCAACGTCTCGGCAAGCATCGGCAACTTTTTCAACGTCACAGATGTCGGCCATAATAAACTCAGTATCCATCTGCTCGACAAATTCGGTCCGATGTCGAGCAAGAATGCGCACGTCGTCGCCACGATCTAGAAGACGCTTGACGATATGCGATCCAAGGAATCCGGTTCCGCCGGTTACCAGAACTCTCATAGTTTAACCTAACCTGAAAACACCAAGCCGAGTCCAAAACACCCTAAATTAAAAACGCTTTGTAAAAAAAATCAAGTCAACGTTGGATTATATCTTTGTTATTTTAGGTTATCCGGAAATAATCGGGTTGACCGTTGGGAAAATAATGGGAAAATGACGTCAGCCGGTTCATGTATGGTTAAGGTAAAACGGGGTCAAGTAATGGACAACAAAGGAAAGTTATCGAAAAGAGAAGGTGAAATCAAGATCAGAGTCAGGTTTTCCGAAACCGACAAGATGGGATTCGCCTGGCACGGGAATTATTTTTCATGGTTCGAAATGGGAAGGACCGAGCTTTTGAGGGAAGCGGGACTTGCCTATCGGGACCTCGAAGAGAGCGGAACGATGTTTGCCGTCGTCTCTGCCGAATGTTCATACAAACACCCTGCAAAGTACGACGATATCTTAACCCTCAAAACCTGCGTAATCAGAATCACCCCGATCCGCATCGAACACGAGTACCGGCTCTACCGTGACTCACTCTTGATTGCGGTCGGAAAAACAGTCTTGGCCTCGATCAACCTCGAGGGAAAAGTCCATCCGATCCCCGACTCGATCGTTGCACTTTTCCAATAAGACGACAATATTGGAAGTGCATAAACGTCAGCAAACCGAATTTCAAAAATCGTACCATAACCCTAAACCAACCTTTTTTTGGTGGGCATAGTGGAACTGATACTGGTCGTCACAACCACAATAGAACTCAGCGCCAAGCCGAAATAAGCCGTTATCTGGCCGGCGCCACTGCCAGCCAAACTGCGAGTTGACATATCCTCCGAAATCAAGCTCTTGGAACAAGTGTCCGTGAACTGCCGCGAAAGGCGAGCCCCGCCACATTCTTTCGTTAGAATATTGTGGGCTGAATTCGACACCGAACTGCAATTCCCAGGGAGAAGTTGTTTCACCAGCGTTAAATGCCCATCCGGCCTCGCCATAAAGGCGGACCGATGAAACCGGTTTCAAGGCGATACCTAAAAATATTTCATCACGAACATAGTGAACCTTCTTCTGAAAACGATCTAACAGATAGTTGTCCCCTAAATGAGAACTCACATGATAGTACCCCGTTTTTAGTTGCCAGAATTTTGTCCCGTACGTAATTGGCAAACCGGCGCGATAATCTGTCGACGCCAGATTACGGTTCCGTTCGAAATCCAATCGAAGGAGTGCTGCTCCTTCCATATCGATTTGGAAACCTTCCGGCTGTGGCAAATTCGACGTCCCGAATCTAAAGAGTGGAACGCGCCCTCCCAAGGAGATATCCCATAACCACCCATAGCCTGATTCATGAGTAAATATCGACTGGAGCCTCGACTCTTTGCGCCCCGCAAGATAGGCGGGATAAAGAACGCCTTTCGGAAGGATTTGCGTCTGCCATAATGAAGGGTCGGATCCGTATTCTTGAGAAGGAACAGAATCTTCCCAATCCGCAAAATAAGTAGCCGACTGTGGAATATAGTTTCTCCCGCCAAAATTGTTCCAGGCCTGAGAAAGAGGTTCTCCCCATTCCGCTCCGGTCTCGGGAACAGTTACCTGGTAAATAACGCCCGTCGCTCCCCAACTCGGGTCGTAGCCAGTACTAAAATCCCAATGGGCACCCTCCGTCTGTTGAGCGTAAAGAGAAGCAGAGACCAACAAATGAAAAGTCACGACGCCTATAATTTTTCGGGTTAAACTCAGAACCTTAAACATTTTCTTGTGAATCTCCATCTCTCCACCCGCTAGAACTTACCCAATACTAGACTTTTCAAATAGATGAAAAAAGAGCAATTATCCTTATTGTCTCTAAAAATTTGGGATGGCATCATTTCAGAAAAATACCTAGAATGTCGCGTTCCATAGAGGTTCCGTCCTCTTTAACGCCACCAAACCGATGATTTCCATCAAATTCGATGAAACACTTCGCTTTATCTTTATTTTTTCTGATTCTTTGTCCTATTTCGATTCTCGTTGTCCGCGCCGAGGAGAAGGATAACGCAGAAGAGGTCCGCTATATCCTCACGTCGCAAGAAAAACTTTACGAAGGAATTCCGGAAAATCGTGGTGATTCGTGGCTCATTAAACTCCCGGGTCAAACCGGGGGACTTATGGTATCGAAACTCGATGTTATCTTCATTGGGAAGTCACGTGACGATGTCTTCAACTTCCAAAAAGAAAAACTCCCGCCGGGAAATTACAGCGCTGTAGCCGCTTTGGCCGAGTGGGGAACCCGAAACCAACTGACTGATCGTTCTCTTGAACTTCTCAAAGATGCAATCATCGAAGCGGACCCTGAAACCCGGATTGTGCTTCAGCGACAGATTGACCGATTCGAATATGTCGAAAACCTAAAAAAGAATGCTGAGAATCGACATCAAGACTCCGCATCTTCCCATTCACCACGGCGAGCAAGAACCCCCGAGATGCAACGTTTGGAGGAATTCCGCCGACATGTGCCTATTACCGTTCAAGATGCATATGCCCGGAAGATACAGCCCATACTTCTGAGTCGTTGCGCTTTGTCCGACTGTCACCAAATCGGCACTTCAAACAGAGATCTTCTATTCGTCAAACCGGATAAACGGACTATCCGGCAAGGCAACCTGTTGAATCTTGAACAGATTCTCCTCCGCGTCGACCTAACGGAACCGACTAGAAGCCCTATCCTCACTCATCCTGAGATTATAGACTCAAACGGTCAACAGATCTATCCCTTCGGAAATGATGCCAACACACTGAGGGATTACAAACTCTTTACCCAATGGATAACCTCATTGGGGAAAAAAGTGAAACCGCTCCCATACAATCTCTCGCTAAAGACCCCAAATTCACCGAAATATGTTCCTGATCCCATCAAGACGCCAACAACGCCCTTAAGCATATACTCTCAGCGCCCCGTTGATCTAACAAACTCCTCCGACGAACCAAACGTTCCCCAATCTCCTAAGTATCAAGCTATTCCGTCGGTAATGGCCGTTTCAAACCTTGACGAGACCAAATTTCGTGATGAGTTTGATCCAGAACCGTTCAATCGAAAATATCATCCGAATGTTACCCCTGTGACAGGCGATCATGACGGGATCGAATAAATTTTTTCCATTCTAACCGGTTAATCCTGAAAGATTATGCTTTACTTCATGAAAATCCACCTCTTCGGCGTTATTTTTCGATTCGATGCCTTGACAACCTATTTTTGTTTGTGGTAGAAATTTACAGAAGCGGTTTTTCTGTTTTATCAAAAACTCTGAATTGCTAAGGAGAAATTATGAAAAAGAAGCTGAACATCGCGGTGATGGGAACGGGCTTTATGGGCAAGGTTCATTGCCACATGTGGCGAACCGTCGCTAAAATCTTTGATGTCGAATACGAACCTGTTCTTAAAAGGATCTTCGGAACGGTCGAATCGGACGTCCAAGCTTTCAAAGATCGATGGGGATTTGAATATTCCTCCATGGATTGGCAAAAAACAATCGAATCGGACGACATTGATGTCGTTGACATTGTCGCCCCAAACTTTATCCACAAAGATATGGCAATCTATGCCGCGCAAAACGGAAAGAATATCGTTTGCGAAAAACCTTGCGCCCTGACTGCCGCTGATGCCAAAGAAATGGCCGATGCCGCCGATAAAGCCGGGGTTCTTTCGTACCTTAACCACAACTATCGCCGGATTCCAGCGGTCAGCTATGCCCGACAGTTGATCCAGGATGGAAAACTTGGCGATATTTACCATTATCGCGGAGCCTACCTTCAGGACTGGATCATGGATCCGAATTTTCCGTTGACTTGGCATCTCAAAAAAGAAACTGCTGGTGGCGGTCCACTTTTCGACCTTGGTTCTCATAATGTCGACCTTGCCCGTTATCTGATCGGTGAAGTTGACAGTGTGATGGCCGAAGAACGAACGTTCATTAAAAAGAGACCACTTCCTGGAGCGGGAGCTGCGACCTTTACTGCCGGAAACAACAACTCGACCGAGATGGGAGATGTCACCATTGATGACGCTGCATTTCTAATGCTCAATTTCCAAAACGGCGCATTGGGAACCAGCGAGGTTACCCGTTTTGCCGGTGGGCGGCGCAATTATAACTACTTTGAAGTCTACGGTTCGAAAGGAAGTCTAGTTTGGAACCTGGAACGCCTCAATGAGCTCCTTTTCATGGATCTTACCGAGCCTTACGAACTTCAGGGTTTCAAAAACATCATGATGACTGCTCCCCAACATCCCTATACCGGCAAATGGTGGGCAAGTGGACATCTCGTCGGATACGAATCGACGTTTGTCAATGCCGCATCTGATTTCCTCACAGCTCTTGCCAAAGGAACGCAGGTTTCTCCGAACTTCCATGACGGCGCAAAAATCGTTGCGGTTCTCGAAGCCGCCGAGAAATCCGCAAAAGAGGGTAAGCGCATTAAAGTCGATTATCCGGAATGACACTCTTTCCTTCATCGAATTTTCCATGATAAAATTTTTATCATAGAAATTCAGGAAAGCGCTCACCTCTTGGGACTTCGTCTTCCTTACCGAGATTTTTCCCAAGAGGTGTTTTTATAGGAGAAAGGGATCGGTTCAGAAATGTTATTTCGCCGCGTTCCATCTTTTCTTTTCGCCATTTTGGTTATTCTTTCTTTTGTTCCCGCCGTAAGATCGGACAATTTTATCGAGCAACTGCGACGCGATGTGATCGGAGAGTACGAGAACGATCCGGAAAGAAACAGGCGCCTAGCGAATATCCTGGACCGACAAGGACTATCCGACAGTGCCCTTCCCTTCTTCCTTCGGGCAGCGGAGCTCGACCCACAATCCATTGTCTGCAAGAAAGAGTTGGCGCGTTGTTTGAAAAAGCTCAACAGACGTGATGAAGCGATAAAAATCTATCAATCCATTTTTGATCTTGCCCCGAACAACAGTCAAATCGCATGGGATCTCGTATCCTTACTTGAAGAATCCGAAAGGTTTGAAGAATCCGAGTCGATACTTCTCCGACTCATCGCAGGAACAGAAGACAGACATTTGCATCTGTCACAAATTTCGCAATTGACCGATCTGGCAATTCGACATCATCGGGTTGAGGAACTTTTAAAAACCGTTTCAAAAGAATCATTTATTCCGAATTCCTGCGAAAGAGCACTTCTCCGCTCACAAATACTTATTCAGTGTGAACGTTTAACCGAGGCGTTGCAAATTTTGGAAGAAGAACTTACTCGTGAAGAGTCGAGCGGTGAAATCCCCGACCCGAGCATTCTTGATCATCTCGTTAGCGTAACGTTTTTAACCGGCAATACAACCCTGAACAAGAAGTACAGTCAACTTCGAGCCGACCTCTATCCTACAAATGAAAACCTGAGAGAGGCCGAAGAATCACAAAAAAGATATAACAAATGCTTTGCTGCTAAAATAGAATATTACCGCGCTGAATCTTCGTCATTTCTCCAGGATTTGCCCCACCTCCTTCTAAATCCGCATACACGGAATGACGTAATTCCCTTCGCTCTTTCATCTATTCCAGTGATCCAAGCAGAACAGGTTAACGAATCGTTTAATGGGATTCCTCTCCTTTTTCATGAGATTTTTTCTTCCCATAGAGAATACAGCGAGTCTGCGGTTTCGCTCTGGAAGCTTTTGCGATCACGCTTTGTTTCTTCTCCAAGCTATGAAGGAAATAAAGAGAAACTTTACCTATCTCTGGTCGGAATTCCCTCCGAAATCTCTAAAAAGTTCTCCGATGAAATGACAGCCGATTTTTTATTTCTGTTAAATAGAGATATTCTTTGGGAGGGTTATTGGACTGCTAATGGTTGGAAGTCACTTTTCGAAACAATACTCGATTCAGTCACCGATACTAAATCCATTTCTATCAAGTTAGATTCCAGTGACGTCACCGCCGGCACAACAGAAAAAACTCTTCGCGCGAAAGCCGTCATCCTTTTCTATCAGCACGATCTTTCAGAACAAACATATGAGCTTCTGCAATCACTCAATCTTTTGTCACCCCACGAGGAATTGCTCAAATCCGACTGGACTCTCTTTCACGCGATGAAAAATATTCCCGAACAGAAAATCCAACTCGATTTAGCAAAAGCCTACCTCGCACGAATCCCCCTTACTGTTGGTACACCCGATGAGCGTTTTGTCGTTAAAGAGTTTCAAAAAGCGTCAATCGCCTCAGGTGACCCCAATCTAATTAATGCGGCAACTACACCGATTCTGGAACGTCTGGAACGCGACTTTCGGCTTGCCGCACAAACCAATTCTGACGGAAATGCCACCATAACCGATCCTGAAACCGGCGATACGCACGATATTCATATTTACGAAATATTAAATGATCTTCTTGACACAGCCATCGAACTGAAAACGCTCGGTCTTTCCAAAGAGGTCGTAAAGATGTATCATCTTTACAGGGAGGGAACAAAACGGTGGGCAAATCAGGAGGGGCTGGGGGTCTTCTATTTCGAAGAGTTAAAAAAAATAGTGAGCGAATCAGAATGAATGATATCTCAGTCGATGAAATCCAAAAGGGACGCGAGAACTTCCTCGCGGAATTTTCACGTTTAGAAAACGAAGTTTCAAAACAGTTTGTCGGCCAAAAAAAAATTTTACGTGAGGCATTGGTTGTCCTCACCGCAGGAGGACATATCCTCCTGGAAGGAACTCCGGGTTTGGGGAAAACTCTACTTGCCCGATCGATCGCCAAAGCGGTGAACGGCAAATTCTCACGAATACAATTCACTCCCGATTTGATTCCGGCGGATCTGATCGGCACCGAAATCTTCGTTCATCAATTTGGTGCACCTCAAATGGAATTCCGTAAAGGGCCTGTTTTTACAAACCTCCTTCTCGCTGACGAGATCAACCGCGCGACGCCGAAAACTCAGTCTGCACTTTTAGAGGCTATGGAGGAAAACCATGTGAGTGTCGGAGGTGTCCGTTATCCGCTCTCAGAACCGTTTACAGTCATGGCAACGCAAAATCCGGTCGAGATGGAAGGGACCTACCCGCTCCCGGAAGCGCAACTGGACCGATTTTTCGCAAAACTGGTTTTCCCCTACCCTTCCGTTTCGGAACTATCCAACATACTGAAAAAAAATACCAAATCCGAAACGGAACTGCAAGAAATCAATCCCGTTCTCTCAGCGGAACGTCTGCTTACAATGAGGAACTTCGCCTTCACGGTTCCTATCACGCCATCCCTGTTACACGATGTCGCTTCACTCATCACCTTGACTTATCCCAATACTCCACCCTTTCCCGGAAATCTTCACAAACTCCTCCGATACGGAATCAGTCCCCGAGCCGGAAAAGCACTCATATTAGCGGGAAAAATCTTCGCTCTGCTTGACCGTCGTTATAACGTCGATAAAGAAGACATCCGAATCGCGATTCCGATGGTTCTTCGTCATCGTCTCGTCCCGAATTTTGAAGGACTTGCCGAACAGTTAACCCCGGAAGACGTGATAAAGAACTTGCTCGAACATTTTTGATTGCGTATGAAACTCTCACCGGCTTTCCTCCAACGTCTTGAAGCATTCCCTTCCCTGTTTCAATTCCGATACTCCTTCTATATTCCAAAAGAGGGAAAAAGGAAGAATAAACATCGATTTGGCTATGGTTCAGAATTTTCACAACATCGAAAATATAATCCCGGAGATGACATTCGTTATATTGATTGGAAACTTTACGCCCGATCTCAATCGTTTTACATTAAGAACTATTCCGCGGAGGAGTCTCAACATGTTTACATTCTGGCGGACATTTCAAAGAGCATGGACTTCGGTTCTCCCAGCAAACTCGATTTTGCCTTTTCCCTTTCCGCGGGTCTGAGCCTTCTTTCTCTCCGATCGCTTGACCGCGTCAGTATTTTCCTATGGGACAAATCTATCCGCCAAAATCTAACCAATCTACGCGGAACTCCCGCTTTTTCTAAAGTTATTTGTTTTCTTGAATCGACGAGGTCAAGCCATAACGCCACCGACCTAGTAGCAACCTGTCGCGAATTACTCAACATGAAGACGATCCCCGGTCCGATCTGGATTATCAGTGATTTTTATGACATATCTGCATTCGATCACGCCCTCTCACTTCTGTGCAACCATCGATTCCTTCCCCTGCCGATTCGAGTTTTGAATCGGAACGAATCAACATTTAATCATTCGAGACATTGTATGCTCATTGACTCTGAAACGGGTAATTCTCAACTGTTTTTCCCGACTGAGTCAAACAAGAGAGAGTATGCGGGACAATTCGAACGTTTGACGTCCCAATTGCGTGAAATATCTCATGCCCATAATGTCATTTTTCGCGAAGCAACGACCGACCATCCGGTCGAAGATTTTTTAATCCGTCTCTTGAAGGATTATCAATTATGAGATTTCTCCATCCAAACTCGGCATATCTGTTTTTAGTTTTTATCCCGCTGTTTTTGCTCTACTTGCGAAAACCTAGCGCGAGAACTTTTGTTGTGCCGTCTCTGGCATTTTGGAATCCCAAAGACACGACCGAAACGACAAAACGACGTAGTTCAGGACATACGGCGTTTCCGCCTCTTTCATTTCTCATCTTCCTGATTGGAATGAGTCTGTTAATCCTTGCTTTAATGGATCCCGTCTCTACACAGATTCGTCTGAAGAATTCTGAAACCAATATGGCAATCCGTATCGAGAATAATATTTCCGAACCTGTTCGACGGGTTTTCGACCATCTTCACAATGTCACTTTATTGGATGAAAACACTCCCTTCCCGGATGGAATTCCAAATCTTACCGTTTGTGGTTCGGCCACGTTACCGGAGCTTGAGGGAAATATTCTCATTCTCGAACAATCACCCAAATTTGAGGATGCGGGCGGGCCTTCGATGTCATTCACCAACATCTCATCTGGTCCAGATCTTGAAGTGATTCATGTCGCTTTTTCTCCGGCAGACACAAATTCAGTTCACTTTCCCATCAAAATATCCGAGGCGGTTGACCATTTTCGGAAGGTGGGAGTTCTCCCACCTTCCTTTAACATTCTCAAAGAGGGGGATTTCCAGATTTTCTTGGCTGCCGTAGCGGGAATCATTATTCTGGGCGCTTTATTGATCACAAAAAGATAATTCTTTACATTCCGATCGCCGTCACCTGAAGCAATTCAATGTCCGGTGCATAAAACTCTCTCTTTTTTGGTTCTTCTTTGGTGTAATCGGTCGAGAGGTATTTTTTGTTATCGTCGACAAAAACCGTAACAACAGTTGCTTCGGCGGCCTGCTCCGCAGGCATCCTGGCTAGAAGCTTCATGGCCCCCAGGAAGTTTCCGCCCGCTGAAATGCCGACACCAAGCCCAAGTTCCCGTGAAAGCTTCTGTGCCATCAAAATCGCATCGCCGTCATCTACCTCTACTACAGGATCAAGCTGATCAAGATGAAGAATGCTCGGGATAAATTCGTCGGAAATCCCCTGTATTCGATGGAACCCAATTTTATAACCGGTCGAGAGAGTTGGAGAATTTGATGGTTCAAGAGGATGAATCTTTGCGTGAGGGAAGAGTTTTTTGATAAAGCGGCCGCATCCCATAACAGTTCCACCCGTTCCGACTCCGGCAATAAAAGCATCAGGACCACGCTGGATTTTGGCCAGCTGGGCAATTATTTCAGGTCCGGTTGTCAAGAAATGCGATTCGCTGTTATCTTCATTATCAAACTGCCGAGGAAGAAAAACCTCCGGGTTTTCCATCTGCATTTCCTCCGCAAGTGATATCGAACCGAGAAACCCTCCCTCTTCACGCGAGACAAGACGTATGGTTGCGCCATAGGAGGCCATCAGATTTTTCCTTTCGGCAGACATCCAGTCGGGCATAAAAATCGTGACCGGATGTCCCATCAAACGGCCAATTGCGGAAAATGATATTCCGGTATTCCCGCTGGTCGCCTCGGCAATCGGGGCATCCGGTTTAAGGGTTCCATTCTCATAGGCTTTTCTTAGAATATGATAGGCCATTCTGTCTTTTATCGACCCGGTCAGATTTAAATATTCCGCTTTCGCGAAGATCGAACGAAAAGCTCCCCGCCATTTTAGGTCAATTTTCAACAGAGGTGTATTACCGATAAGACTGCTGATTCCGTCCAGCCGCTTAAAAACATCCATTTTACGAAACCTTTCGTTAGGAAACCACCTTTCCCGTTTGATAAACAGGAAAGACAGAGAACATCTCGCTAAAATTTATAAATAAACAAAATGGATAAACCATCTTCACCTACGGATCGTAGTCTATTTCGTATAAGAGGTCAAGGCAATTGTTTTGACTTTTGAAAGAGGCGGATATATAATGGTTCGATCGGAGTGACGATTAGAGGCATACGAAAAATGCCTCCCGGCCAAGATTGATTTCAAATGAGGAGATTCCTATGGATTCCACGACAGAACAAGTCCCTTCAAATAATCGCCGACACTTTCTGAAAACCGCTTTTCTCCATATTGCCGCAGTCGGGAACTCAGGAACCGGAAGTGGAATGAGAAATTCCTTCGCTTTGGAAGCGGAAGCTTCCTCCAAAAACCCTTTTTCTACCGACCCTTTTGCCGTTCGAAAGTTGACGGATCGCGTTTCAACGACGAGACTTGGATTCGGAACGGGAATGGCCAGCGGTAACGAACTTCGAGCCCTTGGCGAACAAGAAGGGATTGCCCTTCTCCGTTACAGTTACGAAAGAGGATTCCGCTTCTTCGACATGGCCGATACCTACAAAACCCATCAACTTGTAGGTAAAGCTCTCCGAGACAAAGATCGAAATGAATATACCCTCACCTCAAAAATGTGGCTTCATAAAGAAGTCGAAAAACCTTTAGACGAACAGATTTCTGCCAAAGAGATCGTTACCCGTTTTCTTCAAGAATACGAAACGGACTATATCGACATTCTTCAAATCCACTGCATGATGAAACCGGGGTGGACGTCTCTCTACCAACGTTATATGGATGAGATGGAAGAGCTAAAAGAAAAAGGGTTCATTCTAAGCCACGGAGTCAGCTGTCATTCGTACGAGGCGGCCAAAGAAGCTGTTGTCCATCCGTGGGTCGACGTGATCCATTTCCGTTTCAATCCTTTCGGTGCACGCATGGAAGGTACCGTTGAGGAGAACTTGGAACTTTTAAAAGTGGCCCAGGAAAACGGTAAGGGAACGATCATTATGAAAGTGGCCGGTGAAGGAAGTTTCGATTCTGAAACTGTCGGTAGGTCAATTAAGTATGTCGCCAAACTCGAAACCGCAGACACGATGGTGGTCGGTATGAATTCGAAAGAACAAGTCGATTTCCTGATTGCCAAAACCGCCGAGGCTCTGCATGAGGAAAACACAGATACAGTAAAGCTCTAACATCGCTACGAAAAACACTCACATGAAACGGTTTTTTAATAAGAAAATCACTGACTGTCTTCGCCGCGTTGGCGTGATGGCGGTTCTTGTTATCGAAGATCCGCGACATGCAGTTCCGACAGCCAAAGCACTTTTGCGAGGTGGGATTAATGTGATGGAACTGGCATTTCGAACACCAAACTCACCTGAAGCTCTCCGCCGCATTCTTGCAGAGGTCCCTGAAATGATCGCTGGAGTCGGCACGATTCTCTTTCCGGAACAAATAAAAAATGCGCAAAATCTCGGCGCGGCATTCGGTGTCTCTCCCGGTTTTTCGCGTGAAGTCGTTGCGGAGGCCCTGGAGCGCCGGTTTCCGTTCGCGCCGGGAATACTGACACCTTCCGAGCTCGAAATGGCGATCTCATTCGGCTGTCAAACTGTCAAGCTTTTTCCGGCACAGATCTCTGGCGGGGCCTCCTATATCAGAGCGATTCATGCGCCTTATAGTCATTTGGGTATAGAATTCATCCCACTGGGGGGATTGACACCTTCAAATATAGGCGATTATCTCAAGTACGACTACATTCCCGCTGTCGGCGGTTCGTGGATCGCACCGGTCGAATTGATTCGTTCAGAAAACTGGAATTTGATCACCGCTCGCGCCAAAGAGGCCGTCGCAATCGTACAAAAACTCCGTAACGGCTCAATTTGATGCAAGCATAACAGACCGTAATTTTTGTTTAAATACCACATAGATAGTTTAGACAGGTTCCGAAATGAAAAAGAAGGTTTTAGCGCTATTCTTTGTTTTTTCCTTGCTATCGGTTGCCGGATTTGCCGTGGAAACATTCCGGCTTTGGGATGGCCCGGCCCCAGGCGAACCGGAGACAACCCCCCCTCCCGTGATTGAATTCTGGAAGCCGGGAGTCGCTTCAACCGACGCCTGCATCATTATCTGTCCCGGCGGAGCGTACATGGGTCTTGCTTATGACCATGAGGGAAAACAAGTTGCGGAATACTTTACCTCACGCGGAATCACAGCGGTTGTGCTGAAATACCGCACCCCGCGTCGTGCCAATCTGCCGAAACATCTCCCCGCCTGGCAAGACGCGCAACGTGCGATCCGCTTCGTTCGCGCCCATGCCGAAGATTGGAAAATTAATCCGGAAAAAATTGGAATCCTTGGCTTTTCTGCCGGTGGACATTTAACACTCATGTCGGCGACATCGAGCCAGACATCCGCCTATGAGCCCGTCGATGACTTGGATCGGGTTCCTTGTCATGTTAATTTTGCTGTTCCCGTCTATCCCGCCTATGTCCTGGAAGATGGTGCCGACGGTGAGAATAGTGAAAAAGGGAACGACAGTCAAATAGTCAACGATTTTACGTTTGATGCAAAGACCCCTCCGATGTGTTTTATCCATGGGGATGCCGACACCATTTCTGCAATGGGTTCGGTTGCGGTCTATCACCGGCTTCGCAAGATGGATGTTCCCGCAGAACTCCATATCTATGCCAAAGCACCACACGGATATGGCGCATCACCCTACGTCCACGGTGACACCCATGTGGGAGATTGGCTTAACCGCGTTTACGAATGGATGAAAGTTATGGAATTTTAACTTCACCGAATATTTAAAAACAACGGTGTCCGCTGACAAAGAATGGGGACACCGTTCAGTTTAATTCATTCGACCGCAATTCATACTCACTTGAGGACAAGATGAAGTCGTTTATAGTGTTTTGTTTGTCTCTAATACTCGCGCTCTCGCCTTTTTCGCCTACACAAGGGAATATTCCGCTTAAAGAAATTCGAACCTCTCCCGATGCTCTCGCTTCTGCAGATGCACACATCCAGGGTATTTCCTGTAATGACGACGCGATTTTCGTTTCTTTCAAGAACATGATCTTCAAAATCGATTGGTTTGGAAATGTTTTGAAATCCGTCTCCGTTCAGCCTCACGCAGGAGATCTTACCTGTGTTGACGGACACATATTCGTTTCGATGTCCGAACCTGAAAAACATGGGGTATTCGAATACGACAGTGAGCTAAACCTCCTGAAAAAATATAAACTCGAAAACACTTCTGCGACTGACGGGATCGCATTTCTCAACGGAAACTTTTTTATCGGCGGCCCTTCGATAGGCCAAACGCCCCACTTCGACAATCGTGTTTGCCGATTCGACCGTAAGTTTAATCTTGTTCAGGAGATGTTTGTCAATTTTGGTGTTCCGACCCATTACGGAACACAGGCGATTGAAGCATATGGAGGAACGCTCTTCATGGCGTTCTATGTCGCCGATGACGCCGAAATTCAAACAATTCGTACCGATGATCAAATGAGAATAATCGAAAAATATCCCCTTTTCACCGGAAATGGTATCGTCCGGGTTCCCCCTTCAAAACAAAATCGAGATAATCCTCTTTTTCTCGTCGCCAGAACAGAAAACACCAAAGAAGGGAATCCTGTCGCCATCCTTCGTTGGTTTGAGTTAGACGAAGGAAATTTTATCGACATTACCGATGAATGAAGAACGTCAGTCAAATTCTATGTTCGTATCCCGGAATTATTTAAGGTTGCTACGGGAAACTTGAAATTCGTAGACAAAGATTATACAATGTCCTCTGAGGGGTTTCGTCCGTTTAGAATTCCCCAATGAATTGAAAATCAGCAAGATTTGGAAAACAGTAAAAGACATCAAAATGAAAATGTTACGACGAGATTTTATCAAGTTGGCACCTCTTTCCTTAACGGCAATGACAGGTTTTCTCTTCGCAGACAACTCTTCGACTTCCCGCCCACTCTTTGAACCAGGTACATATCATAAGATTGACAGTGAAAGGCGACGTTTTCATATCTGCACCAACTGTGAAGTTCTTGATTCCGACATTGACTATCCACTCCTTTGGAAAGATTCGGGGATAACGGATGTTTGGGTTTGCCTCTGGTTTTACGGTTTCTTCCCCTACTCTTGGGATAAAATAGACTCATATCTGGAACGTCTCAAAAATGTCGGTCTGACTCCTCATTTCACGGCTGTTCCTTTCTGTCACAATGGCGGTTCTCTGTCACCAACCGATCCAAACGGCTTCCCGAATATCCCGCCTCAAAACTGGAAAATGGCGCAACGTTTTGACGGTTCAAAAAATTGGGGATTCTCATGGCATACCCCGGCAGATAACGAACTTCGTGATTCGACAGAGTATCTCTTTCACCGGTTCGGGCCATTTGATTATTTTCTTGACGATGACTTTCGTTTCGCGAATACGCCGGCCGATATCGGAGGTTGCATCTGTGATGACTGCAGACGAGATTTCCTTCAAAAATCAGCGTTTCCTGCAAGTCGATGGGATGAACTTTTAGACGACTGGCGTGAGGACCGTGATACTCCCCTTCTCCGCAGTTGGATCGATTACGTTTGTGACAGACTAACCTATTGTTTCAAAAAAACTGCTGATTCCGTCCCTGATGTCGATCTGGGAATTATGGTGATGTTCATGGGTTCAGAACGTTCGGGAATACGTCTAGAAGATTATCGAGGACATCTCTTTCGCGTTGGCGAGCTGATGTTCAACGACTTCTGGTTTGAACAGCCGCGAAGCAAAGCCAGAGAACTTTTCAGCTCTCTGTTTCATCGCCGCTTCTCTTCTCCTGGCCGAGCGTTTAGTGAAACAACGGGTTATCCGATCGAGCGACTCTCACCCAAAAACATGGCCGCTAAACTGACTGTATCGACCCTTTCCGATGTACGTAATACCATGTTCATGTCTGGACTTCCGGTCATCCCGGCTACCTACTGGTCGACTTTGAGCCCCCGCATGAAAAAGGAAGCCGACATCCACAATCAGATCACCGGTCGTAAACCGACAGGTCCGTTCAAACACTATTGGGGACTCGCAGACCGTTACATGAGGGGCGATGAAGCGAACTGTCTTTTCCTTTTGACGGGGGTTCCGTTTGAGGTCTGCGATTCACTCCCTTCCGACGGTTGGACATTTCTAGGGGATGCGAGTGCCCATGAAATGGATCGCGGAAGTCTTCTTTCTCCGGGAACCATTTGTTTCGCCCGACAAGAGTCCAATTCTGGCAGATTCCGGAAACTTGACGAATCATTTGAATCGCTCTTCAAATTCCGGCGCTCTCTTCTGGTCGAGTTCCGCGCAAACGGGATTCCCTATATTGAAGAAGAAATTCCATTTGTACTAGGTCAATATACTTCAGATGACGGCAGTCCCGATCTCCTTGTCCTCTGGAATGTCAATGAAGAGGAAAAGACGGTTCATATACATATTGGTGATGAAATAAAAGTCGTTACGGTTGCGTCACTCGATTCCGAAATAATTTCGATGACTTAAAACCCAAAAGAACCATTTAACAATTACAGAAAGGTATAAAATGCTCAACTATAAAAAAATTGCAAAAGTCCTTCTCTCTGCCATTGCTATAGGATTTTTCGCTTGCCTCGTTCCTATGTCGTTGTGCGCAGATGACGGCACGAATCCGGGTGTCAACATGGCAATCACCCCCGAGGATCGAGACATCGACCGTTTCCATGAGCAATCAGCACGAATGGAAGAAGGAGATGTCGATCTTCTCTGGGTCGGTGACTCAATCACTCATTTCTGGGAAACGACCGGCAAAGATGTCTTCCAGAAATACTATGGCAAACGCAAAACGATGAACTTCGCAATCAGCGGAGACCGCACAGGACACGTGATTTGGCGAATCGAACATTCGCCGATGGACAAAATCACCCCCAAAATGGCTGTCGTTATGATCGGCACCAATAATATCGGTCACGAATCGAGTACTCCAGAGCAAACAGTCGAGGGAATTCAGAAAATTGTTGAAATGCTGAGAGAACATTACCCGGAAATGAATATCCTCCTTTTGGAAGTCTTTCCACGCGGTGCTAAACCAGACGATCCCCTTCGCCAAGGAGTCAACGAAATCAACGCAGGTCTTGAAGAGATCTACCGGAAGAACAAAGTCAAGAAAGTCAAACTCTACTCCATTAACGATCTCTTTCTCGATGAAAATGGAAATCTACCCGCTCAGATTATGCCTGACGGTCTCCATCCAAGCGCCGACGGATATGAAATTTGGGCCAGAGCCATTGAACCATTCATTATCGAAGGGCTTAGGGAAAAGCTCTCTGTTCTGGCAAAACCCGAAGACAAAGGGATTTGCGATTCTTACTTTTTCCGAGATCAATGCAAGCTTCTTTCCGAGAATAAGGATTATAAAATTCTCATGTTCGGCGATTCGATCACCCATAACTGGGTTCGTGTCGATACCCCAGAACAAAAGGCGGCATGGGAAAAATATTATGGAAGTAAAGGTGCTATCAACCTTGCGGTTGGAGGTGATATTATTCCCGGTCAGATCTGGCGATATGAACATTACCCGCTCGATGGTCTCAATCCCAAACTTATTTTTCTTGAAATTGGCGTCAACGATCTTACCAGTGTCGAAACTCCCAAAGAAGAAGTTGCATATGGAAATCGTTATTTAGTTCGCCAGTTCCGGAAACGTTGGCCTGACACACCAATTGTCGTAATGAAGATGATTCCATTCCAATTCGATGGCAATCCGAAACATGATGGGGCAACATATCAGAGCTGGGTTGACGAGTTCAACGAAATACTCCCCCTCTACGTCCGTGATATCCCGAACGTAGAAGTCGTTGATATCGGTGATCTTTACCGTGATGAAAATGGAAAGGCTATTCCTGAACTGATGGACAGCATACTGGTTCATCCCAACACAGAAGGATACAAACTTTGGGGTGAACGACTCGACCCCCTTGTCGAGAAGTATCTCAATGAATAATACTTTAATGAAACAGGCATAGAGCCTAAACGGCAGGATACAAAAGAATCAAACTTTCGTATCCTGCCGTTTTCTATCACAGAACTGTTGGTTGAACTTGCCCTATCGGTTCCTGTCACCGTCAAGTCAATTCATTCGCCTTCAATGATCTTCTGAGCCGTTGCATTGAAAAACTTTACGCATTCGGCGACCAACGGTTGATTATTATCCCACTCAGATTCATATTCGATTGAAAATGTGGCACGAAGGTGTTGTTTGGCACAGACGTCAAGAATGTCCGCAATCTTACAAACCCCTTGACCGAGTGGAATGTCGACTCTCTCGGGAGTCAGGTCTTTGATATGAAAGCTGGAAATGCGACCATTAAACTTCTTGACACATTCTAACGGATCAAGTCCGCTTCGAAGCCAGTGTCCGGTATCGCAACAGGCACCGATTCGAGTACTGCAGTCGCCCAGATACTTCAGAACAACATCGGGATCCCAGTATCGCGAATCTTTTGGATGGTTGTGAAGGCCGACATTTACCTTATACTCCTGCGCAAGTTTGTCAACTTCCGGTAGCGCTTCATATTCCGGTTCGACGTTAATAACCGAAAAACCGCACTCTGCGGCAAACTCGAAATGAGCGCGGTCAGCAGCGCAAACTCCCATCGCGTGGGGAACCACGTTGTTCTCAATCAAGAGCTCCCGGAAGCGTTTGAATCCCGCTTTCGATAATCCGGGGCCGACGGCTTCGTCACTATCCTTCGAAAGACGTTGTCCGCTGAAAAGTTCAAAGCTCCGGACGCCACATTTGGCAACGAGTTTAACTGCTTCGTCAAACGGAAAATGGTTAAAAGAATAAATTTGCGGACCGATTTTCCATCCGAGAATATCCGGATAAATCAAATCGCAAAGACTGTTGTCTGCGCTTTTGCAACTATCGGCAGCAGTTGCACCGATTCCGATCATCGCTGCTCCGGCGGTAATTCCGGCTTTGAAGATATCGCGTCTTGTAAACATCATTCACCTCTTTCTCATCCTAACTATTAAAATCATAACCATTCCCCCTCTCAAATGATATAAAAAAATTTTTCCGGATACAATCCCCCAGATCAATAGGAAAGATTCAACCAAGTTAATCCGAGGTCCCGTTAGAGTTAAGTTCTGATAATCTAAGTTACCTAGTTGTCAAGAATCGGCAAAATCCGCAACGGAGTCCTCGATATCTGCCATCTTCCTGCCGACCGTGATCACCTGGCAATAGAAGGGGATCTTGGAGATCTCTTTGCGAAAGGACATAATCCGGCCCGTTGTAGTAGACATGCAAACCGCAAGAATCACCACTCCGATTCTTGAAAAATTTTCTGATCCTCTTGTAGAGCTGGTTATTACGGCTAAAATAGATCTATTGAGTCTTTGGGATGCAAATTGATTCTATGCGTTCATCCGGCACACTCTTTTCCGTTTATGGGGTGTATATCCATACGATGGGAGTTGTCTGATAACCCAATACCATTAGATTTTTCTAAATTCCAAAGTTTTTTTGGAAAGTCTATGTCAGTACTCTCCGCAATATCTGTCCCCATGCAGTTGAATAAGAAATGATTTCTCTTCTTCGCATCGATTACAATCTCCTACATTCTGGCATCTCGATTGCAAGAAAGTATCCGAGAGATAGCGAATCCTCTTCCTTGAAACTTGAGGTGTGTCTTCCTATTCTTGCTACGCACTCCACGAAAGATGTTCTTGATAAAAATCACATCGGAATGATTTTCGCGGCAGAAGAACCGTCCGATGAAGCGAAAGACACTGTCTGGCCGGCCGAAATTCCCATTGGCGCGGGAGAAAACGCTGGAAGCTTTCCAACCTGCTCGAAGAATATTCTGAAATACCGTGTAATCAAGTTGATCGGCACTAAAACGTGTGAATATCCTTTGCAACAACCGAATTGATCGGAGAATCAAATGTTGATAGATAAACGAGTCATCCTTGCGCTTTTTCTAACTCTAGTTTCTCTGTTCAGCGAAAGTGATATATCTTTCGCTGAACCGCTCCCTCCAACGGGTCTATTGACAGATCTGCTTGAATGGACCGATCGGGTCTGGATCGATGGTCTTTTGACTCAGTTAACTCTCTCTGAGCTGCCTGACACGATCGAAAGAGTTCAAGTCGCCGAGATTCGCTCATCCCATCCGGCTTTCTCGTGGATCGTCAACGATTCACGCCGTGACATCATTCAGACTGCATTTCAGTTTCAATTGTCCGAAAATCCAAATCTCAATGATGAGACTCTCTGGGACAGCGGAAAAATCGAATCAGACAAATCATCCTCAGTCGTTTTCAATTTTCCTAGTCTAAAACCGAAAACAATTTACTACTGGCGCGTTCGAACCTGGAATAATGGAGACGAATCTCCCTGGTCCCTCCCTCGTGGATTTCTAACTGCGTCGAAACTCTGGGATTCAGAAGATAGCGAACATCCCAAAACAAATTTCGACGGACCGACTAGCCGATATCCTGTTGTCCTCGACGCCGAACGTCCGATTTCAAATGACGAGAAAAAGCTCTTTTTCGACTTCAGAAAAGATGCGTTTGGTTATCTGATTCTGACCGTCTCAGTCCCCACTCCACAGAGTAAACGATTTGATCCTAATGAAAAGCACTTTGTCACGGTTCGGCTTGGAGAAAGGATTCGAGAGGGAAAGGTTGATCGAGAACCGTCAGGTTCCACCAGATACCGTGAATATCATCTCGAACTCAACCCAGGAATTCAGACTTATCGGATTAAAAACACCCCCGATCTTCGAAATACATCCGAAGATGCTGTTAAAGTTCCAGACTATATCGGTGAACTTCTACCTTTCCGATATGTTGAAATTGAATTCTCAGATCCGGGATCCGTTCTCCTTGATATCACCCGATACGTCGCACATTATCCTTTTAATGAGTCGGCTTCCTATTTTCACTCAGACTCGGAGCCCCTAAATCAAGTCTGGGAGCTCTCTCGCTATTCCATGAAAATGACAAGTTTTGCCGGCATCTTTGTAGATGGCGACCGGGAAAGAATCCCCTACGAGGGGGACGCGCTCATAAACCAGTTAGGTTATTATTCAGTTGACCGTGAATACACTCTGGCCCGTCTTACGCAAGACTATCTCATCAGTCATCCGACATGGCCGACCGAATGGATTCTTCAATCAGTCTGCATGGCATGGTATGACTGGCTCTGGACTGGAGACAAAAATCTACTCGAAAGGCGTTTCGATGATTTAAAAGCAAAATCTCTCCTTGATCTGGCCGGCTCGGACTCGCTCATTTCAACGACCGGAGATCAGACTAGTGACTTTTTGGAATCAATCCACTTTACCGGAGGACGAATTCGCGACATCGTCGATTGGCCGCATAAAGGACTTGCTGGAAACGAAAACGCCGAATCAGGAGAAACCGATGGATTTGTCTTTACCGACAAGAATGTAGTGGTGAATTCCTACCATTATTTCGCCCTTTCAGCTCTTCATCATTTTGCCGTTCTGCTCGACAAAAAAGATGACGCCGATAGGTTTAAAACGCAAATGGCTCAATTCCTCCGTTCCTTCCATGATTCTTTTTGGAACGATACGCAAGGCGTTTTCCGCGACGGAGTCGGCACCGATCACGCCTCGCTCCATGGAAATATGTTCCCCTTGGCATTCGGACTTGTACCGAATGAAAAACGTCGGATTGTAACCGATTTCATAAAATCGCGTGGAATGAAATGTAGTGTCTACGGTTCACAGTTTCTCCTAGACGCACTATATGAAGGGAACGACGGGAATGAGGGTTTTCGACTCTTGACTGATTCTTCTAAACGGAGTTGGCTGAATATGCTCCGTATTGGATCAACGATCTCCCTGGAAGCATGGGACGATATTTATAAACCGAACCAGGACTGGAATCACGCTTGGGGGGCAGCTCCAGCAAATATCATACCGCGCCATCTGGTCGGTGTTGAACCTACATCCCCAGGCTTCGCGACTATGAGAATTAAACCCCAAATCGCAACTCTCCGACAGATCGATGCCGTTGTTCCGACGATCCGCGGGATCGTCTCTGTTTCGATTCGAAAAAGCGAAGACCACCACAGGTTCGATATCACAACTCCCGCCAATACGATGAGTGAAGTCTGGCTTCACAA
>CADBQY010000214.1 GCA_902796885.1 uncultured Planctomycetota bacterium
CCTTGATGGCTATGCCTCTATAGCTCAGTTGGTAGAGCAACGGACTCTTAATCCGTGGGTCGTGGGTTCAAGTCCCTCTGGAGGTATGAAGCGCCGGAACCTTGTTTCAAAAGGTTCCGGCTTTTTTTCTTTCCAGGGATAAGGTCATTCTATAAACGTTTTGCACCTTTGTCTCAGTAAGGGACGCCGTGGACGTAGAAGTCCGAGGTGGATTGTTTTTGCTCAATTTAAAGACCTGTACAAAGAATCCGAGTACGGACTTTTATGAGTATATGTCTAGAACGATCAAAGAAATCAGTGACAATTGCTACTTTTCCCACGTCAATAGATAACTTTATCCGTGATTTGGACGTATTCGCGGAAAAGTTCGAGACATTCTTTCCGGTCAAGTTCTTCTGACGCCTCTTCCGTATTGGTATAGAAGACTGCGTCCCGAAACCCGATCTTATCTGTATCCGATATGGTGCAACCATAATAGACCTTTCGAATATTCGCCCAGAGAATTGCCCCGCGGCACATCGGACAAGGCTGAGCCGTAGTGTACAGTACGGAACCGGAAAGGTCAAAGGTGCCGAGCTTTGTACAAGCATCACGAATCGCCATCACTTCACCATGACAGGTCGGGTCTTTCTGTTTTACCACCTCGTTATGCCCTTTCCCTATCACGACTCCGTTTTTGACAATGACTGATCCGAACGGTCCGCCGTCTCCGGCCCTAATTCCTCTTCTTGCTTCGTCGATAGCAATTTGCATATACTTGTTCATTCTGTGGCTCCTCTCTTGGAAATCATATTCATCGTTTCCTGCAAGCGAATTTTAAGAGACATCCGTACATAAGTCAATCATCTTTGTTAAAAGGATATAGACGGGTTTTATATATTTCGGTCGCCTCATAAGGAGTTTGTTATAGCGTGATCAGTGAATAAGAAAAATTGTTTTTTTCATAATGTAGAAATCTATCTATCCTGTGGACCCCAAACGCAGTGCTTATGACGATAAAAGCGAGCCGAAGTCGTTTCCCTTGGGTAGTAAAGAGAACTGAAACCGATACGAGATTAATCCGATTTTCAACGAAACGCCGAATTTAACTCTTCGTAGCCATAGTGCTCACCAAGGTCAAATTTCCACTTCGATCTTATGGGAAACCAGGCCGGAAGAGAAAAATCAGAGCGTCTGTGGCAAATTAAAAAGACGTCGTGCGTTTTCAGCGGTTAGAGATGCGATCTCTGCAACCTTTACGCCTCGCAGTTCCGCAAGACGGCGTGCCGTCCATGCCGACATGAGCGGTTCGTTTCGGTCGAGTTTCCCGCGAAACGGGTGGGGGACCAGAAAAGGCGAGTCTGTTTCCAAAAGGATTCTGTCGGCGGGCACCACTTTTGCGGCCTCGGAAATCGGTGCAAATTTTTTACCGAAGGTCACACTGCCGGTAAACCCTAGATAAAAACCATGTTCGATTAGTTTTAAGGCGGTTTCAGGTCCTCCGCTGTACGAATGAACCAGTCCATTCATCGCAGGGAGGTTCAGAATATCTCCTGATTCCGGTTCAAAGAGAGGCTCAAAACCTGGAATTCTCGGAATCGAATCACCCGCTTCCCACTGACGAAAGATGGTAACATACCTCATCAAAGTTTCCTCAGCTTCACGGCAGTGAATGATGATCGGAAGCCCTGTTTTTTTTGCCAAGAGAGAATGGCGTAAAAGAAAGTTCAGCTGAAGTTCAATCGGCGATGATTTCCAATAGAGGTCGAGCCCCGTTTCACCAATCGCGACTGTTTCTGGACGAAAGGCAAGACTGCGGATTATTTCCCAGTCGCCAGCCGCCATTTCATGAATATGGTTCGGATGAATTCCCGCTCCGGGATAAAAGAGAGGATATCGTGCGGCCAGATCAGCAACCCTCTGACTCGACGATGCGGTGATTCCCGGCAGAATCATAGCTTTGACAATGAATTGTATCGGTCCGGAGTCTATTTTCTTTCCTTTTACGGATGGAAATATGCCGAGTTGCGATCGGTCAAGAAGTGTCTCACGATCCTCATCAAAATCTTCCAAGTCTAAGTGAGCGTGGGTATCGATCAAACCAATTGTCGTACGTTCGGTCATAACCATTCTCCTTATCATTATTCTATTCTGAAAGAGAATTATTCTCAAGCAAACCCCTGCAGCCAGAAATTTTAAGCTTTTATCAAAAAAATGCTATTTTTTCTATATTCTCCATCCTTTTTATTTGACACAAACGAAATATGGGTTATATTATTAGGTTAGAGACTATGGTTAAAATAAGAAACTTGACGAAATTCGTAGAAGTTTTGATTTCCATATATCCCAGGATTAAGGCGTGTCCGTCAGAAGGGTGGGCACGGTCATGAAGCATTTAGGAAAAGGATGTTACCATGTTAGTTCTTTCCAGAAAAAAGAACGAGAGTATCGTTATCAACGACAATATCACCATTGTTGTGGTTGAGGTTCGCGGCGACAAGGTGCGGCTGGGGATCGATGCGCCGAAAGAGGTCCCCGTACACCGAAAAGAAATCTATGACGCGATTCGTTCCGGGGAAAAGCATAGTGAGTATACTACTACTCATACGCCGGTTCCGGAGAGCGATTTTACTGAAGTTGCTGCCGAAGTCGAAAAAACTCTCACTCCGAATCTTGGATAAACGGCAATGGACAAAGGCTTGTACTTCCGTACAAGCCTTTGTCCAAGGTTAGATAGGTTTGAGATTCTTTCCGATTAGAAGGAGTAGCTCAGAGCGACAGTGCCGGTATGGGCAACGGATTGCTCGGATGCTGCAAAGTCATAGTTGCCGCTTAGTGCCCACCGGTATGTACAGTCCAAGTAACCGACCGCTCCAAATCCGGCGTTAAAGTACTTTTCTCCAAGATCAACGCCATAGATTTTCATCTCATTTCCGGTGGTATCGCCAACAAACGAGGCGGTCATTTCAGGTGCGGAATCTCCGCCGAGTTGTTGGACATAGAGGAAACGACTTGTCAGCCGACAGAACTGAGTGTTCTTTTCCGTCTCAAAACCACCACGAACGAAAGTCCTGTTCCAATCGGTCTTATGATAGTTGAGAGCAATGGCATTACCGTATTCCTCGCTCGCGTCAATCCAGGCCGACTGAGTGTCGAACTGAACCATCGGACGAACCACAAACCAACCGTAAGCGGGCAGATCTCGGGCGATCTTCACCGCAGCGGCAAAAGAATGGCCGTTGGTGCCTGTTCGATACCAGTTTCCCGTTCCAAGGGCATCGACGACTGTCAGGTCTTCATCGATATTGAACATTCGGACGTCCCGTTTGCTGTTCAAGTGCTGAAGACCAAAGCCAACATAACCGCTGAGAGAGAATCCGTTATAGTAATCACGGCGACCGTAAAGTCCCAGGTTAAAATTACTCTGGTCGATGTGTTGACTGACATCCTTCCACGAACTGTAAAGGAACGGCTGGGAATAATCGAATGTCAATCCGAGAGTGGTGTCTGCGGCATTGAGCACATCGTACCCGATCGAAATACCTGTATTGGTAATTCCATACTTATCGCAATTATCATCATCACGGGCATTGAACGAGGTCGTGTGCGCGGCTGCCCAAACAGTGTTCGGTACAGACTCGTTATATCCAAAGACCGAAGCACCTGGATAACCGCCGTACATCATCCCCCCATCGTAATATTCCGTCTCATATTCCATTTGACCGCGACAGGTCATGCTACAGGTTTCGCATTCGGGCGTATAGTTCCGATGAGTCTGCCATCCTAGTTGATTGAATGAATACTGCCATGGATCGCTCATCGCGAGCATCAGTGCATTGGCACGATTCGCACCGGATAGCGCATCAAGAACACGCCCGACCGCAGCAGGATCGGTATCGGCGTCCAAATCCATTACATCGGTAATAAAATTGCCCAGTTCTTCGGAGATAGAATTGGGAGAACGAAGAATACTGTCAATGTAACCGGCGGCATTTCGCTGGTTTACCGTCGTTGCGAAATCGCTGAACCCTTTGTTAGTGATATCGAGCAAATAACTCGTTTTATCGTCCGAAACGCGTCCCTGATGGGAAACAAATAGCGTATTGTTCGAGTCCGTTCCGGAAAGGTTGATGGAATTAATGTCATAGACCGAATCGGCATTCGACGTCTTGATCAGAGTAATCTCACGAGTCCCTCGAACATAGCTCTTGTACGAGTCCGTGACGATGATGTCGGAATGGATATCTGCCGCGGCACTTGAAGAGCCCTCCGGAGCGAGCGTGATCAAGGGAGTCTCGTCGGCACTGTCGATATTAAAGATCAGTTTCGAACAGTGGTCAGCGCTCCCCATTGTCAGCGTTTTCCCTGCTGCGATAGTAAGCGGATCGTCAGTGCCGACGGTCAAAGACGCATTATCATCGAAACTCACGTTACCATTGAGGATATTGGCGCCGGTTCCGGAATAGATATAAGCTGAATTTCCGTTGAAGTTAATATTCTGCGCCGTGAGAGCGGATGTGCTCAGCGAACCGACATTATTTACCGCAGTGTCGGTAAACGTGAGACTGTTATCCTTTCCGTTAAATCCGCCGTTTCCCGTAATCGTCAGTTCGAGTTGGTCATCCCCCGTTTCATGAACGAACTCGGTCGTTCCGTCAAGATCGATCATACCCGTAACACTAACCTTAGGTTGAGTCACTTGAGTGCCGACAGTTTCGATCGCTCCAGTATATGTACCGCGAAGACTTCCATCCGAAAGATTCATCTTATTAAAAGTGTAAGTCCCGGAATTATTGATGGAACCACCGACCAGATTAACCTCTGTTGTTTCAAATTTACCGTTCACTTCATTGTCTACCATCAGCTGATCGTCAACGGTCATAGACGAGGCTGAAATAGTCCCAGAGTTGGTCAGTGAAATTTCTGAAGCAGAATCGACATCCAGTTCCCCCTTAACAGTGATGCTCCCTTGGTTCGTCATCGACAAGGCCGAATGTCCTGAAATAGAGGCGTTCTCATCGACCCCGTAGAGATGAAGGTCGCCGTCGGCAACTATCTTGCCAATCGATCTGTTATGAAGTCCAACGACTTGTTCCGAATCTCCAACGGCGGAGGCTCCTGTAAAGATTATTCCACTCCCGTCGACATCGTCTAAGTTGATCGTTCCGTAGTTACTAAGATTACGCCCAAGTTTAACGTCATAAAGACCTGTTTCTGAGCGTGTTCCGTCAGCCAGGAATTTTTCCTTAAGCCCGGTGACGTTCAATATCGATACAGCAACCGTATCGGAATTGCCACCGATCGAAAGCGCTCCACCCGTCGCGTTACCTTCGGTATCGGCAAATCGTTTTACCCAAAGGCCTCCGACCGTCGTTCCTGTACTATTGATTTTCAGATCGCTACCGGTCGTCGCGTTATCGTTGTAGATCGAGGCAAGACCTCCAACGCTAACTGTACTGACGGTTCCGAAAAGTGCGTTCGAAGACGCCGATGAAATATCCAGGTCTCCCCCAATACGAACGGTACCATAAAGAACGGTATCCGACGAACCGAGAAGAGCGTTGCCGCTTACATTTAAAACGCCACGCCCATAGGTATTTTCCTGATCTATGTAGTTCGAAACGACGAACGCGTCGCTTCCGGCTACGCCGTTGTAAATGTTAACGATGCCGAAATTGCGAAAAATGCCGGAACCTGAATAATAATCAGTCAGAGCCGTAGCACTTTCACTTTCACCAAAATGAACCTGGCTGTCTTTGAGAACGACCACTCCGGAAAAATCGGTTGAGCTCAAGCCGTTATTAACAAGAGTTGCACCCTGATTAATGCTCAGCTTGCCGACTCCTTTATCATCCGATTCACTATACCCCACAATCAGGGAACCATAAGTTCCGACATGAATAGCCGAACCTGATGATGCCGTTAGGGTCGATGTATTAGTCGATCCCCACGGACCGGAAATATAGAGATAGCCTTTTGATGATACGTCGGAATTATCGAGTCCGATACGAAATGCAGAACCAGAATTCATCGACATCGAAACCGCTTCGGCTGGATTGAGTGAAGTTGATTCAGGAGTCAGTTTTCCGACTATCGAACTGACTCCTCCATAGATGTTGACTGTTTGATTCAGCGGAGTCCCATACAATCCATAGTTATAGGATGTGTCTGAAATATTGGTTGTTCCTACGAACGAAGTCACATCCCTATTTCGAGAAACCGGTTCGTCGGCGCATACCGGACTCGTAATAAATCCGGTTCCTTGGAACAGGAGAACGCCTCCGACAATAAGTCTGGAGAGGAGGCGGTTAAACTGCTGCTTTCGACTGCGACTTATAACACTTTTTCTCATTTTTACATCCTTGTTGTTAATAGGTATGAAGTCAGGATCTGAAAACTAAGCCCCAGGCTTCACCCCATCATCTTTTGGCCTAAACTTAAATTTTACTTCCTCTAATCTTTAAGATCGTCACATGTTGCCGGAATATTCAGCAAAATCGTTAAACTTTCTCTCTTTTATCAAAAATGCCACCCATGTTAGAATCATCTGTTAAGTATATGGTTAATGTAATGAGATGATTCTCTGAATATTCATTTAGTCGAATAGAATAGTCGTATTTTTACTCACGTCCAATTTCATCATAAACCCGAAGACACGACAACAACGACGCTAAAGTAGGTAAAATGGGACGTCTTAAAGAGAGTTATTTAGATCTCTTCATCCGAAGAAGTTCCAAATCCGCACGTTTCAACGCATTTTGAAACGTGTCATCAGGAATAATAGTGGTTAGTCCGTAACTAAAACTGAGAGTGATGAATTCTTTGTTCATGTGACAGTCCGGATATGTCACCTCGATTAAAAGCTCTGAAAGACGATGACGAAATTGATTGATTCGTTCTTTAACAACTGCTACTGGACAATTACAGAGAATGACAAACTCGTCTCCTCCGTAACGTGCCACGCAGTCATCGGAACGGAACGTGTTCTTTAAGAGCACGGCGAACTGAAAGAGTACCTGATCCCCGACAAGGTGACCAAAACGCTCATTGACCGGTTTAAACCGATCCAAATCGATAAATACCAAAGTTAGTTCACTCTCAGACGAATAAGAATCAATTCTCCGACGAAACTCTTCTTGTAGGCGGCCGCGTCCAACTGTTCCCGTCAGGAAATCACGATCATTTTCACGGGCTTTTTTTTCGCGAACTATAAAACCGATAAGATTTCCATCCTGATCATTGACCGGACAGATATCAGAAGGAGTCCGAAATATCTGCTCAAATGTGATATTTTTACCGCAAATCATCGGTCTTTTGTCGGCATCCAGGAAAGCCAGGATATCTCCTGAATGATCGAGAACGGCATTCATAAAGGCGAATGCTTTTTCCCCGTCAAGTTGACGTTCCCTTGTAACCGACCGTTCTTTTAGCAGGTCAGCCATTTTCCACTCCATTCTTGCTCATTTCCGTAAAATCTAATAAGTAACTCTCATAGTCTATTGTTTAACCGAAAACGACTTCAGAATCAAGAAACCCATCTCAAAAATTTCAGATTTTTCTTGAGTAAAATAGAAATGTTGGTAAAATAGGTAAGGAGAACGGAGGAGAAATAAATCAACTCGCATTCTTTCCGTCCGTTTGAAGATAAGTTCCGGTTTGTTTCGAATTGACAACGATAACGTTTTCGCGACCAAGAGGGAAATATGATGACTTCAGTAATTTTTGCAGACTCTGCGCAAAGTTATATCGGGATGGCCGCAGTGATTACGGTATTTATTTTTGTCTCGATTCTTCTCTTCTTCATTAAGCGATATCAAAGGTGTCCGAGTAATAAAATTATGGTCATCTATGGACGCTCGCATGAAAACAAGACCGCGCAATGTATCCATGGCGGCGCAAAGTTTATCATCCCGGTTCTGCAAGATTATGCGTTTCTGAGTCTGGAGCCGATGCAGATCGAAATTCCCCTTCGAGGTGCTCTTTCGATGGAAAATATCCGGGTTAACGTACCAAGTGTCTTTTCAATCGCAATCGGCACGACTCCGGAGTTGATGCAAAACGCAGCCATCCGTCTTCTTGGTCTTCGAAAAGAAGCGATTGCCAAGCAGGCTGAAGATATAATTTTTGGTCAATTACGACAGGTAATCGCATCCATGAAAATCGAAGAGATCAACCGGGATCGCGACGCATTCCTGATGAATATTCAGACCTCGCTGGAACCGGAACTACGCAAGATTGGACTGGTTTTGATCAATGTCAATGTTACCGATATCACTGATGAGTCCGGTTACATTGAAGCGATAGGTCAGAAAGCCGCTTCTGAAGCTATCCAGAAAGCCCGCGGCGACGTGGCTGATAACGAACGGATGGGTGAAATCCGCGTTGCCGAAGCGGAACAGCAAAAAGAGATTCAGGTTGCCAACGCACAAAAATTTAAGGTTATCGGTACTCGCGAAGCGGAACGTGAACAACTTGTCCGTACATCCGAAATCAATCAGGAGCAGGCCGTTCGTATCGCTGAACTCGAAAAAATCCGAATGGTTGGAGAACAATCCGCAGCTTATCAAAAAGAGTCAGATATCAAGCAAGCCGAACGGGATATGCGTATCAAGTTGGCCGATGCCGATGCCTGCGCCATTGACGGTGAAAACAAAGCAAAAGCACTGATCGCGAATTCAGGTGCAGAACTAAAGGTCAAGGAAGCCGAAGCGTACCAGATGGGTGAAACGCGCAAACGACAGGCAGAAGCACTTGTTCTCGAAGCGGAACATAAGGCTCAAACACAAGCTGCTCTCGCTGAAGCCCAACGAGTCGAAGCGGAACGTCGTGCAGAACTCGAAGCTCCCGCAAAAGCCGAAAAGGCAAAAATGATCGTCGAAGCCGAAGCGGTTGCCGAACAGCGCCGAATCGAAGCCGAGGGGGAAGCAAAAGCGATTTATGCCAAACTCGAAGCCGAAGCTCGCGGTCAATATGAAATTTTGGCAAAGAAGGGCGAGGGTCTGCGCGAGATCATCAAAGCTTGCGGCGGCGCGAAAGAGGCATTTCAGATGCTGATGCTCGACCACTTTGATGAGTTGGTTAACGCCAGTGGAAAGGCAATTTCAGGTATCAAATTTGATAAAGTCGTCGTCTGGGACGGAGCCGGTAGTGGCGAGGGAAAAACTGCTACCGCCAACTGGCTCCATCAAATGTCCAAGACGCTCCCGCCGATTCTTGAGGTGATGAAAGAAATCGGCGGCATCGAGTTCCCCGATGTCCTTTCGAAGATTAAGACTACGATGGACGAATCGGAAACCACCAAATCTGAATCAAATGATTCTGCCATGCCCCTTGCTTCGATTCAAACCGGAAAGGCTGACATGTCACTCGGTCAATCGGAAGAGCCGGGCGAATTCTCCGAGTCAAATCCGGAAATTTGATAAAGCTCGCCGTCTGATTCACAACAAACGAGGACAGGAAAATTTCCCAGTAGTATTTTACCTGTCCTCGCTTGTCTTGTTGTCATTCTTACCCTCAGAGAATATATAACGCCTGATTCCAGAGAAACTCAAAT
Organism: uncultured Planctomycetota bacterium; assembly: GCA_902796885.1. GTDB lineage: Bacteria > Planctomycetota > Planctomycetia > Pirellulales > Thermoguttaceae > RUG695. The sequence continues at coordinate 9,533 of CADBQY010000214.1, forward strand.
TGTCCTGAAAACGACAACCGAA
>CADBQY010000215.1 GCA_902796885.1 uncultured Planctomycetota bacterium
GAGCGCCGCCATCGTCTCGTTGTCGCCCAGGCCGCGGTTGACCACGTTGTAACTGTTGCCGAACGTGTCGTACTTGCGCGAACCGTCGTCAAAGTCAAAAAGAAGCGTGTTGTGGTTGTATCCCGCGCTGATATCGGTTCCGTAGAGCTCGAACGTGTTCATGCCGAAATGCTTGCTGGCAATCGTTTCGGTCGTGGTCGTCGTGTTGTCGTTATTGTTGTTATTCGTGGTGTCGTCATCGTTGTTTTCGACGCGCTCGTTCTCCTTGACCACTTGGCTCGTCTCGCCGAACCCGACCATCGTGAAGTTCCGGTCGAGCTCGTCGCTGTCGCGGTAGATGTCGTAACGCGTGATACTCGAGTCGACGCACTCGTCGAGAACGATGACGGCAAGGTCGGCCTGAGTCAGGTAGTTGCCGGCGTAGTCGGGATGAATGTAGATTTCTTTGGCTGTATAGGTGAAGACGTCACCTGCGGTATTGACGAACGAAACGTAGACCGTGCTCGGATCGATCGACTCGGCGGCTTCGCCCGTGCCGTATAGCAAGTGCGCCGCGGTCAGGACATGGTAGCCGGTCGACAGAAGTTCCCCTGTGCCGTATTCGGCGTTTTCGCCGTCGCTTGAACTGCCGCTACTCGTGGTGGTGTCGACGTCCCCTTCGGTCACGGTGCGGATCGTCGGCGAGCCGATTCCGACGTACGCCACGCCGGTGTACTCGCGGATCGAGTCGCCGACATGATTCTTGATATTGTCGAGCGAGGCGACCGTGGCGTTAATGTTCCCGCTGGCGGTCGGCGTGGTCACGGTGACCGACGTGCTGACCAGACTGTGGTTCGAGACGAACTGCCGCGCGTAGATATTCGATTCGACGGCGTCGTCCTCGTCCTGTCCCCAGGCGGTCCAAGTCACGATAAATGTCCCTTCGGAATTCATTCCGATGGCGGGGAACCGCTGATCGCCGAGCGTCGTTTCGTTGACCGAGAACTCTTTTCCTTCGACGCCGAGCGAGTAGATCGCGACGTTGGCCCGGAGCGATTGGCTTACTACGCCGCCGTCGGTCCGACCGACCGCCGGAGCGTCGTAGACGACCGCGGTGAAGTCGTCGACTTCGGTGTAACCGTATTTCGAGCCTGTGAACTCGATATTGACCGAGTTGTTTCCGTGGCGGGTGACCTTGACGTACTGCTCGTATTCGGCTCCTTCTTTCCCGTTCTGGAAGACGTAGTTCCCCTCGCTGTCTTTCAGCGCCAGGAGAGCCTCTTCGATGTTGGCGCACGTCTTGGTGATCGCTTCGGAAAGAACGATCCCGTTGATCTCGTATTCGGTGCCGTCGAGGTCGGTAAAGGTCATGTTCATGTAGTTGCCGTTTTCGGCGAACGTGCCCGAAAGCGTCAGGATGTCGACCGTGTTGGCGCGCCCGAACGAATAGCCCGTGTCGTCGAACCGGCGTCCGTAGACGCCCCAGCCGCTGCCGTCCTGATCCCAGCTTTCCCAGACGATGACGAAGTCGCCGTCGGCGTCCATCGCCACCGAGGCGTTTTGCTGATTCTCTTCGGTTTCGATATTGATCCGGTAGGGCAGATAGAATCCGTTGATCCCCAGTTCGCGTCCGGCCAGCGTGTAGCGGCGGGCGAAGACGTCGCGCGAGAGCGTATAGCCAAGCTGATCGTCAACCGCAAGCATATCCCAGACGATGACGAAATTCCCCTGATCGTCCATGGCGACCGAAGCCTGTCGCGGCACGTCGAACTCGTCGAACGGGATACCGTCCCCTTCGCGCCCGAGCCGAAGTTCGTTCGCCTTCGTGTCGTCGGAGTAGTAGCGGTAGGTGTCGCCTTCCAGCTCGAAGTAGAGCGCCTGAGACTCGTAAGTGCTGACCTCTTTTACCTGACGCAGACCGTCCGAATCGACGACGTATTCCTGATGGAAGACCTTGAAGTAGATTCCGCCGCTGGTCGTGACGCCGTCTTCGTTTTTCGTCGTCTGGGTCCAGACCGTCACAAAGTTGCCCGCGGCGTCGCTCGCCACCGCGTTAGGGGAGTTGGCCGTATAATTTTCGGCGTCGTCGAGCAATCGTTCGGTGGTCCACTGCGCGGTGTTTTCGCCGACGGTGTCGTCGACCTTCTTTTCCGCCGACCAGGAGCCGAAATCCTCGTTTTCGATTTCGCCGAACGCCAGAGGCGCGTCGAGCGGAACGACCGTGAACGAAATCTCGGTATTGAACCCGTCGCGGCCGGTGACGGTACCCGTCTTATTGATGGAGTTGCCGTTGCTGTTGATCGCGTTGCCGGCGATATCGTGAATCATATTGGTCGCCACGAGCGTGTAGCTTCCTTCGGTCAGCTCATAGCCGTCTTTGAACGTGATGACCGCTTCGTACTGGTTGCTTCCGTAGATGAGCGAGTCGGGATTGTTGTCGCTTCCGTTGATCCGCTCGTCGTCGCTCTCTTCGGCAAAGAAACGTGAGGCGCTCATACTGAACGAGATGCTTTCGATCGCGTTCTGAAGAAGGACGCCGTCTTTAAGAACCCGCCAGTTGTCGGGATTGTCGACCGCGTGCGCCTTCGGATAACCGGCGGTTGTGGTCTGGAGATTCTCGGTAAAGGTGACGACCAGGTCTTTGGTGGCCGAAGCGACCGTACCGCCGTCCGAGACGATTTCGCCGTTCGGCAGGCGGAGACTGGTGACCCGCGCGCCGGCATAGTCGGTCGATTCGATGAAACTGCGAAGATAAATCTGCGTGCATTTCGTCTGGGTCGAGAGCTTACCGGCTTGGGCGATCGAGTCGCCGTGGATCGTTTCGGTGCGGCTGGTGTCCGACTTGTAAGAATAGGTGCCGTCGTCGTTCACCGTGATTTTGTAGCCGCTCATTTTTTGCTGCTGCTGCCAGACAACGACCACGTTGCCGCTGTCGTTCATGCCGACGGTGGCGTTAATTTGGCGCAGGCCGCGATTGCCGGTGAGCGACTCGGCCAGAATGTACTCGTACTTCAGAACGTCGGCGTCGGGATTCAGAATGTCGTTCAGATCGTTGTAGGCCGTGTCGACATTTTCCGAAAGCCAGGAATCGTTGTCCCAACTGACTTCGTTTTCCGCGTTGATGACGGTCGCGTGCGATTTCGGATCTTCATCTTCCTGACGCGGAACGTAGAAGTGACGGAACAGATCATAGAAGTTCGTGAACGTGCCGCTGGCATAGGTGCCGTCGGTGACATAGCTTAAAATTTCATAAAGGTGCGGCGCGTTTCCTTGACGGACAACTTCGTCGTCCAGAAGTCCCTTGATGTCCTGATAGAAGTCGTATTGACTGTAACCGATATTGTTCGTCACCCGCTGAAACGTGTTGAAAACCGCGGTTGTCATGGTCCTTTCGCCGGAATAGAGTTCCGAAACCAGTTCGCCGAGCGTCGATTCGCCGTCGAGCCCTGAATAGAGGGTTGCCAGCGCGGCCATGCAGTCATCGTAATAAACCGAACCGGAAACGCGTGTGGCCAGAAGGTCGTGGACGCGCGCGGCCAGCTCGATGTCGACGTCGTTGATTTTTACCGCGGCGTTGTCTTTGAGCGCGGTGAGGACTTCATAGTAGTCGTTGTCGATCGCGTAGGCCAGGGTCGAATTGTCGTCGTTGAAATAGACGGAGATTCTCGAGTCGTGAGCGCCACCCTGGAACGTGACCTCGAAGATGACGTAATTATTTTTCCAGTAAGTCGAGCCTTCGATCGCATCGGCGAGAGTGCTTCCGCTTCCCACGCTGACGCTGTAGTTTTTCCAATCCCAATCGGTTCCCTCAAAGAGCGCCTGCCGGCCGGTGACGTTAACCGCCTGAACCGAGTCGAACATGCCGTCGTTCCAGTCGGCGAATTCACCGACCGCGTTGGTGAAGGCGTTAATGATTGCGTTGGCGGTTTTGCCGATATCGAGCACCCGAACGTTGTCTTCGGTCTTGATGACCGGGGTGATCGCGACGTTCATGTACTCCGTGTCGTTGAGGTTTCCTTCCCACATCACGTCGAGCGAGAGGGTGCCTCCGCTGATGTTCGTGGCCGGAATCCCGATATAATACTTCTGGTTGTTTCCGTCTCGCCGGGCGTTGACGATTCCGTTCGAATAGACCGAGTCGTTGTCCGTTTCGTCGAACGCCGCGGTATAGGTGGTGAAGTAGATGCCGTTTCCTTCGCCGCGCAGATACTGGAGATTGTATTCCATCACCGCGTTGGCTCGGCCGACGATGTCGGCTTTTTTCGCGATGTAGATCGGGTCGTTTTCGATGATGTCGTAGATCATCTCCTCGATCAGCTCGTCGATCTTTTCGCGGGTATAGGTGTCAATAGCGTCCGTACTGATCACGTAAGAGTCGGCTATTCCGCGGATCAGCGAGTTGACATAGGACGTGATCCGGGTTTCCGTGGCGGTCTCGGCGGCGCTCTTGGCGCTGGTGAGCGTCGTTCCTTCGGGGAGCCATTCGGGCTGAACGCCGTTGTCGAGATCTTCGATCACCTTGGCGATATAATCGTCTTTTGACATTCCCGCTTCTTCGGCGGCTTTGGCGACTTCGTCGGCATAGGTCGAGTTGAGCGTCTCCGTCAGATTGGCGACGGCGTTGGTGTACTCGTCCGGGTAATATTTGTCGTGGAGTGTGTCGTGGAACTTTTGGTAAAGAGGGTCATAGTAGACGTCACGGATCGAATCGTAGATCGTGTCGCGTACGCTCTCGGCGTACTTTTCGTACATCTCTTCGTAGACGTCGCCGTACATAACCAGATCGGCGGAACTTTCGACCTGTTTCATCGTCAGCGCGTGGATCGCGTCCGGAACGAGAACCCAATCGAGCATCGTTCCCTTGACCATGTTCTGAATTTCCGCTTCGGAAAGCTCGGGGTACTGCTCGGCATAGGCGCTTGTCAGATAGGCGCAGATATCGGCGTAGGTCATCTCGAACCAGGGCGAAAATTCGTTGGCCTGGAACGTCGTTTCGTCGTCGGCGGCCAAATCGAGGTAAGACCATTCCTTGCCCAGAGATTCGCGGTAACTTTCGCTGTAGCGGTTCCAGTAGGTGGAATAGAGGCCGTCGTAGATGATCGACGACTGAACCTCCTCGTGAATCGCGTCGTCGTCGTAGTTTTCGCGGTCGATCATGTCCTGTTCGGCCAGATCGCGGACCGTGACGCCGGAGAGGACCGAATTGGCGTGATCCTCGACTTCCGCTTTTTCCGCGTCGGAGGAGTCGGCGCTCTGCCAGACTCCCAAGTCGTGTTGCACACGCAGCGAGATGAGTCGATCGGTTTCGGCGTCGACCAACTGCCACGCCTCCGTGGTCAGTTCGGCGTCGAGAAGAATCGGTACGATCGCTTTGGCGCTCGCGTTGATCTCGTTCAGATTGACCGTGACGGTCTGGTCAAGAATGACGGTCTCGTCGCTCAGGTAGCGGGCGGTGAGGTCGGCGATATGAGCCGTGTCGAGTTCGGTTTCGGCCTGCGCGGTGATCTGTTCGTCGACCTCCTTGGTCGTCTCGGTGTCGATCGCCGCCTGAACCGCCTGTTCGAGCGACCATTCGTCAATATTGCCGTCGCCGTCTGTGAATCTGGAGACAAGTTCGTCCCAGTAGATATCGTGATATTTTTCCTCAACGGAGGGACGCAGGGCGTTGAACCAGGCGGTTTCGTAGCCGACGCGAATTTCTTCTTTGGCCTGGTTGAGCTCTTTATAAGTGATCCATTTGGTGAAGATCGTTTCAAAGAGGTCCGGAATATTGACGTCGACGGCGATGTCGCTCGTTTGGCCGTCGAGAAGCGAATACTCGTTCATCTTGAACGTGTCACCTGTATAGGAGTGAATCGCGTTGTAGATGATGTTCGAGAAGGCAGCGTCGGCCTCTTCCTGCGCCAGACCGGAGTATTTCAGTTCCGCGCGTTTTTCGGCGAGCGCCTGAATCATTTCCTCTAGGGAAGCCGAATCGACGTCCCGCGCGACCGCCAATAGATCGACCGTCGCGTACATCGAATCTTTGTACGTTTCTTTGACTGTCTCGATGGCCGATTCGGCGGCGTTGTCGACGATGGTGTCCATGTCGAGACCGGTGACGGACATGTTCGCGTAGCCGATCCAGAGTTGCAGATCGAAGGCCAAATTGAATGTTCCCGCCTTTGTCACGTCGTAATTGGTCGACTGCTGGGCGTAATAGGTCGCCATCTGATAAGAGAGTGTGATTCTGTCGCTGATATACTCTTCGGAATAATACGCGGCTCTCTCGGCGGCTTCCTCTTCGGTGTAGTCGTACCGCTCCATCAGATACTGAATGTATGACTGGATCAGGTCCGAGAATTTCATGGCGTAGTAGGTCTTGAAGTTCTCGGAGACCGCGTCGGAATATCCCTGCAGGAGACGGTCGGTTTCGGAATTCTTCTCGTCCACTTCGCCGGAACGAACGCTGTAGCAGTAATCGCGGTAATCGGCCGAAAGATCGCTTTTCGCGAGCGCTTCGGCCATCAGCGCGCGATTTGCGGCCGTATCGGCGGCCACTTCGGCCATCGCGGCGTCAAGGTCGTCGGAGTCGCCGAAACGGGAGATCAGGATTCCGCGATAGGCCTCGGTCAGTTCCTCGAAGTTCATCGCGTAGTAGCTTTGATAGTAATCCGCGTCATATTCGGCGGCGATCGCGCTGACTTCATTTTGGTAGTCGTCGCTTCGTTTGTACTGATCGAGAAGATAATCTTTGACAATCGTGGAGATCGTGTCATCGGCGGTCTCGTCGATCGCGTAGTAGGTTAGCGTCCAGATCTTCTCAAACCGGGAGGCGCCGGCCACGGCTTCTTCCCAGTCCGCTTCGGCCTGTTCACTCAAATCGCCGCGCGAGTCGACGTAGAACTGGCGGATTAAGGCGCCGTACGCTTCGTCGAGCGTCTCGTCTTTCATCGAGCTGAACTGGTCGCAGTACTCTTCGGGATAATACTTGAGGTTCGTCAGCAGTTCTTTGACCGAAGTGGTGATCGTCTTGTTAAGAGACGAACGTTTCGTGCTGCGCAGGTATTCGGTGTACTGGTTCAGGAGTCCTTCGCGGCGTGTGGTTTGGCCGGTCGGATCGAATTTATAGTCCGGCTGGTCGAGCCAGTCGGCAATCTCGCCCGTATGATAGGTGGTGAGCGCCGATTCGAGTTCCGCCAGGAGATAATTCGTATAAAGCGTGTCTTCGGCGGCCACTTCGCTGAGCATCCGTTGGCGCGTCCGCTCTTTGATGACGGTTTCCGCGTCTTCGGAAATCGAGCCGGTCGCGCTGCGCGCCGCGTCGGCGAGCGTCTGGGCGTCTTGTTCAAGCTGATAGTCGACCAGTTCGTTGATCATCCGCAGTACCGGCGCCAGGTTGACGACGCGGGCGATTTCCGACTCGGTCATTTCCGGATGCTTGGCGGTGTAGTAAGCGAGATATTTCTCGCGCAACTCCGAATCCGAGAGAAGACGAAGCTCTTCGCGGATCGCTCCGGTCTCTTCCTCTTCGGCGCGCAGATCCGCTTCGAAAAGCTGACGGAACGCCCATTCTTCGGTCGCGTCGTAGGCTTCGTCGGCAATAGTCGCCTCGGCTTTGGCCACAGCGGCTTTCGCCAGTCCGATGTAATCGACGACGCCGCCGTGGGTGTATTCGGGACGGAGTTCTTCCCAGTACTGTTCGTAGTAGCTCTCGAATTTTTGATCGTAGAGCAGGTCGTAAATTTCCTCGTAGCCCGCTTCCCACTCGGCGCTTCCCGGCTGTGGCCATTTCGCGTACTCTTCGGCGTAGATCGCCGCGGTCGCCTGAGCGTAGGTCATTCCCGCGTAGTCGGAGGTCGGATTGGAAACGACGGTCGTGCTCGATGCGAAATCGTCGTAGGTCATATCCGAAAGCTCTTCGACGATATTGTCGATCTTCTGCTGCAGAATGGCGTCGTACGCTTCTTTGTACGTGCTGGTCAGATCGGAAATGACA